>NZ_CDRTEH010000011.1:0-75830 GCF_977054825.1 Agathobacter sp.
TAACAGTTCAGCAAAATCTTTTGGCTTATAATTTGTGATATTTGATGTATTCATAATAATTTACTCCTTTGAGTATATTTAAACACATTTAATCACATTTGACAATATATTCAATTACTTATTTTCTCCTCCTTTACCTCTAGCGGTTACCTTTTTAGAATATAATATCACTTATAATACTGTATTTCAAACTGCAGTGACTCATTTTCCCTGAATACATTTATCTTTGGTGAATATACTACGGACAGCACTATATTATTGAACCTTCCTCTTTGTGCAGCTTCAAGTGCGTCCGCACCAAACCTTTGCCTGATATAGTCAAAAAAGCTTTCTATATCACCAAAATAAATTGCATTGATCGGCGTGCCATATGAGGATATCAGTGAAAGCCTAAGCACATTGTTGTTTTTGCCAACCACCCACATGCGGCTCACACGTAGATTTTTATCCGCAAAAACAGGCTTTGGATTGTCCTTTCCAAACGGTGCCAGCACTGAAAACTCAGACACCAGTCGCATTGATACATAATCCACCGGCATCGGCACATCTATATGTATTTTGGGCACGAGGTCATCGTCAGTAAGCGACGCATACTCATTTATTTTCTGACGGAATGGCTCAACATTTTCTTGTGGCAGTGAAAGTCCTGCAGCCATCGGGTGGCCTCCAAACTTCGTAAACAGCTCACTGCATTTGCACATTTCCTCATACATTGAGTATTCCTCTATCGAGCGCCCTGAGCCCTTTACACCGTCCTCACTCTTTGTGAGTATAAAGGTTGGCTTATTGTATTTCTCCCTGATACGGCCTGCTATGATTCCTGCTATGCTCTCATGCACATCCGGCAGATATATGACAAGCACCCTGTCTTTTTCGTAATTGTCCCTCTCATATATCTCAACTGCGGTTTCCACACCCTTTGCAGTCATTTCCTTTCTGTCATCATTGAGCGCTACAAGCTCTGATGCGATGCACATGGCATCCTCCTGCCTGTCGCATAAAAACAGCTCAAGTGCTCTTTTGGCTGTATCCAGACGGCCGGTCGCATTGACACATGGCCCAAGGACAAATCCAAAATGATATGCATCTACATTTTCAGCCTCTATATTACAACATTCCAGCAGGGCTTTCATGCCGATATTTGTCGTATGATGAATACTCTTTAAGCCGGCCTTTACGAGTATACGGTTTTCACCTGTCAGCGGCATGACATCACCGACTGTTGCAAATGCCACATTCTCTATAAAGTCCATGGCCTCTTTCTCATCTATGCCGATTTTTCTATATAGTAATATGACGATTTTCCAGGCAACCGCTGCTCCGCAAAGCTCCTTGTACGGATAGCTGCACTCTATCTGATGCGGATTTACAATGGCATCTGCTTTGCTTTCCTTGTAAATCTTTTTACCCTCTATATCATCAAACGGCACTGCATGGTGGTCTGTTACGAGAACTGTCATTCCAAGCTCCTTTGCATGGGCGATTTCCTTAATCGCTGCAATTCCGTTGTCACAGGTGACCACAGTGTCTATCCCATCCTCATAAGCCTTGTCGATCAGGTGCACATTCAGACCATAGCCATCCTTAACTCTGTCTGGAATCATATAGTCCACACACGCACCTGCTCTTTTAAGTGCCTTCACAAGAATATATGTAGACATCACTCCGTCTATATCATAGTCACCGATTATCCTGATTTTGGCCTTGTCAGCTATCTTTTGTGTAAGAATGTCAACCAGCCTTTGACCATCCTTTAAAAGAGCCGGGTCTGCAATGTCTGAGATTTTGCCGTTTAAAAATTCATTTACCGCGTCATCTCCTATCACACCTCTGTTTCTGATTATCCGCGCCGTCACCTGGTCTATTCCAAACCTCGCTCCGATTGCCGCAAAATCAGCTTTCTTCGCACTAACATACCACTTTGCCATAATCTACCCTTTCCAGGCGCAGCCCACACGCCGGTGCTGTGTAGCCTGCCTGTGCCCTATCCTTTGAAGCTAAAATTCCCATCACAGCATCCGGATTTTTCCTTCCGTCGCCCACCTCGATAAGCGTTCCTGTGATGATTCTTATCATATTCTGTAAAAATCCATCTCCGGTGTAGCTGATAACAATATCGGCTCCTGTTTTTTCTATATCTATAGAAAAAATCGTCCTGACCGTTGACTTTTTCATATGTTTGTTGCCACAAAAGGCTTTAAAATCATGCTCTCCGAAAAGATATGCTGCTGCTTTTTTCATCCTGTCTGTGTCAAGCGGCTTATCATAGTCGTATACATATTTTCTCCTGAACACATCGGACACGATACCGGTGTGTATTGTATACACATATGTCTTTGACACGGCATTGTACCTGGCATGAAATCTGTCAGGCACATTTGAAATATCTGTCACCGCAATATCTGCCGGCAGATGCTCATTCAGCCATATAAATATCTCCTCCTTGGAAAAGTGCTTCGGCATGTGAAAGCTTGCCACCTGCCCCACCGCATGCACTCCCGCATCCGTGCGTCCTGAGCCTATGACCTCAACCGGCTTTCCTGCCAGCGTGAAAAGCACATGCTGAAGCTTTCCCTGTATTGTATCATCTGTGGATTTCTGCACCTGCCAGCCCTTGTAGCGTGTGCCGTCGTATGCCACAATTATCTTGTAATTTTGGGTTTCTGTGTTCATAAAATTTTCTTTCTTTATCTAAAAATAGGGTTCTGAATAGTTACTTTTAATTTATATAATATCACATCGTTTTTTCTCTTTCCAGCACTGTTTTGCACCTTTAATCCAATTAAGCAAGCTCCGCAATACGTGTCACCGCTACATATATATTTGATATCTCATACCATGTACTGTAGTCCACCACGCCTGATACCGGAAGGCCGAATACAGCCTGAAATTTTTCCACGGCTTCCTTTGTCTTTGGTCCGTATATTCCATCCGGCACAATAGACGGAATTGCCGGATATGCCTTTGCGATGCGGGCGAGCTGCCTTTGTATCTGGTATACATTCTGTCCGGACGAGCCTATGCCTATATTGTAGCCCGGCCATGACGCAGGGATTCCTGATACAGCCTCCGCGGTATTGATATACATGTTGCTGCCGTAAAAATATCTGAGTATCTCAATTGCACTGTAGCCCTGATCCCCAAGGCTTTTAGAGCCCCACTGTGTCATCCAGCTCGGGCAGGAAACCTTTTGTCCGTCACAGTACTGCGTCAGAATCGGCTGCTTCACATTAGGTCTCGACAGATAGTTTTCAAACATTTCATTTACTATCAGCGAGATATTGTCATATATATTTCTGCCATAGATGAATTTGTGGTCATATGCCGTGGATGAGGTGATATTAAAATTATAGCCCTTTCCGCGATAAAACTCCGTATATATCCTGTTTAACGTAAATGACATAATTGCAAGCACATTTGCCCTTATAGTGGCATCAGGCCAGGTCGCATATATCTCACTGGAAGCGACATTTTTGATGTAGTCCTTATATCTGACATAATAATTTGCCGCAGTGGAATCCGATGGCGCTCCATCATGCACAATAACATATTCCGGAATCACCACACGGTTAAGTACAATCTCACCTGTCTCAGCAACCGGTATAATCTCCGGCTCAGGTATCTTGGCAGGATAATCACCGTAGAGTGTATGTGCCGGAATAACAATATTGTCCACAGCATTTCCCGGTGCATCAAGTGCTTCCAGCTCAATATCCTGTATGGAAAGTCTGTCTGGCATCACCTCAACGCCCGAAACCGTGATATTTCTGTATCCGTTAGCTGAAACAGTCACCGTCACCTCAGAATACGGCTGTGACTCACTGGGCGACATAGAATACTCAAGTGGCGGAGTGGCAATCTCAACTGCCTCTATGCTTCCCGATTCATTGGTATCAGTCTCCTCTATCCTCCCCTGCGGATCCCCGGAATAGCTGACTGCTACCCTTGCATCCGCAACCGGCGTCCCCATGTTTTTCTGTCGTACTCTCACCTGAAGCCGCCCCTCATCAATGGACTCCTGTTGTAAAATGTGCAGATTTTTCATGAATATTATTACCTTAATATCTTTTTACAATAATATGCACAAAGTTCGGCGCATATGATATAATGAGCGTAGGCAACGAGCAGTGCCAAATTGAAAATATATAAAAAGGCCAGCTTGCTGAGCACTTTTTATATATTTTTAATTTGATAGGGCGACTGCCCGTACAGTCAGGAAAATCTCTGATTTTTCTGACTTGCACTGCGTGCAATACACTTACTAAGGTGGTTGGGGGACGTGCTCTCATCTGATCCGAGTCTTACGGAAAGGATGATTTTATGCACATAAAACATAAGAAATAGCCGTCCTGCCTCTGGTAAAGTCTGGGAACGGCTATCTCTTACGATAACTTATTAACTTAATTTGCCGGATCAGGTGAAGTGCACTCACCTACCGACTGCCTTACTAAGTGTATTATATGTCACTTAGCAGCTTTTGTCAATTTTATTAATATTCAGGAGGAAATTATGCATACATTTCAACCATATCCCATCGACATGCTCGATATCAATCCATTCACCAAGCTTAGCAAGGAGTGGGCTCTCGTGACAGCCGGTGACAAGGAAAAATCAAACACCATGACTGTTTCATGGGGTGGAACCGGTGTCCTCTGGGGCAAAAATGTCGTATTTATTTTCATCAGGGAATCCAGATACACTAAGGATTTCATAGACAATGGTGAGTTTTTCTCACTTTCTTTCCTAAGCGAGAAATACCGCGATGCCTTAAAATACTGTGGTGCTCACTCTGGACGTGGCGAAGACAAATGGTCAAAGGCCGGTCTGACTCCTGCCACACGCCATGGCATCCCATATCCGGACGAGGCAAATCTCGTATTCCTCTGCCGCAAGATGGCTGCTGTGCCTGTTGACGAGGCTTCATTTACTGATAAAGCCATTATGCATCAATGGTACGGTGATCACGATATGCACACTATGTATGTTGGTGAGATTATTGAGGTTGCGGCTCGCTAGATATATGCTTTGCGTAAATGACTACGGGACGAGAAGAACCCTAACATATATTTATGCGCTTAAAACTACGTGACTAAGACATTGTAAGAATTATGCTTTAGGGTTTTCTATGCTTGACGAAACCGGCTTTTATGCGCCGTCCATGGTGCATAACGCCTTGCCCTGCCTTCCATGGCAGGGCATTTCTGTGTTTCATGGCATAATTCTAACAATATCTAAGTCACTTCGTAAGCGCTTATAAATACATATTAGGGTTCTTCTCGTCCCTTACTCTATGGTAATATTACACAAATTCAACCATTGTGCAACAACACATACTAATTATCCAGCCTATTACTGTCACAAAAGTCCATATATAATCTAGCGGCAGCCGGTGCTCATAGCTTCGATTGCCACGGCACCACCGCGCACAACCGATATATGCTTATACTGTGATTTGAGCAGTGCAATAAGATCATCATTGCGGTGCTCTGTGAGCTTGCTCTCTAAGATCACGCTGTCGGCATTCTTGTCCACCACGTCAATATTAAAAACCTGCGCTGTCTGGAATACATCGGTGATTTCCTCGCGGGTGAGCTTTGATACCCTGACATAGAGGATTTCCTTCATATGCAGAGGCACATCAGTCAGGTCAATCACCTTGATGACCTCGACCATTCTGTTGAGCTGCTTTTTTATCTGCTCAAAGGTAATATCATCGCTTGTAACACAAATAGTCATTCTGGAAATAGTCTCATCCTCTGTTGTTCCAACCGTAAGAGACTGTAAATTGTAGGATTTTGCGGAGAAAAGTCCTGAAACCTTTGCTAAAACACCGACCTCATTCTCCACATAAAGTGCAATCCATCTGTTTTTCATTTCAATATTGTTCATCTTATGCACCTCCTACTTTAAAATCATTTCGCTCATAGGATTTCCGCTCTTGACCATTGGAAGAACAATCTCATCCGTAGCAATCATAAACTCAATAATTACAGGTACATCCTTGTATTTCTTTGCCTCTGCAAAGGCTGCATCGATATCCTCTTCCTTTTCCACACGGATTCCGTGTCCACCATAGCTTTCAACAAGCTTGATGAAATCCGGTGTGTATGGCGGACATGCCTCGTTTGGTCCCTTGCACTCATCAGGGCAGCCCTTTCTTCTGCGAAGACAGGTTGCAGAATATCGCTTGCCATAGAAAAGCTGCTGCATCTGGCGCACCATGCCAAGGTAGTAGTTGTTGAGCACGCAGATGGTCACTCCCGCTCCCTGTACAACTGAGGTGGCAAGCTCCTGTATATTCATCTGAAGTCCGCCGTCACCGCTTATGCATACAACATCCTTGTCAGGATTTGCAATCTTGGCACCTATTGCCGCCGGAAGACCAAAGCCCATGGTTCCAAGACCTCCCGATGTAAGAAGCTGGCTGCTATTGTCAAGCTCTAAGTACTGTGTAGCCCACATCTGATGCTGACCTACATCTGTAACGTAGATTGCATCCTTATAGTTTTTATTGATATGCTCCATAATCATCTGAGGTGTCATGCCCTTGTCTCTTCTCATGCCAAGAGGATTTTCCTCATCCCATGCCTTAATCTGCTTCTGCCACTCAGCAGTCTTTTTCGGCTCGGCCCACTCGTTTAACTTGTCAAGTGCCACATTGGCATCGGCAACGATAGGCACATCAACCACGACATTTCGTGAAATAGATGCAGTATCCACATCAATATGTACTATCTTGGCCTTTGGCGCGAACTCGTTTAAGTCACCTGTTATTCTGTCGTTAAATCGTGTACCTATTGAAAAAAGTAAATCACACTCACTGACTGCCTTGTTTGCCGCATATTTACCGTGCATACCGCAGTTACCCACATAAAGCGGATGAGTGGTCGGTATAGCGCCCTTACCCATTATTGTGGTGACAACAGGCACATTCTCTGCCTCCGCAAAACGGCGCAGGTTTTCGTTGGCTCTTGCAACATTTATACCGCCTCCGGCAAGGATAAGCGGCTTTTTGGCACTCCTTAACATCTTGTAGGCACGCTTAAGCTGTCCGACATGTACTGTATCATTTACACGGTAGCCTCTGATTTCCACCTTGTCCGGATACTCTGCAGGACCTGATGAGGTCTGGATATCCTTTGGCAAATCAATCAGTACAGGGCCCGGCTTTCCGGTCCTTGCAATATGAAATGCCATCTTTATAATTTTTCCAAGGTCATTTCTGTCACGGACTGTAACAGAATATTTTGTGATATTTCTGGTGATTCCGACTATATCCACTTCCTGAAAGGCATCATTTCCTATGAGCGGAAGCGGTACCTGTCCCGTAAAGCAAACAAGCGGGACATTGTCGTAATGCGCATCTGCAAGACCTGTAACTGTGTTGGTAGCACCGGGGCCGCTTGTCACAAGGCAGACTCCGACCTTTCCTGTAGACTTGGCATAGCCCTCAGCCTCATGAATCAGGCCCTGCTCATGTCTCGGCAGAACCAGATTGATTGAATTAGTCTTGTATAACTCATCGAATAAATCTGTAACTGTTCCTCCCGGATAGGCGAAAATAGTATCTACGCCTTCCTCCTCCAATGCTTTTACAAATAATTTTCTTCCTGTGATGTCCATACTGCTGTCATCCTCGTTTCTATATTTAATAGTTTATTTTACTTTCTCATATCGAAGGAAATAAAACTCCAAATCAAAGTATGTCTGCTCTTCGCTGTCTCCTGTAATCTGCCACTCAGGCTTCTCATCAAGATTTGGGAAATATGCATCCGCATCATACTCGAAGTCCACCTTTGTGATGTGGGCTACATCGCATTCATCCACGAGCTGCTCATAGATTTTCTGTCCACCAATGATATAAATATCCTCTGAATTGTATTTTTCAAGCTCCTTGTGAAGCTCGTCAAGTGAGTGAACCACGACAGCGCCCTCCACCTCATAGGATGGGTTGTGTGTGAGCACTATGTTGGTTCTATTCTTAAGTGGTCTGCTGTTTGGAAAGCTCTCAAGTGTCTTTCTGCCCATGACTACAACCTTTCCCGTAGTCATCTCGCGGAAAAACTTCTGATCCATAGGTATTCGAACGAGCAACTGGTTGTTTTTTCCAATTGCCCAGTTATTATCAACTGCTGCTATTAAATTCATGATTTTCTCCCTGTTGTAATCGTTGCTGTTCACACTGACAGGTGAACAATAGCCTTCTATTACTTGCTTCTTATACTTGCTTCATATCCACGTTCTTTAGACTGCAATAGGTATATCCTTAATCTGCTCACCTGTCACATAGTCTGTTATCTTGATATCATCCGTCGTAAACTGATAGAAATCCTTTATATCAGGATTGAGCCAGAACTTTGGAGCATCGTACTGTGGTCTCTCAATCAGCTCCTTAACGATTGGCACATGCCTGTCGTAAATGTGTGCATCTGCAATCACATGCACCAGCTCTCCGACTCTCATGTCACACACCTGCGCCAGCATATGCATAAGCACCGCATACTGGCATACATTCCAGTTGTTTGCCGCAAGCACATCCTGTGATCGCTGGTTCAAGATACCGTTTAATGTGAGCCTGTCATCACCCTTTTTCTGTGTCACGTTGAAGGTCATGCTGTATGCGCACGGATACAGATTCATCTCATGCAGATCCTGATGCACATATATATTGGTAAGTATTCTTCTGGAAAAAGGTGTATGCTTCAAATCATAGATGACTCTGTCCACCTGATCCATCATGCCTTCCTTATACTGATGCTTTACACCAAGCTGATAGCCGTATGCCTTGCCGATTGAGCCATCCTCATCTGCCCACTCATCCCACACATGGCTTTTTAAATCATGGATATTGTTGGATTTCTTCTGCCATATCCAAAGCAGCTCATCCGTAGCACTCTTTATATATGTTTTTCTTAAAGTGATAGCCGGAAACTCCTTAGACAAATCATATCTGTTGACGACACCGAATCTCTTTATTGTATAGGCGCTCGTGCCGTCCTCCCAGTGTGGACGCACCAGTTCTCCCTCAGTGCTTGTGCCATTTTCCAGAATATCCTGACACATCGCTACAAAAACCTTATCTGCATAACTCATATTATCTGCTCCCTAATCATATATATTCAACCGATACAATTACCCGTTTACTGTCTATTGTATCTAATTATAAGTTTTTTTTCAATATATACAATGTGCAAATTCAAATGATTTTTTTAGCTTTTTTCTTCATAAATAATTTAAGTTTTTTATTATTCTTTTCGATTAAGGACACAATTTGGACAAATTTATTTAGTATAGTATTACTCGTAAAGGAGATACACCTTTACAAATTCCCTTTTTTAAACATTTTTTCATAAACTAAACTCCTCGAAAAGAAGCCGCTTCCCTCGGCTTCTTTTCACGTTATGGGGGTTTACATTTCAAGCTTTTTCCAATATTATGATTAAAGGATCAAAAGTTAGAGTCAGATTACGGGAATGCGTAGCATGTAGTAATCTGATTAATCATAAATGAGGAGATTCACAATCACATGAAATTTTTTCTCGCACCGATGCAGGGGCTGACCGGATATATAGTAAGAAACGCTTTTCACCACCATTTTGACTACATAGACAAATACTACACACCGTTCATTCCTGCCGCAAAGCGCATGAATGCCAAGATAAAACGAGATATAGACCCGGTAAACAATGATGGGATTACTCTCATTCCGCAGGCCATGTCTATAGTGGCAGACGAGGTCATTGACCTGCACAGGCAGCTTGCACCTTACGGATATGATGAGATAAACGTAAATCTCGGCTGTCCGTCAGGCACCGTCGTATCCAAGAAGCGAGGCTCCGGCATACTCGCATATCCTGATATGCTGGATAGCTTTCTCGATGAGCTGTATACAAAGGCCGATTTTCCTGTTTCGATAAAAACCCGCGTGGGCTTTAACGATGATGAGCTCTGGCCCGAGCTTATCGAAATATACAGTAAATATCCGATAAGTGAGCTTACCGTGCATCCGAGAGTCCAGAAGGATTTTTATAAAAATACACCTCGCCTGGATGATTTTGCCCTCGCCGTGCAGAAGATAAATCCTGATAAAACCATACTCTGCTACAACAGAGATATCACTGATACCGGTAGTTTTAAAGCACTAACCGACCGCTTCCCTGATATTGATGAAATCATGGTAGGCCGCGGACTGTTTGCTAATCCTGCTCTTATTGCAGAGCTTACCGGTGTCCGCATGGATAAAGCTGAGCTTCGCGAGCGCTTAAAGAATTGGCACGATGAGATTTTATCCGGTTATCTGTCTATCTTTTCCGGTGAAAAGGATGCCATTTTCCGCATGAAGGAAATCTGGGCATATATGCATGGGCTGTTCCCTGACTCTGAGAAGCTCTGGAAGAAAATAAAAAAATGCCAGACGCTTAATGACTATCAGTCAATCGTTCGAATGGCATTTGATGCTTTTTAAAATATAAACACTTTACTTTCTTGCAATTCTGTGAAGCTGTGGCCTTATGGTGATATCTGTCATCACAAGGCCTTCTCTTTGCTCTAAAACATAAAGCACTGCGTCTGCAACCTCATTCGGCTGCAGCCTTGCGGCTTCATTTTCATCCACTGTAAAATCAGCATTCCTGTACAGCTTGGTGTCGGTCATATCAGGCTCAATATTTACCACGCGCACACCGTACTTTCTCGCCTCCTCAAACAGGCTGTGGGAAAAGCTCGTAAGCCCCGCCTTTGTGGCACCGTAGGCACAGCCGTGCGGATTCGTCTTCTCGGCAGTGATTGATGAGATATTTATTATCGTTCCTTTGTTTTTCTTTAAATCGCGAAGCAGCAGATTTGTGATAATCATCGGCGCCTCAAGATTTGTCCTCACCATCTGTGATATTTTTACAGGATTAAGCTCCTCGTGAAGAGCGTAAAAGCCGACTCCTGCATTATTTATAAGGAGGGATATGTCATGATTTTTATTAATTTCTTTTATTGTTTTGGTAAGCTTTGCAGTATCGGTAATATCGCATACTATATGCTCTGTCCCTGCGGTATAATCACTTTGGTTGAAGCTTCTTCCTATTCCATAAACCAGCCAGCCGTTTGCAGCAAGCTGCCCGCATATAGCTTTTCCGATGCCGGATGACGCCCCGGTTACAATTGCCTTTTTCATCTGATTGCTCCTCCTAATTATCACTTCCACATAAATATCCTGTCATTATCCACATATTTTGAGACAGCCTTTATCATAAACTCTTCCATATCATTTCGTATGTTCTCCGGATACTGGTAATACCCATTCACGTTGTCGTATGGAAAATTCACCACAGCGCTATGAGGCATATCCTTTCGCATTTTTTTCAGATAGTCCTGCGATATGCGGAAGCTTCCGATACTCACATCCCAAAGCTTAGAGCCATCTATCTGTGAAAACACGTCATCAACCAGCGTGCTGTACTCCATTCGCCAGTCCTTGCAATATATCATCGGATCAAAGCACAGCCGCACAGGAAATCCACTGTCCATGGCACATTTTGCAGCCCAAATCCGCTCCGCCGGTATCGACGCAAAATGCTCATACTCTGCTGCAACCCTTTGATGAGAAACTGTATAGGCAATAATTACTCTGTCACAGGCTTCGTAATCGCTCCACAAATCACATCTGCCACTCTTGGTGCGGATTTCAATTGTAAGATTATCATGCTTTTTTGTAAAAGCAATCCATTCCCTCACAAAGCCGCCAAGCGACTCAATGGCCACAAGGTCTGCATCATATGACACACAAAGGTATATGCTTTTTTTCGCTAAAAGACACTCAAGCTCTGCAAAAATATCCTCCAGATTTACAAACATCACAAGATTACCTGACGGATACATGCCCTTTAAATAGCAGTATTCGCAGTCAAATATGCAGTTCATCATGCATGAGCAATAGTAGAAATTCTCATTTCCAAAGCTCTGGCACACCGGTGCACCTTCATATATACAGCCGCTTGTATTCTCTGCCAGAATGAGCGCCTTGGCATTGCTTTGAGCAGAAATACTCTGCTTTTTGCGGCAGAAAACATCCTTGTAGTGGTCAATTTCTATGACTGTTGTATTATTCAGCTTTTCTAAAATCTGCTTTGTACGTGGGTGCTTTGCCACGCCTTTTTCCACATATACATGTGAAAACATTTTATTGTATTGGCACATTTGACATTTCCTTCTTACAATAATCTCTGTTTCAATTCAAACAGACATTTCTTTCCCTCACGCTTGCTCTCACACGGCAGCATGCCCTTTGTATAGTACTCATCCAGAACAGCTTTATAATCTATACCACTTAGTCTGCAATACTTTATAAGCTGTGCCAGCTGATCTCCCATTACCTTGGAACAGCGCATATCGCTAATCAGCCTGTCCATATTCCAAGCGGATTTAGCTACAGTATTTTTGCCTTTAGCATTCTCATCTATCGAAGCCTTATCAGCGCATGCACTTAAAAGCGTATCAATGTAGCCGCATATTTTTTCTTCCTGCAAAGCAAAAAGCCCTGTAATTTTCGACTGGTCTATTCTCTCTCCGGCATCTGAAACAAGCTTTATAAAATGCATACGGTGCGGCCCCACGAAAAACGCTGCTGCCTGATATACGGCGGCTGCCTCCATATCATATACAACCGAATCGCTCCCTTCATTGAGCACCCTTATGACCGTTACTATTTCACACTCCATAAGATTTGTTTTCATCAGCATATCGGGGTAAAATGTACGCCCCGTCATCTGCTCAGTGAGCTTGTTTCCAAGAAATATACTGCCTAAACAGGTCTCATTGCCAAAACCGGCGCCACACCCCACATTCAAAATCTCATCATCCGGTGAAATCCCATAAGCACCACCGATATTTGAAACCGCTGCTGCCGCATTGATTTCTCCGACACCTGTAATCACAAGCCTGATACTATCATTTGCAAACACGTCAAATCTGACCGTTTCAGGGCTTTTTTCCTTTTTTAAGCCGTAGTGGTCTATTATATTTTTTGCCTCAGCGTAAAAAGCGCTAAATATATAAATCATAGATAATTCCTTCAAATATTCCTGCATGCATCAACAGGATTTATCTCTCAAGCTCCTTTAAAAGCTTAGTCCTGTTGCTTCCAACCATGAGCTTTTCATTGTAGATATCGTATTTTTCACATTCATTCTCAGCTAAAAAGCTGCTGATTTCCGGTGTAATTGTCAGCTCTGTCACAAAGACAAGCATCTCCTGTCCGTCTGAGAATACATCCTCCACAAAATCAAATGCATGGTTTAGCTTCTCTCCTGCCGCATCCTCCATCGTCGAAAGCTTCTCAGATTCTTCGGTGAAATCATCCATCACCGTATCAAAATCACCCTTGATATGCTTTAAGACATCCTGTCTGATGTAATACTCCCTTGGCAAAATAAGAGAGCTCTCCTTCAATATCTCCATATTCCTTGAAAACTGCTCCACAGCACTGTTGTACAGCGCCTGCTGCTCCTCAAGGCTGCTTTGTGACTTTCTGTATTCCTTCAAAAACTCATACCATAGCTGCACCATTTTCCGCTCTCTGGCCACATCCGAAAAAACAACCGTCAGTCCGCTTAAAAGCAGATTTACCACAGTGATTCTCTCATCGAAATCAGCATCAAACACACGCTTATACACTGACTTTTTCACGTTTCCGGAAAGTATATCGCTTATACCGTAATCCTCATTGTATTTCCTGTAGATTTCCAGATATGCGTACACATCCTCTGCTATATCTGGATGATGGATAAACTCACCTATTACGTCCTCCGTGACTGCAAGCTCTCCCGCCTCATACACCTTAAGCAGGCTGCTTAAATCCTCCCAGCCTCTTGCCGTGACGAAATTCATGCCGTCCACGTCTGTTTCCACCTTATAAAAATTGTTTGGATGAAGCTCCAGATAGCTTAAAAGTGCATCATGGATATGCACATTTCTGGCATATTCCTTCCACACCTGATAGTCAGCTTCTATCGATATATATCTGACACGGTCGAGTGTGACCATATCAAAATCGCGCACTGATTTATTGTACTCAGGCGGATTGCCTGCCGCAACAATCACCCAGCCCTTTGGAACAGCCTGATTGCCAAAGGTCTTGCACTGCAAAAACTGAAGCATCGTTGGCGCAAGTGTCTCGGACACGCAGTTTATCTCATCAATAAAAAGTATGCCCTCCTTAAGCCCTGTTGCTTCCATCTTTTCATAAACGCTGGCTATAATCTCGCTCATCGTGTATTCCGTGACGGAATAGCTCTTTCCGTCATACTCACGCTCCTTTATAAACGGCAGTCCTACCGCCGACTGGCGCGTGTGATGTGTGATGGTATACGCCACAAGACCTATTTTGCACTCTCTTGCAATCTGCTCCATAATCTGTGTCTTGCCTACGCCGGGCGGTCCGATTAAAAGCATCGGCCTCTGCCTGATCTGCGGTATCGCATACTCTCCGTGTGCATCCTTTGACAGGTATGCTTTCACTGTATTTTTTACTTCGTTTTTTGCCTGTTTTATATTCATAATGTTTCCTCCAGCTCCACCTGCATCGCCCATGGCGGCACCTCATTGCCCTCATACGCACCAACCGACACAAATGCACACTTGTACGGCGGACACTTTGCCGGGAAAATCCCCTTGCCATCAGTAAAATATATAAGTCCGCACATGTTCTTAAGCTCACCCTTGTCCAGAAGCTCTCTCACATACGAAAATGCCGGTCTGAAATCCGTGCCTCCGCCTCCTACGAGCGTAAACTTGTTTAAAAGCGGCTTAATCTGCTTTTCATCTGTAATTTCCTCGTCCGTCTTTACGCTGTCATCACACTGTATGATGCGTATTTTATTCCTGACAAAAAAGCTGTCCGACTCCGTGAGAATCGTAAATGTCTCCTGCAAAAAGTGCTCCACCAGCTCCCCGCTCACAGAATAGCTCGTATCAAGCACTATGACAAAATCCCTTATCTTGTATGTCTCCCTCGTCTCAAGCGGCTCAATGAGCGGCATATTGCCATAGAGCGAAAGTCCATACGCGTAATATCCCATATCAAACGCATCGTAATCTGCGTGCACCTCCTCACGAAGCACCGCAAACCTGCGCAGAAACTCCTTGTAGCTTCGTCTGCTTCTTTTCGCAGACAGCTCCCTCATCATTACCTGCTCGCCCTCGGATTCGCTGTCCTTTGAATGGCTTTTCTCCATGCGTGTCTGTCTGGATATTTTCTGCCACTGCTTTTGTGCCTCGGATGAGCTTAGTGGCATAGCATTGTCGTTTTTCTCCTGCGGCCACAAGGCATGGTCATCTGTGTAAAATTCCCGTGCCAGAAGTACAAGCTCGTTTTTATCATTTGTGTTTGCAATCTCATCTGTATCAGTGATTTCTTCAGCCTTTATTTCTGCATACTGCTTGCATAGCCACGCGTACAAGGCTCCCGGTGCAATCACGATATGCTCTTTTTTAAGCCTCTCATACGTGGTTTTTCTTATATAGCTTAGGATACGCTTTGTGCTTTTCTTTTCCATTGTATCAATCGTATACTCAACCATTATATCACATGCTGTATTCCACAGGAATTCATCCCGCTCACCTCTGGTCCACAGGTGAAAAAACAGACAGTGCAGCACACTGTGCAGATAAGCCCGGTTCAGATACATGCCATTTTTCTTAAATATATCAATCAGCCTGATGGGATTGTAATAAATATATGTACCGTCAGTTGCCATGGAGTAAAGCTGCTCGTTGGCTTTTGGTGAAAGAGCCGAGAGCGCAAGCTTCATAAAGGGCATGTCGAGATAGAGCTCACACTGTATTTCATCTATTATTTTCTGTGACATTTCCTCCTGCCACTCTGAATCCGTCTGGACATGTTTTTTCATGAAGCAGCCTCCTTTCCCCATACACTTCTCCATTTCTCGCACAAATGGTGCGAGTTTTATTCTACTACTATATTTTCGGAATTTATTATACTATAGTAACCTTATTTTCTCAATAAAATGTAATGCACAAACAATTGATTACACTATACACATTCAATACATCATCCCTGTCTTTCAAAATATAATCAGCATTTCTCCCAATAATCACGCATGGTTCTTTTTCTGCCAGATCCAAAATAACTTTTCTCTGTGCCTCATATACCATATCTTCTACTGATTTTCCAGTAATATCACGACTGGTAAATGCATATGCAAAAATTCCTTTCTTTGGGGACAGCTCGGCATTTTCCTTAATATACTCCGGTGCCAATTTTTTGTCATGGTTTATACCTCCTTAACTTAAGCTTTCCACTTTATTTTTATTAATTTTCTTTAAAAATAAATATCCTACAAGCATGAACTCACATAAAAGTGCCACCTGCAAATAGTTTGGTAAAAGAAAACTTGTTCCAAGCATAATTGCATTAATACAGTCATCAAAGAAAGAAAATAACCTACCAATCCTCTTTGTTATGTGGTAAAATAAAGAAAAAATTTATTATGAAATCTAATGGAGGGTTGGACATGAAAATTTTGAAAAGTATTCTTAATTATATTCCATTAGCCACGTTTATCATATTTGTGGTTACTGATGGAATTATTTCTTTAACATCGGCATTAATTTTTGTTATTTCCACGATTGGTCTACTGATTAATTGGAAAAAGAAAAAACCAGAGATGCAGAATTAAGAAACTTCCAGTTTTTCAATTACAGGTGACATTGAAAGAGCCAGCCCATTCAAGGTGCTGGCTCTTTCAAAAATCTCATTCTAATAAATTGCACGACAACTTAGTGAAAAATAAGCTTCCCATTATGAAAAAATGAATAGAAAATGTATAAAAATGGCAAAAGCGAATAATTATAAAGGTTTATGCATTAGACACACATTTGTAAAAAGGGAGTAGAATTTTGAGCAATAACATAGCCTTTGCATTTACACTTAAATTTAAAACTCAAACCGCCTCTTCCTGGACACCGCCAGATTTTCTTTCTTAAACCTGTGCAAAATCACACTGCCCTCACTCCATTCATCCTGTGCTGCAAGTGCAATCATATCAGTAACAGCAGAAGCATTTGCTATAAAACCTCCGTCATCGTCTGTAAGCTTAAGAAAGCTCATAAGAAGCCGGGCGTCACGTTTTTCAATAATAAGCTTTGACAATCTTTTCAGATGCTTCACAATATACTCCAAAAACTGCTGCCTCGCTTCTTTTGAAAGCTCATACGCATAAATAAGCCTGTAAAAAGCCATATCTAAAAGGTCATCCTCACTCTCCTGCGCCAGTGCCTCTAAAAATATTTCATCATACTGCTTCCACACAAAAACCTGATTCATAAAAGCCTGTCGGGCTCTAAACCCCTCTCCACTCATGTTCAGCTTGAAAATATGTGCAGGACCAATCTCATCATAAGTCTGGTCGTACTCAAAAAAGCATGCCTGCGCAATCGCATTTCCACTGCTATCTGCCCATCTAACCCTCACAAGCGTGCTTATCTGAGAAAGAATCTGCTTAAGACATGACTTGTCGCTCGGTAAGCCTCTCATCACAAGCATGGAAAGCTGCGTGCAGTTCATGAAAGCGTCACCATCCACATCACATATGTCGGATGGCAGTTCAAGCACAGACAGCCTTGAACAATTGTAAAAGCACAGCCTGCCAATCTTTTTCATTCCGTCCGGCAATATGATGCTCTCGATATAATCATCACACAGCTCCGTCATATCAGGGCGCAGAATATCATCAATCCCAAGCTCTGTTTTCATTTTTTCAGGCATGCTCTTGAAGGAAAAGCAATACTCCGCAAGCTCTGTCACTCTCATGCCATCAAGCATATCCGGCACTACACACACCGGATTTTTCCCATACATATGAAGAAGCCTAATGCAATCGTCATTAAGCCTCTCATATACACATATATAATTATCGTTTATTTCAACTTCTATATTTATCATCGTTATCTTTAATTCTATATTTTTATTACCATATTGTGTTAATTATGTGCATTAGATATATCTGCGTAAAATTTATTCAACCTTCAACAATTCATCTATTGTATTCTCAAAATCATAAAACAAATCAATATATGTTTCAACAATTGTATTACAATGTGTCCTTACAACCTCACAATCATAGTCATGTGCGAGTTCATTTCTGACCTTAAGCATATCCATCCACGCATCATCAGAAATCAGCTTTGCCTTAAATGATTCACGTAACACCTCACGCGGTGAACCTGTAACAAACCCTGTTATCGAATAATATTGTACCAGAATATCTTTCATTACCTTCCACGATAAATCAAAAGTAATGCTAAATTTAGCACTTGTCCCACTCAAAACAAACGAATCTGTAAGGTCTCTCTGCCTGGCCTCAGCTAACGCATCTAATGAATTACCAAAAGATTTAAAACGTCTCTCAAATTTCGCGTCCATACTGTCTGATATCCTCCAATAATAAGTCATTCCTGCATGTATCCAAATTCAGTAAATCAACACTGTACAAGGTAGGCAAATCCTCCACTTCATCAGAAAGTGCATCAAAATCCTTCACTCCCGATACCGCTACATCAATATCACTGCGTTCCAATGCAGTACCTTTAGCTCTTGAACCATATAAAATTACCTTTTGCGCATCATACTGTCTGCAAAGCTCTGCAACCCTGCTTATAACCTCTTCAACCTTCACTAATCTGACCTCATGTATAAAAATTTGCACTACATATTAGTTAGTTTATCACAATTCTGTCATTATTTCCACCACAACGTAAGAGGCGATGCCGCGAAATAATGCACATACTTTCACAGCGTAAGGGGCGCTGCCGCGGGCACCGCGGTGGCACACGTACTATCACGTGTGTGAATAGCGCAGTGGGTTAGAAACTGTAGAAATTATGCCACAAAGCACAGAAACGCCCCTGCAAGGACGCAGGGGCGAGGAGAACCGCGCCACGGACGGCGCGTTTCGACGGTTTCGTCAAGCATAGAAACACTCCAAGCATAATTTCGTACAGTATGTTACCCACGAAGCGTAGCACGCGGGATAGTGCGTGTGCCATCACGGTACCCGCGGCAGCGCCCCGTACTACATCCACAAACAGTGAAATAACTAAATCTACTCAAGCAGATTCTTCATACTGTTCACACTGATAAGAATTGTCGATCCATTGTGCAAAAGTGCCGTCGTAGTCGGCGGAAGCACTCCTGCCACACCAAGAGCAATAAGCCCTGAGTTAAAACCAACAATCTTGCGATAATTGCTCCTTATACGTTTCATAAGAGCATTACTTATATATTTGAGAGTAACAATCTGGTAGAGATCATCCGAGCCCACCGTAATATCAGCAATCTCGCGGGCAATTTCAGCGCCATCACTGATTGCAATACCGACATTTGCCGCAGAAAGAGCCGGTGAATCATTTATACCGTCGCCAATCATAATGACCTTTCTGCCCTTAGCCTTTTCTTTCTCCACAAAGGCAGCCTTGTCCTCAGGTAAAACCTCGGCGTAATATTCATCTACACCCACTTTTTTTGCAATGACAGAAGCTGTACGCTCACTGTCGCCTGTCATCATGACAACCTTTGATATACCAGCCTTCTTTAATGAAGTAACAACTGCTGCTGCCTCTTCGCGCAGAGGGTCCTCAATACAGATAACTGCCGAAAGCTTACCCTCAATAGCCAGATACAGGTGAGAATAATACAGCGGAAGCGACTCAAACAACGGCTCCTTTCCGGTAGGAACAACACATTTTTCGTCCTCAAAGACGAAATGATAGCTTCCGATAACAGTACGCTTACCATTGATTGAGGTCGCAATTCCATGAGCCACAATATACTCCACCTTTGTATGCATTTCCTCATGGGAAAGCGCTCTCTTAGAAGCAGCATCTACCACTGCCTTTGCCATGGAATGAGGGAAATGCTCCTCCAGACATGCTGCTACACGAAGCATGTCATCCGATGAATACTCATCATTGAAGTTCACCACATCAACCACTGTCGGATGTGCCTTTGTGAGTGTACCGGTCTTGTCAAAGACTATGGTATCAGCCTCTGCAACGGCCTCAAGGAACTTTCCTCCCTTTACCGTTACATTATAAAGGCTTGCCTCTCTGATAGCAGAAAGCACAGAGATTGGCATGGCAAGCTTGAGTGCACAGCAGAAATCCACCATGAGAATTGACATAGCCTTTGTCACATTCCTTGTCAGAAGATATGTAAGCCCTGTAGCTCCAAGTGTCCACGGAACAAGCTTGTCAGCATAGTGCTCAGCCTTACCCTCGAGCTCAGATTTAAGCTTCTCGGACTCCTCTATCATAGTAACAATCTGGTCAAAACGGTTGTTTCCTTCAGCCTCCTTGACCTTGATAGTAATCTCACCCTCCTCGACAACAGTACCTGCAAACACAGTATTGCCAACAGTTCTTTGAACCGGAACCGACTCACCTGTCAGTGAAGCCTGATTGACCATCGCATCGCCATCCATGACCTCTCCGTCGAACGGTATGACATTTCCCATGTGGACAACAACCTTATCGCCCTTTTCAATCTTTGAGGACTCAACGAGTATCTCCTGATTCTCAGGTGTCCTAAGCCATACCTTACTCACATTAAGTGACATGCTTCTGGCTAAATCATCAACAGACTTCTTGTGCGTCCATTCCTCCAACAGCTCACCTATTCCAAGCAGAAACATAATAGAGCTTGCGGTAGAAAAATCCTTTGTGACAAGCGAAACCGTGATGGCAGTAGCATCAAGCACCGGCACCTCAATTTTTCTCTGCAGCAGACACTTAAGTCCCATTCCAATATACTTTATAGAGCGTCCAACAGTAAGCGCTGTCCTGATTGGCCAAGGCAGCAGGAGCTTTTTACTGTAATGCCAGACAACACTTCCGATAAGCTTTTCCTGATATGAATTATTAAGCTCTCTTCCGGATGTCTTAATAACAGTCTGTGGCACATTGGCACTCTCATAATGAAAGTGGCGAAGCAGCTCTATAATCTGCTCCCTGTCTCCAACATACTCAATCACGGCATCAGCAGTCCTGTCATAAACCTTTACAAAGGTGACATTCCTGTGATTGTGAATCACATAAAGCAGAGTGTCTGCCTGCTCATACGTCATGCGGTACTGCTCCATATGAACACGCATACGGCCTCTTGACTCATGCTTAATCGTAAATTTCATATGACCGCCTCTTATCTTTTATGCCTCAGCAGTCTCTGCTGTGACCTCAGCCTGTTCTGTTTCCTGCTCATCAGCCTTAGCACACTCGCATACATCCTCAGATGCATCCGAAACCTTAGCAGCCTCTGCCTTAGCCTCGCGCTCATCATTGATGCTCTTAGCCTCAGCAAGAATATCCTCTGCATTCTCCTGAACAGTATTAACAGTCTTCATAACACAATCCTTAGCACGAAGAGCTGCTGCTGTACACTGTGTATAAGCACGCTTAGCATCCTTGCTTGATAAAATCTTGATACCTGCTGTACCAAAAGCAACACCTGCTGCGAATAAACCTGAAGCCTTCCAATTAAATGACATAATGTTTTCCTCCTATATATTTACAAAAAATCCAGTTAAAGTTTACTTACAAGAAACATTATATTTCCCGGAAATACTGTTATTCAAGCCTAATCTCATGCAGTTTTAGCTAATCCATGCCCGAAAATCCCCCTGCCATGCGCCCTCCCGGACTTATTGATAAAGTTTATCACTTCAATTGATACATACACAAAAGCATAACAACATTAAAGGGACTCCAAAAAACACACTATGTATATTTTCAAGAAGGAAGTTGTTTATCCAAAATGAAATGGAATAACCATATCAAGTAAAACTGCAAGAACTATACTAATCGTTCCCATTAGCGCAGAACTCCTCAATGTGTCTCTCCTCAAAACAATAAGTCCAATAATAAAGACTATCACTTCCAAAACAGATTTTGCTTATGCCTGCATGGACACAATAATCGAGAATACCCTTGATATTCTCCTCAGTATTTTGGTGCTTTCTTTATAGATTCCGTCCCTGATACTGTATTGTTACTACATAAACGATTTTGCGTTGTTCATCAATGCGAAAAATAGCCATGTAGTTATCAATTATTAACTGTCGGTAGCCTTTTCCGGCATATCTGCCTTCGTTTCGCTCTTGGTGGGATTGAGGAAAGGTATCTAAGCTTAAAATGGCTTTTTTAATTCGGGCATCTTGTCCTTTGGCATTTTCAGGAGACAATTTCTCGTTTGCAATATACTCGTAAATGCTGTCTAATTCACGGATTGCTCTAGGATTGACCTTTACTTTGTATTTATCCAAAATGTTTTTTCTCCAATTCTGCAAAAACTATTTCTGCATCAACGGCTTCTGCTCCGTTAGCGATTTCCTGCTCGGATTCGAAGATTGCTTGGTCGATGCGATTCATTCTTGCAAATTTATCATACAGTTCACTGCTCATTACAACCAAGTCGCTATATCCGTTTTTGGTGATAAAAATAGGCTCCTGTTCCTTATGTGCAATATTGGAAATCTCGGTTGTATTGCGTAAATCCTTAATAGGCATAATAAGTGGCATGATACTTCACTCCTTTCATTAACATAATTATAGCATAATTATGCCAACGAAAACAACCACGAAATGCATATCTTCACAAAATAATATATGGACAAAATTGAAAAACTTATTAAAAAAAATTAAAAATAATGGTTGACAGATACACCACTATCGTGTATTATATAACATGTGCCAAGCATAAGAGGGCACACAACTTAATACATGCGATAGTGGCGTAGTTGGTAACGCGCGACCTTGCCAAGGTCGAGACCGCGGGTTCGAGCCCCGTCTATCGCTCTTTAAAAAGAGATATCCTTAATGGATATTTCTTTTTCGTTATAGGAGTGTAGCGAAGCCTCTCACCCGCGGTGCAGCTTCTTGTCTCCGTTCCACGTCTACACTTCGTTTCAAAACCGGAATCCACCGGAAGCCGTGAAACGGTCGGCGCAGAACAATTTATCAATACAACCGTTTTATCTGGTATCGTCAAACTTTTTTTAAAAATTTCAAAATTACTGTTGACAGATGCTCCTCTATCGTGTATTATATAACACGTGCTCGACACGAGAGAGCACACAAACATAACAAATGCGATAGTGGCGTAGTTGGTAACGCGCGACCTTGCCAAGGTCGAGACCGCGGGTTCGAGCCCCGTCTATCGCTCTTATAGCAAAAAAGAGATATCCTTAATGGATATCTCTTTTTTACTATAGGAGTGAAGCGGAGCCACTCACCCGCGGTGCGGTTTCTTGTCTCCGTTCCACTCCGGTCGGCGCAGAACAGACGTCCCCCGGACGTCTTGCGCCCGTCTATCGCTCTTATAACAAAAAGAGATGTCCGTAATGGATATCTCTTTTTCGTTATAGGCAGGAATATCTGTCATATTCTTTCGTCCCCGAACATATTATATATAAAACAACCACAGGAGGCGCATATGAGTGCAAAAACAAAAATCGTTGTTGTAAAAATGAAGCATGTCATTCTGACCGGAGTGCTCCTTGGCATACTGCTTCTTCTGATAATTTTCGCTGCTACATATTATTTTTCAGGTGATGAACCAAAGCCTGCGGCAGAAGAAACCGGCATGTATACACCCGGTGTGTACAATACCTCTGTAGCGCTTGGTGGAGCGGCTATCGATGTGTCTGTGGCGGTGGACAGCAATAATATCAACTCCATAAGCCTTGAAAATATGACTGATTCGGTGGAGACAATGTACCCGCTTGTTGAGCCTGCGATGAACGAGCTCGTGTCGCAGATTGTGCAAAACCAGTCTACTGACAATGTTTCTTTCGCAAACACCAGCCAGTACACCTCCAAGGTGCTGCTCAATGCCATTGATAACACGCTCTCTAAAGCCAAAAAATCTGATAACTCAAATACCGAAGAAAATGCAAAGACTGTATCTGACTCTTCAAATACTGAAAATACCTCGCAGTAACCTGCGAGGTATTTTAGCTTAATCATATAAATCGTAAAATATATATTATGTATCAAAAATAATCTACTGCTCACTGTCTGTTGATAATCCCTGAAGATAATCACTGACTGCGCTGATATCTGCGTAATAGCAGTTCACCGGACGACTCTTCTCATAGTACTGATATCCTGAGTAACCGCCCCAGCCTACCAATGCGACTACCGCTGCCGCTGCAACAATCTGTGCTATAACACGCTTTACTTTATTTCTGGCATTTGTCTTTTTACGATTTGCCTTTTCATTCTTATATTTATCAACCTTTGCCTGACTCATTGCTTTTCTCCTTTAACTCAATGCAATAATTCTACTACATTTTGCGGGAGATATCAAGGCATTTCATCATAGCTTCAAAAACACTGCTTCTCATGCCCTTTTCCTCAAGCACGCGCACTGCCTGGATAGTGGTTCCTGCCGGTGAGCATACCATATCCTTGAGCTCGCCCGGATGCTTTCCTGTCTCAAGCACCATTTTTGCGCTTCCAAGCACTGCCTGGGCTGCAAATGTATATGCCTGGCTCCTTGGCATACCGCCTGCTACAGCTGCATCTGCCATAGACTCAATAAACATAAACACATATGCCGGTGAGCTTCCGCTGACTGCTGTCACTACATCCATAAGTTTCTCGTCTATCACCTCAGCCTTTGAGAAGCCGGAGCACAAATCAAGCACTGTATCAAGCTCTGCCTGCGATACTTTTTCATTTGCGCATACTCCCATCATACCCTCGCCAACCATGGCAGGTGTATTTGGCATGGTGCGTATAACCTTTAAGCTCTTTCCAAACATCTCGTCAAACCACGAAAGTGACTTACCCGGTGCAATCGAAACAATGATTTCATCGTCACTAACAGTGTCCTTTATCTCTGCTATAACCTCCTCATAGTACTGTGGCTTTACAGCTAAAAACAGAATGTCTGCAAACTCTGCTACGCTCTTGTTGTCCGCTGTCAGCCTGATTCCAAGCTCCGCAGCATTTTTTTCTCTGGAGCTTTCGGTCTTTGCAGATGCGAGAATATCATTTGCACCACACTTACCTGATGCAAGCACTCCGTGTATCATTGCCTTTCCCATGTTTCCACAACCTATGAAGCCTAATTTCTTACTCATATTATCCTCCTGTCGTAATCAATATATCTGACTATTCAAAGCATCCAAAATCATGTTTAACAGTCAGTATTTTTGCAAACTATTTTAGCACACTTCATGCAATCATGCAAAATGCTAATATTCCTATATCTTATTAACATTACAGGCCAAAGCCCGAATGTACAGGCAGGCCTCTGTGCTCAACAGGAGTGGAAAAAACTATCTGTGTACGTGTCTTACCGAATTTCTGCAGATTGTTGATAAAGTCATCAAGCTCCTCCGTGTCTAAAAATTCCACCTCTATGAGCATGGAATACTCTCCTGTCACACAGTTGCACTCTATGACATTCTCCACGCTCTCAATAAACGGATAAAACTCCTCCTTTTGTACAGGCTCCAAATCCAGATTGACAAAGGCCTTTATCTTATAGCCCAGATTAACCGAATCAACAGTGGCATGATAGCCCTTTATGATTCCCTTGCTCTCCAATCTCTCTATTCTGGCTGTTACAGCCGGTGATGACAAAAATACCTGTGCCGCAATCTCCTTTATCGCTATACGTGCATTTTCCTGCAGCAGCTCTACTATTTTCTCATCAATCATATCAAGTGCATTCTTAGTCAAGGTACCGCCTCCTAATCTCTCTTTTGTAAATGTGATTTTTCCAACAAAAAAGAGGGCGCAGATAACCTAATATCTGAACGCCCTCGTTCGCTTTACTTTTTTAATTAATTACTTTAGAAAAATAATATCATTAATCAATATTACTTGTCAAGATTAAGATCTGTAATCTCCGTTAATTTTTACATAATCATATGTAAGATCACAGCCCCATGCCTTGGCTGACACATCTCCCTGGTGTAAATCTATGTCGATGTAAATCTCATCCTCATGCAGTATCTTTGCTGCCTCCTCCTCTGAGAAGTCAACTCCGGCACCGTTCTCGCACACCTTGATGCTTCCTGCTGTTGAGCGAAGATGAAGCTCCACCTTGTCTATATCAAAATCAGCCTCCGCATAGCCTATAGCACAAAGGATTCGTCCCCAGTTGGCATCCTCTCCGAACATAGCACACTTTAAAAGTGGTGAACGGATAACGCTCTTTGCCACAATAATTGCTGTATCAAGGTCAGGCGCACCTGCGCAGGTACACTCTAAAAGCTTTGAAGCACCCTCTCCATCCTTTGCAAGCATTCTTGTAAGATTTGAAAGCACCTCGTACAGTGCATCCTTAAAGGTCTGATAATCATCATTCTCAGTAGTAATAGGTGTGTTTCCGGCAAGGCCGTTTGCCATGATGCTCACCATGTCATTGGTAGAGGTATCGCCGTCAATGCTTAAGCAGTTGTAGGTAACCTTTACAATCTCGCTCAAGGCTTTCTGGATGAGCTCTGATGAGATGGCAACATCTGTTGTGATAAAGTTTAAGGTGGTTGCCATGTTCGGATGTATCATACCGCTTCCCTTTGCCATACCGCCGACTGTACACTCACTGTCTCCGAGCATAAACTTCACCGCATACTGCTTTGGAACAGTATCTGTGGTCATGATAGCGTTTACCGCCTTGTCGTTGCCGTCTGCCGAAAGCCCCTTTGCAAGCTCCTTTATATGGCTCTCGATAGGCTCAATAGGAAGCACCTGGCCGATAACTCCTGTAGATGCAACGATAACCTCGTTTGGATCAATCGAAAGCTCTGCTGCTGCAAGCTCACACATTCTCTGTGCCTTTTCCACTCCGTCTGCATTGCAGGTGTTGGCATTTTTGCTGTTTGCAATAACAGCCTTTGCCGTATGTCCTGACGCCTCAAGGTGTGCCTTTGTCACCTGAATAGGTGCTCCCTTCACCTTGTTTGTAGTGTAAACAGCTGCTGCCTGACACTCTGCTTCTGAATAAACTAAAGCCAGATCGTTTTTGTTTTTGTCACTGTTTAATCCACAGTTCAGTCCGTTTGCAACAAAGCCCTTTGCTGCGCAGACGCCCTTTTCTACCTTTGTAAAACTCATTTGTATAATACCTCGATTCTTCTAAATATGTCTAATCCCCAACATATCGTATTATTGATGCATGAACGATAGCCTATAACAGCCTTTCGTTACTCTATCTCTTTCATGACGCTCTTGTAAGCCGGACGGATAATCTTGTTCATGCCGACAATCTCCTCAAGCCTGTGAGCACTCCAGCCGACGATTCGCGCGATGGCAAAAAGAGGTGTGTAAAGCTCCATAGGAATACCAAGCATCTCATAAACAAAGCCGCTGTAGAAATCTACATTCGGAGAAACACCCTTAAAGATATGGCGCTTTTCAGCGATAATCTCAGGAGCCACCTTCTCTATTGTATTATAGAGATTCATCTCCTTATCTCTATTCTTTGCCACCGAAAGCTTCTCCACATAGCCTCTGAATATACGCTCTCTCGGATCAGAAAGCGAATACACGGCATGTCCCATTCCATAGATGAGACCCTTGTGGTCAAATACCTCACCATCCATCATTTTTCTAAGGTATGCTCTCACCTCATCCTCGTCATCCCAGTGTTTCACATGCGAACGGATGTCCTGCATCATCTCCATCACCTTGATGTTGGCACCGCCGTGCTTTGGTCCCTTAAGTGAGGACATGGCCGCCGCGATAGCAGAGTATGTATCTGTACCTGCCGATGTAACCACACGGGTGGTAAATGTGGAGTTGTTTCCACCGCCGTGCTCCATGTGAAGAATAAGCGCCATATCAAGCACCCTTGCTTCAAGCTCTGTGTATTGATTGTCAGCTCTGAGCATACGAAGGAAGTTTTCAGCTGTCGAAAGCTTTGGATCCGGCCTGTGAATATACATGCTCTGGTCATTTTCATAATGATTGTACGCATGATAACCGTAAACTGCAAGCATCGGGAATATCGCAACAAGTGATAAGCACTGTCTGATATTGTTATCGATGCCCGCCTTTGCTACAAGAGGATCATATGAAGCCAGTGTCAGTATACTTCTCGTCATGGAATTCATGATATCCTTTGACGGAGCCTTCATGATGACATCCCTCGTAAAGTTTGTAGGAAGGGTCCTGCTTCTTCCTAAAACCTCTGTAAACTCAGCCAATTCACTCTCAGATGGCAGCTGCCCGAAAAGCAGCAGATAAGCAATTTTTTCAAAACCAAACTCGCCGGGCTTAAGGTTGTTTGTAAGTGTCTTTACATTGTAGCCCCTGTACCACAATTGTCCGTCACATGGCACGCTGCTGCCATCCTCGCCCGTCTTAAATGAAACAATCTCCGAAATATTCGTAAGACCTGTCAGAACTCCCTTTCCGTTTACATCCCTAAGACCTCTGTTGACACCGTATTCCTTGAAAAGACTATCTGAAATTGTGTCATTTTTAATACAGATATCCTGTTTTTTTGCAGCGTAATCCGCTAATAAATTATTGCTTTTTGTCATCCATTCACCCTTCCTTTTTACCTTTTAGAATATATTATATCCGTTTTCTTAGAAATTGGCAAACCCATTCATGAATCCGTAGCCAAAAATTTTATTTGGATAGTCGGTTTTTTCTTTTCTGCGGCAGTTTCTTACCATGGCATTTTTTATATCCACACCGTTTGCGAGCAAAACATTGCCTCTCACTATCATCCACTCCATGATGAGAGCCGCCACCGCTGCAGTGATTGCAGCAGCCGCCGATGTGCCACTTAGTGCTATATACATTCCTCTTAGATTTGCCCCTGTGATATCCACAGCCGGTGCTACGAGATCCGGCTTTATTCCACCATCTGCGTCAAAGCCCCTTCCCGACTCTAAAAGTAATGCATCATTTAGGGAATTATAGCCTCCCGCCGTTATCACAAGCTTGGCATCCGAAGGCATGGTCAGCGTGGTATCAGGCTCCGAGACAATAAAGCTCACATCAGTATCAAGAAGTCCTGTCATCGGGAGCCACATATTAAAAACGCCTCCAATAGTACTAAGTGGAAATACCCTGATGGTCCACACTCCCTTCACCACCTTTTCAAAGCGGATAAATATAAGCAAATCCCTCGTCTGTCTGCCGGTCTGCCTGTAGTCAATAGTCACCTGTGTTCCTTCAAGCAGAAATGAGTATTCACCGCTGTCTATTCGCATTGGTACCCCGGCTGGATTTGATTGTCCGCTAGGCGATATGACAGAAAGCGTAAATAGCTCAGGTGAAAGTGCCCAGCATTCCAGATAAAAGCCATCCATATCCTGCTCAACATTTATCTCAATATCATCGACTGTATCTGTTATGCGCCCTTTATAATGATGCCTGCTGTTCGCCTCATTGCCCGCTGCCGCAACCACAGCCCTGCCTCTTTTTGCCGTGATATAGTCCAGATACTCTGAAAGATCCTCGGCTCCCGTGTGGCTTCCGTTATTGCAGCCAAGCGCCATGCAAAAGACAGCCGGTGCTCCCTTTTGACCTGCAAACTCATCTGCAAAATGCACTGCTCTCATCACATCAACCTCCGAGTACACTATTTTACGATCCGGAATAAAGTAGAAATCATACAGCTTTTGAGGTGCCCTTTTCAGCTTTACGACAATAAGCTTAGCCTGTGGTGCCACCCCTGCAAAATCATCCTGCGGTCTGTCATTGCCACATATCACGCTCGCCACAAACGTACCATGCCCATCCTCATCGCCAGGTATGCTCTCATATGGATTTTCCGATAAAATAGCAGCATTTATCTCATCCTCAGAATAAACCGTATCCGTATTCTGATCCCAGAGCACTGCAATCTTCGTCTTACCCTCAGGTGTCATAAAAGCCTCCTGCGCATAATTCACACCTGTGTCAATAACCACCACATACACACCATTTCCGTATAGTCCCGGAACAAACTCCCTTTGAAGCCTGAACACACCGCTCTTTACAAGTCCCTGCGTGGATAAAGGAGCAAGACACTTTGGAATAGCCGAATACGAATAAACTCCCACCAAAAGTGGTGGGAGTCTTTCGTAATCCTCATATGTCCATATCTCGTAATCATCGCCCAATGTCTCTATGATATCAGGAGCTATTACCGGTGGAATGAACTCCTTTTTTGATACTATGAACTGCATATTTTACCTCATATGATATAATATTTAGATATGAGGGTCAAAAGATATTTTGACCCTCATATAATTATATTCTATAAATAAAAATATGCTACCATTAATATAAACAAAGCTTCGACCAAAATTTACTCGCGGCTTCCATGACATGTAAAATAAATCACCTGGTAATCCTGCGAAAGCACCGCAAGCAGCCTTCTGCCTCGAGCAAGCTTCTCATCATCCAGATTCACAAACGGATCATCAAGTATGAGGAACGGCTTCTCGCCCGGATACATCGCATCCACAAGCGCAAAACGCATACATATGCCTATCAAGTCCTTGTAGCCTGCCGACATGGTTCTCACATCGCGAAGCTGCCCCTGCTCCTTCATCCTTATTGAAATATTGGCATCCACCTGCCAGTCTCTGTCTGTATTTTCTGTCAGGATACCGAAGTACTTCTGGAAGCCATTGGAAATAGGCGCCATGTATCTGGCAGTAAACTGCTCCTTTGCCCTGGTCAGATAGTCTGATGTAAGCCCAAGTATCTCGTACTTATGCTTTTCCTCAGCCTGTATCTGCTTGCAGTTGCGATACTCCTGCTCCTTTTCATCCCTCATATCAAGCTGCTCCTGCAGATCATCCATCTGTCTGCCGTACTGCACTAAGGATGCCCGGATTTCATCGAGGCTGCCTTCCACCTTTGAAATCATCTCATTGAGCTCATCAAGTGTATACGGACACTCATTTGGTGCAAGAAGCTTGTCCATATCGTTGTCATTCTCAAACTGCGTTTTCTTCTGAAGCGCACTGTCCATATTTTCCTTTGCAAAGCCGGCCTCTGCGAGCTGCTTTTTCATCTGTGAAAGTGCCTGTGTATATTCTGTAGTGCTGTCATATCCATAGAGACTTAAATACTCATCAAGCGAAGCCTTTGCCTTCTCATAGTCAGCCTTTGTCTTGGCGCGCTTTCCTATCTGCTCGTTGAAACGACTGTAGTCATGAGCCTTTGTGCGAAGCTCATAAAGCTTCTCCTGATACTGCGATTCATCTGCTTCAATCGAAAAGCTGTCAAAAAACTGCGATACCTCATGCTCCATTGATGTAATGCCGCCTTGAATCTGCTCAAGCTGCTCCTTTAATTCCTGAATCGGTATCTCCTTCTGCTTTATATTTTCCTCACGCTCAGCCATAAGCCTGATGTATGCTCTCTGCTTTTTGTTGTTCAGACGGATTCCATAGACCATCATGACAACACCGCAAAGCGCCATAACGATTCCTGCTATGCCTACCACAAGAAGCATGATTTCCTTCACATTGTACTTCTCATTCAGGCTGAATACCGTGGCAACAGCCGCTGCCAAAAGACCGATAACCATAAGAACAATGCCTGCAGGCACAAGCTTTGTCTTCTCAGGTGCCTCCGGTTCCGCCTCATCATCTGCCATCTTTGCAAGTGAGGTCATCTGCGAGAGCTTGAGCTCCATGTGGCTGTACTCATTCTTGACACTTTGGATGTTTGCAATCTTCTTTTGCATCTCATCAAGACCGTCATCCGATGGCACACCATCCTTAAACATGCCTGAAAGTGTATCTAAATACTGCTCCTCCTCCGGTGTAAAGCTCAGATTATCTTCTACAGCCTTTAAGCTTTCAAGCTCTCCTGCCTGCTTTGTCTTTTCCAAAAGCTCCGTCTCATCCGGTGCTTTTTCGCCGAAAGCTGCCGCTGCGGTATTGTAAATACTCTCTTTCTCCTTTGCAACGGCACAAAGCTGCTCGTAGTTTTCACGCAGTGCCTGCTTTCTGCTGTCCTCAGATGCCACCTGAAGCGCCCTGCCGTACTCGGCTCTGATACCGGTAAGCTCCTTCTTCTGGGCAGTTTTCTCATCTATTTTCTCTGAAAGCTGTGCTGCTGCCTCATCCGCGGCCTGATACTTCTTAAGCTCCTGTTCTAAGGCTGTGAGTGTATTTACACGCTTTTTGATGGAGCCTGTGATACGGTTTGGGGACATCTTGTTCATCATGTCCTTAATGTCCGCTGTCGCCGACTCGAAGTTGTTGATGTCATTTGTATTTTCTGCCATATTGCCAAGCTTTGCGCTGATGCTGTCTGAGGACGAAAACATACAGTCTGCCTGCGCTATGTATATCGTTCTCCTGAACGAGCTGCGGTCGAGGTCAAAAAGCTCCTCTCCAAGCAGTGGTGAAAAATCATCACACTCAACCATGGTTGCAAGCCTGTACAAGTGAAAATCATCCTGCTTTTCTGTGAGTCCAAAGGTCCTTACAAGTCTGTACTCCACTCCATCGGCCTCAAAATCGAGCTCTCCACCATAGGTGCCGCCCTGCCATGGCTTATAGAGCTTTCTTTCCCTCTCAAAAGCGCCCGGCTCCTTTTTCGTGTCAAAGCCGTACAGCATAGCCTTCAAAAATGCCGCAAGTGTACTCTTTCCCCAGCCGTTTGGCTGGTTTATGACATTGACTCCATCATTGAAATTGATATTAAGATCGGACAGCTTTCCGAAGTTGTTTATGTGACAAGCTATTAATTTCAATTTCTAAATCTCCTCCCCGCTAAGCGCCGATATACCGCACCTGATGACCTCAGACTTCTGCTCCTCGGTCATATCTGAGCCAAGCACCATCCGTATGAACTCACCCTTAAGTGATGCATCCTTTTCGTATTCACTGTAATTGATGAGAAGCCTTGTCTCATCATACACCTTTTCATAGTAGAAATATTCCTCAAACATATCCTTGAGGAAATCTGTGTTTATCTCACAATCCACGTCCACCTCACCTACAAGCACGAACTTTACCATGCTCCTCGATGAATATTCACTGTCCGAAATGGCCTTTTCCATCTTTACAGCCACATCCTGTGTGGTCATGGCTCCTGTCACATCCACATACAGCGTGTAGAGGTTTCTGTATGCAAACGGTACAAAGCTAAAGCCTGCCGTGAGCTTCTCATCATCTATATCTAGCACCACAAAGCCCTTTTGTCCGCACTCATCAAAGCCTCTTCCCTCTAAGCAGCCGCTGTAGCAGTACATGCCGCGGTTGTCAAGCTGTCCGCTCTGATACTCATGCACATGACCGAGTGCCAGATAATCAATTCCCTTATTCTTAAGGTCGCCCGTGGAAATCTCATCACCAAGCTGTCCGTGGAGAGTGACCACATTGTAATTGTCATTGTCGAGCACAAGAGAATTGTACATGGTAGCCTGGTTAGACTTGTCTATCTCAAGACCTGTGATTGTGATATTTCCATAGCTGTATGAGGTCCACTGATTGGAAAAAAGCTTAAGATTGTCAGGGATTTCATCGAGCTTCGATATAAAATTGTCCGAGTCGTGATTACCCTTTAGATAATAGAAATCGATATCCGGATTTGACGTAATCGAATCCTTTACCAGATTTCTGGCAGTCGCTGACACATTTCTCGTATCAAATAAATCGCCTGCTATGATAATCGCCTTTACATCGTTATTTTTGGCGTACTCTATCATCCTTGAATATGTACGCAGTATTTCCATTTTTCTCTCTTTTGCCTGCTCCTTTGACAGATTCGAGGTCATCTTCGAATCCAGATGCAGGTCTGCACAGTGGATAATTTTCATTTTTCCAATTCCTCTTGATATATGAACGTTTTATAAATCAATTAACAATTAAACGTGTTTACTGTCTGCAAGCTCAGGTGTACCCCTCATCTGAATGAGCGGGCCGCCCTTCTTCTCAACGTAATCCTTAGTGATTGTAACCGTGCCGATATTATCATCCTTTGGTATCTCATACATGATATCGAGCATGAAATCCTCTATAATCGCACGAAGGGCTCTGGCTCCGACCTTCTTCTCCTTTGCCATCTTGGCAATGGCATAGAGTGCATCGTCATCGAACTCAAGCCTTACCTCATCCATCTCAAGAAGCTTCTGATACTGCTTGATAATGGCATTCTTTGGCTCCTTCAATATCTTTACAAGCATATCCTCGGTGAGAGCCTCAAGTGAGAACATGATAGGAAGTCGTCCGATAAACTCAGGAATCATTCCAAATTTACGGATATCATCAACAGTGGCCTGCATGAGCAGGTTCTCATCGCCATCATACTTGTCCTTTAAATCAGCCTTGAAGCCGATAGAAGCCTCCTTGTTCAGACGCTCCTTTATGATATCCTCAAGGCCCGGGAAAGCGCCTCCACAGATAAAGAGAATATTTCTCGTGTCAACTGTAGTCATCGGAACCATGGCATTCTTGCTGCTGGCACCAACCGGCACCTCAACCTCTGAGCCCTCTAAAAGCTTAAGCATACCCTGCTGCACTGACTCTCCACTCACATCACGCTGGTTGGCATTTCTCTTCTTTGCAAGCTTGTCTATCTCATCTATAAAAATGATACCGTGCTCAGCTCTCTCCACATCATTATCTGCTGCCGCAAGAAGCTTACTTACAACACTCTCGATATCATCACCGATATAGCCGGCCTCAGTAAGAGAGGTAGCATCTGTTATGGCAAGCGGCACATCTAAAAGCTTTGCAAGAGTCTTTACGAGATATGTCTTTCCTGAACCTGTAGGTCCGATCATGAGCATATTTGATTTCTCAATCTCCACACCATCGAAACTCTTTGAACTCTGCTTTGCAGTGGTATTCTCTTCCTGCGCCTTGTGCTTATTGTCAGCCATGACACGCTTGTAGTGGTTGTACACTGCAACCGACATGACCTTCTTTGCATGCTCCTGCCCTACCACATAGTCATCAAGACTTGCCTTGATCCTATGCGGTGCAGGAATTGAGTGAATGTCAAGAATCGGCTCGACCTTTTTCTCTTCCTTTGGCTTTTTCTTCTTAAGCTTCTGGCTGTTTGGTATGCCTCCTGTCAAATCTGACAAATTTATCATGCTGATATTGGGCATATTGCCAAAATCCATATTGCTGATATTTCCCAGATTTCCGAAATTGCCAAAATTACCGTTACTCATGGAGTCAAAGGTCTTTTGCATACAATCGTTGCAGATGCACAGATTTGGCTGGATATGTATCATCTTTCCTGCCACGCTCTCCGGCCTGCGGCAGATGTAGCAGACATCCTCGTAGTCGTTTGACTTGTTATCATTTGTATTATCTATGTTATTTGTAATATCTTCCTTATTATCCTGAATATTGTCAGGTACTTCCTTGAAATCATCATTATTCATAGGTGAATTACCGCCTTTGTATCATTTGGCTGCTTTATCAGCCATTTAACTATTATACACTACTGAATAAATGCGTGCAAGCAAGCTGAGGCGCTTTTGAAAAAAAAGAACCGACAGATCAAAAGACCTGCCGGATCCATTTTCTTAATATCTATTATCTTCCACAAATAATTTCTAAGATACTTTTGCAATCCCTGGCAATTATTGGAGTTCCCAAAATTATTGCTACAATTGAACAGCTCAAATCAAATAATCTTAATATTCTTTCAATCTTACGATCATCATAATGTGGAATCATCCATTCGCCCCATGGATATCTATAAATCTCATTTTCCAATGGTTTATATACTTTAATAACTATACACCATAATAAGGCCGTAACATTAATAATGAGTCCACAATAATAAACTATTGGAGCATATGACTCCTTTTGAAAAAAGAAGAACACCAACTTTGAAAATATTAAAAACCATACGATTTGTGTAATTATGGTAAAATAACTTCCCATTCTCCAGTTGATTCCAAATATAACCAGCGGAAAAAATGCAATTATTAAGCCACATGGACGTCCTGCTGTTATTCCTGCCGTATGATATGAATCTGCTTCTAACTGCAATATCGCACACATTAAAATAATAGTTGGTGACAATATTGCAAGATAAATATTCCATACCAAAATAATAATTTTACTATGTTTATTCTCGTTCATACTCTAATAAAAAATGATTACATATTCTCAATATAAATATCTGTCCGTATTGCATATCTACCACTAAATGAATACTGCAAGTTCGTAAGAACTGCACTTTGAATTAGTCCAGTATAATCATATACAAATAACGGTATTACAGATATCCAGACTCCTATTAATGAATTAGTGTCTGTTTTCCTACTAAATATATCATACAACTATCCATATCAAAAGTCTATATTCTGAAAATATTTTCATATTTTTACAATTTTATCAATTTAGTATCTGTATATTTTTATCCCAACTGTCAATCAATCGACTCTCCTGCCTTTTTCTTGACATACAAATGGGCCGCATAACCGGAATTGATGTTCTTCTAATCAGCATAATTCTCTTGTTCACCATATGCATCTTTATAGTATAATATGCCATTACTGTAGCGAATCTCTCCATCTGACACATTTTCATCAATGACATATTGTTTTCTGCCTGTTATGGGACATTTATAAATCACACTTTCCTTCTGATAATAAACATATTTGTCTGTCACAAAAAAACATTTGACTGTAGCAATATTTTCAAGAATCTCGCTTGCGTCAGATGATTCTTTATCTGCTAATCCATAAAAATCCTCTGTGTTATCACCACCTGAGGAATATACAAGCTCGTTTTTAAACGAATTTAAATCAACACTGTATACACTAATGCCTACATTTCTATCATTTTCCAAAAGATAATAACACTTGTCCTCACTAAGATAAATATTTGTAATCCTTCCTGAAAGCGGAAAAACATTTCTGGTAACTGCAACAGTATTATTACTGTTATCCTTGCGATATACGACATCTTCATTTTGGTCAATATAATAGACATATTCATTCTTTGACAAACTTATCTGTCCGTTAAGTGTGCCATCAATCACCACATCACCACCAGCTGAATTCTTACTACAGCCTGTCAGAATCAAACATATAATTATTCCTGTTAAAAATCTCTTTTTCAAATGATAATGTGAGAATTTCAAAAAGATAATAAGTAATAGAATTACAATCACAAAACAGCTTACTAAAAGTATTTCTGCAAAATATTTCTTATACCAAACATATACTTTGAAAAATCTTCTAACTGTCTTTCTTCATAGTCAGCAGGGTTCAGCCGTTTCATTTCCTGCCACACCTTACGCTTGTAGGAGGGCAGGTCAGAAATGTATTCACAGCCGACGTTTGTCTGCATATCCTTAAAAATATCGCTCATGTAATCACTCCAATCTGAAATTTTGGTAAGAAAAAAGCAGTCAATCCTAAGACTAACTGCTTTGTGTATAGGTGTATAAAATTATCATATTTTCCTAATGATTTATAACTGTTTATCAAAATACATAATTGCAAGCAATTCAAGCAAATTACGCAAACCAATAAAAAGTTCTCCAAAAAGAATTACTCGGTCAAGTGTAAACATAATTTGAATATCTATAAATAATGGTACTGATGTTGCAATCGCTAATAATACAATCAATGTCCAATTTGCTATATTAGCAGACTGATTTGCTTTTAGCTGTATCGTCAACCAGCGTTCATCACCCTTATATTCAACTTGCTTTTTTGCTTTCAATATATAAAGCCACAACGTTGCTCCTAATGCTAAAACAAGAAAAATCAAGATAATAATTTGCTCATTCATACTATTTGTCCTCCCTATGCTCGAAAACTTCATCAATAGAAACACCAAATACTTCTGCAATTTTAAATGCCAATTCTAATGACGGAGTATATTTATATTTTTCTATTGATATAACTGCTTGTCGTGAAATTCCAACTTTTTCAGCTAAATCTGCTTGTGTCCAGTCCCTTTCAGCACGTAAAACTTTAATTCTGTTCCATATCAAAGTTATCGCTCCTCTCCAAAATATAATGTACTGATTGCTTTTATTGTAATGTACTCATTACATTTTGTCAACACAAGAATACATATAGAATTATGATTTAAAGCAGGATTTAAAGCAGGATTTTCAATTTTTATTTTTTTAATTTCTGTTCTAACATTCATAATTGATAATACAATATAAATCCTATTATACGGAAATTCCCTTAACGGTACTTCTGGCGGTACAGACACGGGGATAATTCCACCATGCAGACTGCACTTCAAATCATAGATACGCTTTTTAAGCTGGGTACTCGGTGTGCCGTCCTCATTCTGCAAGAACACATCACGCACCGCTGTAAATTTTAATTCTCCAAATATTTTCTCTTTGTCAATAACAAACCCGTTTGATAATCTCATAAATTCTTCACTCCTTTACTTTTCTTCAAGCAGAATAATAGAGCATCTACCGGGTGAATTTATACGGACACATCGTTCCTATATTGTTAATATGACACACATATACAGAATTACATCTAGTACCATAGAATTATCGAATCATTTAACTATACAAATTGCACGTTCTTACTATAAAGATGTTATAAATGCATTTGCAAAATATACCAGGAGATTTGATATTACAGGAGAATTTTAATGCTTATAGAAACAATCTTGCATTTGAGGATAAATCTCTTCCATTAAAATGATTAACACAATTTCTTCTAACAAAAAAACATGCTTAGTCAGATTGCTATCTGCATAAGCATGTTTTTTATTAAATGTTTATTTCAACAACAGCTCAATAAGAAGCTTATTTACAACAGCAGGATTTGCCTTGCCCTTTGTAGCCTTCATAGTCTGACCTACGAGAGCTCCGATGGCTTTCTTCTTGCCATTGTGGTAATCCTCCACTGCCTGTGGATTTGCATCGATGACAGCCTGGATTGTGGCTTTAAGCTCACCCTCATCATTCATGCTCTTAAGACCGTTCTCCTCGACATACTGCTCAGGATCGATATCCTCCGAGAATATTTTCTCAAATACTTCCTTGGCAACAGATGAGTTGATCGTGCCTGCATCTACCAGATCTACAAGCTTTGCAAGGTTTACAGGTGAGAAGTTTATCTCATCTGCATCCATATCGTTATCCTTTAACAGTCGCATTGTCTCAACCATCAGCCAGTTTGAAACCTTCTTCGGCTTGCCGCAGAGCTTTGTGGCAGCCTCAAATATATCTGCCATGTGCTTTGACTCTGTGAGAATCTTTGCATCGTACTCAGGGATGTCATATTCCTTCTTGTAGCGCGCAAGCTTCTGTGGACGAAGCTCAGGCTGCTTTGCCTTTATCTGTGCAATCCATTCATCGGATACGACAATTGGCACGAGGTCAGGCTCCGGGAAATATCTGTAGTCCTGCGCATCCTCTTTTGAACGCATGGCATGTGATGATTCCTTGTTGTCATCCCATCTACGGGTCTCCTGTACTACCTTTCTGCCCATCTCAAGAAGCTCTATCTGACGCTCACGCTCGCCCTCTATGGCATGTGCGATAGCCTTGAAGGAGTTAAGGTTTTTCATCTCTGTACGTGTACCAAACTTCTTTGCGCCTACCTCTCTTACTGAGATGTTGACATCGGCACGCATTGAGCCCTCATTTAATTTACAGTCAGATGCTCCGAGGTACTGGATGGTCTGACGCAGTGTCTCCAGGTATGCGATAACCTCCTCAGCGGAACGCATATCAGGCTCAGATACTATCTCTATAAGAGGTACTCCGGAACGGTTGTAATCTACGATAGATACGTCCTCCCACTCGTCATGTACGAGTTTTCCGGCATCCTCCTCCATGTGGATTTCATGGATTCTGACGTTTTTCTTTCCGTTTGCTGTCTCAATCTCCACTGAACCGTTGCGGCAGATTGGCAGATAAAGCTGTGATATCTGATAGTTCTGTGGGTTATCAGGGTAAAAATAGTTCTTTCTGTCAAATTTGCTGTACTGTGTGATGGTACAGTTTGTGGCGAGTCCTACTGCCACTGCGTACTCTACAACCTGCTTGTTTAAAACAGGAAGTGAGCCCGGCTGTCCTGTGCAGACAGGACATGTATGTGTATTTGGTGCGCCTCCGAACGCTGTGGAGCAGGCGCAAAAGATCTTTGTTTTTGTAGCTAACTCTACATGGACCTCAAGTCCGATGACTGTCTCATAGTTTTTCATATCCTTTTTGCCTCCTTCCTACTGTGCACCGGCAGATTTACTTGTGTCTGCTGTATTTTTGTTACTGTATTCCTCTGCAATAGCGCTTCGCTTAAGCTCTCTTGTTTTTTCAAAGCTGTAGGCTGCACGGATGATATTCTTCTCCTTAAAGCAGTCTCCGATGAGCTGTAATCCGATTGGAAGTCCGTTTTTGTCCATACCGCACGGAAGTGATATTCCCGGAAGACCTGCAAGGTTTACAGAAATCGTGTAAATATCACCGAGGTACATCTGGATTGGATCACTTAAGCTCTCTCCAAGCTTTGGTGCTGTGGTAGGTGCTGCCGGTCCGAGTATCACATCATATTTGGCAAATGCATCATCAAAGGCTTTTTTGATAAGTGCTTTTACTCTTAATGCCTTTAAGTAATAAGCATCATAATATCCTGATGAAAGCACGAAGGAGCCGAGCATGATTCTTCTCTTTACCTCCGGTCCAAAGCCCTCAGAACGCGATTTCTTGTACATGTTGTGGAGGTCTGTGTACTCCTTTGTACGGTATCCGTATTTGACACCGTCGAATCTGGCAAGGTTTGAGCTTGCCTCTGCGCAGGCGATTACATAGTAGGCCGGGATGGCATACTCTACAAGTCCGAGGTCAAATTCCTCTACAACAGCACCCTTTTTCTTTAATTCATCTGCCGCTGCAAGGATTGCCGATTTTACCTCCGTGTCAAGTCCATCTCCAAGATAATCCTTTGGAATACCGATTTTCATGCCCTTTACGTCATCGACAAGCGCCTCTGTAAACTTCAAATCATCTCTGTTTACTGATGTTGAGTCCTTCTTATCATATGAAGAGATTGCCTCAAGGATTGTAGCACAGTCTGTGACATCCTTTGCGATAGGTCCAATCTGGTCAAGAGATGAGCCATAGGCAATGAGTCCATATCGTGAAACTGTGCCGTAGGTTGGCTTGATTCCTGTCACACCGCAGAAGGAGCTTGGCTGTCTGATCGATCCGCCTGTATCTGAACCGAGTGCAAACGGCACCTCCTCTGCTGCAACTGCTGCACAGCTTCCGCCTGATGAACCGCCCGGTACGTGCTCAGTGTTCCATGGGTTTTTGGTTGCTCCAAAGGCAGATGTCTCTGTGGTGCTTCCCATGGCAAACTCATCCATGTTGGTTTTTCCCACGATGACACAGCCTGCATCCTCAAGGCGCTTAACAGCCTCCGCTGTGTAGGTCGGGATGAAATTGTAGAGTATCTTTGATGAACATGTGGTGAGAAGCCCCTTCGTACACATGTTATCCTTTATGGCTACAGGCACACCCGCAAGCGCTCCTTTTAGCTCTCCCGCATCAATTTTTGCCTGAACCTCTGCGGCTTTTTTAAGCGCACCCTCTTCGTCTATTGTGACAAAGCTGTTTATCTTTTCTTCTTTTGCTTTTATAGAAGCAATGGCAGCCTTTACAGCCTCTTCCACTGTGACTTCCTTTGCCTGTATTTTCTTGCCGAGTTCCACGGCAGTTAAAGACATTAAATCCATTTTTCTCCTCCTTGCCGTTATTCGCCGATTGTCTTTGGTACCTTGAATCCGCCGTCCTTCTTGACCGGTGCATTGGCAAGTGTTGCTTCACTTCCGTCACCGTTTGTGACAACATCATCTCTGAATACATTGTTTACAGGGAATACATGGCTCATAGGCTCAATTCCCGAAGTATCAAGCTCCTCAAGCTTGTCAATATAATCAAGCATATCTGCCATATCCTTCTTGGCAGCCTCTGCCTCCTCCGGTGAAAGCTCAAGCTTTGCAAGGATTCCGACATACTCCATAGTCTCGTCTGAGATTACGTTTCTCATGACTCCGTCCTCGCCCATCACCTTTGTGGTAACAGCCTGCTGCTCTGGGATTTCTTCCTCAGGCTCCTCGTCAAGTGCTGCACTTCTGACCTTTGCATAGACAGAAACATCACATATGCCCTGATTGTTTATATCAGCATGACGGAGAGTACCCTCATAATCCATGCCTGCTGCAGCCATCACCTTGCCTGAATTTGGATTTTCAGTATCATGTCTGGCACATACACGTCCGGCTCCAACCTCGTTTATGAAAAATCTGATGATTGCTGTAAGTGCCTCTGTTGTATAACCGTTATTCCAGAAACGTTTTCCGATACAATAACCGATTTCAACCGACTCAACTCTCTCATCAATTTTAACTGCACTTATAGTTCCGATAGGCTGCTCGAGATCATTAAGCTCAATAGCCCACTGGTAAAAATCTTTCTCGTCATACTTAGCTATCCAGTCTTTTATGATAGTCTCTGTAATATCAACGCTCTCATGTGCCGGCCATGTAAGATATTTTGTCACTTCCGGGTCATTCGCCCAGTTGTAAAACATGTTCTCGGCATCTTCTATTTCAAATCTTCGAAGAGTAAGCCGCTCTGTGGCGATTTCTCTTGTTCCTATATGATTCATACGATATCCTTTCTCTCTTTCCTGATATTTTAATTTTTACTTGGGATGTATCAATATCTGCCCCGGGTGCGCATCAACACCCTGCAAAGCATGGGTGCATATATATTGTGAAGACAAATTTTTAACAGTTCCGACTCTCACAGCCTGCAATACCTCACAACCTACATCCTGCCAACAACCTATCCGCAGGAAATGTCGGAACAAGCTTAAAAATTTTCTGAGCAAAATATATACACACATGCAACCTCAAAACCTACATGCGCACCCACCATAATTAAATCCTGCATATCGGGGACTGCCAAAACCTGCACTCGGGTGCGCTAAACACCCTGCAAAGCATGGGTGTATATATATTGTGAAGACAAATTTTTAACAGTTCCGACTCTCACAGCCTGCAATACCTCACAACCTACATCCTGCCAACAACCTATCCGCAGGAAATGTCGGAACAAGCTTAAAAATTTTCTGAACAAAATATATACACACATGCAACCTCACAGCCTTAAAGCGCACCCTCCACAACCCAAAAGCTGTGATTTATGGCTCCAATCTGCTAAGGTCACGAGGAAACAGTGTAGCCTCACGCACATTGTCCTCTCCGATAAGCTGCATTGTAAGTCTCTCAAGTCCTATTCCAAGACCTCCATGTGGCGGCATGCCGTGCTTGAAGGCTGAAAGATAGCTCTCCATGCCCTCTGTCTCCATGCCACGCTTTGCAATTTTTTCCATAAGCTTGTTGTAGTCGTGGATTCGCTGACCACCTGTTGTGATTTCAAGTCCTCTGAAAAGCAGGTCAAAGCTTAAGGTGTATGTCTCATCTGCCGGGTCATCCATGGCGTAGAACGGTCTCTTCTTTGAAGGATAATGTGTGACAAATACAAAATCACTGCCATACTCTTCCTTGAAGTACTGTCCGATAAGTACCTCCTCCTCCGGCTCTAAGTCGAATGGGTTCCTGAACTGTCTGTTATATTTTTCTGCGACACGCTGCTTTGCCTCGTCAAATCTGACTCTCGGTATGCTTGTCACGTCAGGCAGCTCAATCTTTAAAAGCTCAAGCTCCTTGGCGTATGAGGTCTTTAAAAGCTCCATGGTGTACTGCAAAAAGCCTGTCTCCATCTCCATGATGTCCTCAAAGCCGTCAATGTAGCCCATCTCGAAATCGAGTGATGTATACTCATTCAAATGTCTCTTTGTATTGTGCTTTTCTGCTCTGAAAACAGGTGCAGTCTCAAATACCCTGTCAAAGACACCTACCATCATCTGCTTGTAAAACTGCGGGCTCTGCTGCAATATAGCCGGTCTGTGGAAATATTCAAGCTTAAAGAGGTTGGCTCCTCCCTCGGCTGACTTTGCACCAAGCTTTGGCGTATGAATCTCTGTAAATCCATTATTATAAAGGAAATCCCTAAATCCCCTTGTGATACCCTCCTGTATGCGAAACGTAGCACGCTCTCTTGGGTTTCTGAGTGCCACTGCCCTGTTATTGAGCTTTGCCTCAAGCGATGTATTCAGTTTCCATTTGTTGATCTGAAGCGGCATAGGCTCCGCCGGCTCAGATAAAATTGTGATAGTGTCAAGACGAAGCTCGAATCCGTTTGGAGAACGGTCATCACTCTTGTATGTGCCGCATACCTCCACGGTATCTGCTTCCTTTAGATCATCGACGCTAAACTGGGATTTGCCCGGCTCGTATACACACTGTATGAGTCCGTCCCTGCGTCTTAAAACGATGAATGCAACCTCGCCCATATCTCTTATGGTGTGAATCGCACCCTTTACCTTGATGTTTTTGCCCTCGTAATCGCCTGCAAGAATTTCTGCGATACCAAGGTCTTCCTTTTGAACTGCTCCTGTTAAGAATTCCATATTTTTGTGCTCCTTTGATTTTTTAAGCGGGACGGAATATAAATTTATGTATTATTGTATATAGCCCACGAATTGCTACGTGCTGCGCACTCCCGCACTTCTACGCAAATTCGCAATTCGCACTATCGTGCTACTTGCTCATTTACGTTAGCGTTTCAGACAGATACACATAACTGTAAGTAAACTTACGTTATGTGCCTCTGTCGAAACTGGGCTATATACGCCAAAAAGCCCCGGAGCATATCAAATTAATGAAATGCTCCGGGGCGAAAATTCTAAAATATTCCGCGGTACCACCCGCTTTGAGAAAAAGGACTGTTCCTGTTTCTCCACTCTTATCCGTAACGTGGATGAATCGTATCTGCCTACTTTTGAAATAAACCATATCAATCGTTCAACAGATCTGCTCCGGTAGTGTTCCTGCAATCAGCTCTTCCAAACAGCGCTCTCAGTCGGTGACGCTGTATTCCTGTCGGTGTCTGGTGATCCAAGTCTCCTTCAACGCATTTATTGTTCTTTTGTTGTTTAACGTTATAACACAATAAACTTATTATTTCAACCCATCATAGTCAAAACTTAAGAAAATTAAGTATAGGAATATATTATAGTTTTTCTTAATTATGGTTATAACAAAGTCTTCTTATAACACCCTTTGGATCACTGAGCAGCATCCTCACAAGCCATATGATCATGCCGAGTGCCACTACAGATATTCCAAGGAAAAAGTCATTTAGCATATCTGCTGCCTTTGGTGTAAAATATCCTGCTCCAAGCTCCATATACTCAAAGACCGCGTCCACAAACCACATGAGTGATGCTCCCCAGAACATCAGTGCCATAAATCCAAGCTTAAGCTGCTCTCGTCTGTCACACAGATACCATACTATCGTGCTTATTATCGCTGCAAAAACTGATACAAGTAATGTCATACTTCTATACCTCCTTTTTTGTCATATCAACTTCCGGTAATCTATCAATAGCATTTGTTATTCCTACCATGATTCCCCAGACTACAGTGACAACTATCGCCATTGTGACACCTACTGTGCCCATCTCATGAAGCATCTGCATTGCATCCTGTGGATTTGATGCAGCCGTCAAAAATGGGAAAAACGGCACCACCTCTCCATGCCATACATGCTCAAAAGCCAAGAGTGCACTGCCACCCCAGAGCATGCTGTTGAGCCATCTCATCTTGTGAAGGGTAGTATGTGATTTCTGCGACATATATTCTTTTTTCTCCTCTTCACTGAGATTTAAGCTCTCAAGCTGCTTCTTTTCTCTGTTCTCCATCACCTTTGTTACTATTGTTGTTGCAACAGCCTCTGTTGCCGGTACTATAAAGCATGCCATAATTTGTTTCCTCCTTGATTATTATATTGTTTCTTTTATTTGTGAGACAGAAGCCCGACACAATACTGTCAGGCTATGCGTCACTTTATAAATACTTATTTGATTACCCGGTAATCACCGCTTCCATATCAGAAAACAGTTCCTCGATATCCTGCGACTGTTTTGCCAAAACCCTCACGCAGACACCTTTCTTTGCCCGGGTGATGCCTGCGTACACTCCCTGATATTTTTTATCTGAAATATCAATATCCAAAAGCTTGTTTTCTTTTTCATCGTCACCACAGTAGAAGCATGTGCCCTGATGAGTATAATTTCTGTAATAATACATATTTGTCATATCTAGCTCTGCCGGTATGAGATTGCACCTATCAAGCCAGACAAGCCGGTTGTCATACCACACTCTTGTGCGGTTTTCGTAATGTCTGAATGCAAAGCTTTCGCCCATCGCCACTCTTCCCGCAGTAAAAATATCGCTCCAGAATATTTCACCGCCTTTATCTATTCTGATATCTGTCTCTGAGACAAAACAACTGTTTTTAAACGGAACCACAGCGCACGGTCTGTAAATAAGTGACGCATTCTTTTGCACATTTATGCTCATGTGCTTTTTTGCACTGCCATCCGTGCCCATATCAAACAGCTTGCTGTATGACTGCTCCGTAATCAGAAGCTTTGAAGCTTTTTCACAGGTAATATCATAAATAAGCTCATCGCCCTTTAATATGCCGGCAGATGCCATCATAAAAATCATATGCAGTCTGTCGTCCTCTGACCTGGGCTCGCCTATTTTAAGCGGTGCCGAGAAATAGCTGTTCTTTTTATAAGATTTTAAGGTGTCCTGATTGTAAGCTGTGGTCAGTGTGAGTTGTGCTGCCATAGGCTAAATCCCTTCAAACAATACATTTTTCTTTATCCATGCGATAACAGCATCCACGCTGTCGCCATGCATGAGGTCCGTAAACAGGAAGTCTCTGCCCTGTCGCATCCTCTCGGAATCATTTTTCATGACTTCAAGGCTTGCGCCAACCATAGGAGCAAGGTCTGTCTTGTTGATGACAAGTAAATCCGAACGTGTCACACCGGGACCTCCCTTTCTTGGAATTTTCTCTCCCTGCGCTACATCGATTACATAGATAGTGGCATCAGCCAGATCCGGACTAAATGTAGCTGAGAGATTGTCTCCTCCACTTTCGATAAATATTATCTGCACATCCGGGAATCTTTCAGCCATCTCATCAACAGCCTCCAGATTCATGCTGCAATCCTCTCTGATAGCAGTGTGAGGACAGCCTCCTGTCTCCACTCCTACAATTCTCTCTGCCGGAAGTGCTGAGTTTTTGATGAGGAACTCTGCATCCTCCTTCGTGTAAATATCATTTGTGACCACACAAATCGAATATTCCTTTGACATTTTTCTGGTGAGACGCTCGATAAGTGCTGTTTTTCCTGAGCCTACCGGTCCTCCCACACCAATCTTTACATATGACATTTCAATCACCCGCTTTTCTTTCGTAATTATTTTTTCATTAACCAGAAATATATGCTAAGCATCAGGACATATACTGTCTGGTATACAATCTTTCATGACGCATGCAGTGTATATCGTTTGCAACTGCTGATACACCAAGCTCATCTATCGTCACATCCAAAGTTTTTTTCACACACTGTTCCAATACCGGAAAACAGCCATGCAGTATACGCTGTCCCTCCATCTGACTTAGTGGCACGAGCTTTACGGCATTATTGACAATTGCTGAAATTGTTCCGTAGCCATACATGGTAAGAAGCTTTTCTTCATCAATACCGCAAAACAATGCATAAATGCCAAGTGCAATTGGATGAAAACCTTCTTTATACCATTCAACCACCGGTGCCTTATCATCCATTCTCTCGAGTGCTTTTACAAAACGTTTTCCCATGCGGCTGCTGCCCATACGCACCTCCATAGGTATCTTCATTGCTCCTGCAAGCTCATCAAGCTTTGCAATAAACTCTTTGTCATTAGCATACTCATAGGCCAGATGCATAAGCCCTAAATCCTGATAACAGAAGGTATGCAAAAAGCCATCCAGATATTGCTTTAGATCCTCCGGCGTCCTTATCCAGTCTTCAAGCACATAGCTCTCCAAACCGTTTGACAATGTAAATGCACCTATCGGGAAAAAAGCATCCACACTCTGCATTATCTTCATGAAGCCTATCATATTGTCCATATTTTCACACCGTTTCATAATCAACACGCCTGACAGCTCAAATCCCTGTTCTTGTGCTCATGTATGCCTGTCTCATGATGATGGTGTCCATGTGTATGTCCGTGATGGGCTTCAGCTACGTGTCCATGCGCATGGCAGACTGTATAGTTTTCAAACAGGCCTCTTTTCTTCTCTGCATCAAAACCAAGCTTTTTCAGATACAAAAATGTAGGCTCATCATACACCACACTCACCTCATTATCCGAAATAGCAAGTGAGAGATGTCTGTTTCCAAGCTCAAAGCATAGACGCCCCATCTGTTTCATGGTATCAACCCTGACAGTTGTAAGCTCACACGGTAGCTGCTCTATTGCTATTATTTTCTCATTGTCTGCGTATATGACATCATGATTTTTCAGATGCACATCAGCCGGCACAACTATGCCTATCTCCTCGCCATGGTCTGTCTGCTTTTTTATTCTTTTCTTCTCAAGCTCAAACCACTCCATGTATACCTTATCCACCTCACGTGAATTGACTGTGAAGCTCTCAAGATTTCCTAATACCTTATCTGTTACCATATTATCCAATCTACCTTCTTGAATGCTAGTCTTTAAAATTAAAACAGGAAATACTTCTGTGTCAGTGCAAGCTCATCTGCAGCCTTGCATGTGATAAGCTCACCGTCCACGCGCACCTCGTAGTTTTCAGGATTTACATCTATATCAGCTATGACATCATTGTTTTTCATGTCATGCTTTCCGATATCTCTGCAGTGGCTCACAGGAAGCACCTGCCTCTTAAGAGCGAGTTTTTCCTTTATTCCGGCATCATATGCTGCCTTTGATACAAATGAGATGCATGTATTTGCTCTTGCCAGTCCATATGCACCAAACATGTCCGTATATACGACAGGCTCCGGTGTAGGTATGGATGCATTCGCATCTCCCATCTTTGAAGCTATAATAAAGCCACCCTTTATGATCATGTCAGGCTTTACTCCAAACATCTTTGGATTCCAAAGTACAAGGTCTGCAAGCTTTCCCACCTCAACAGAGCCCACATACTGTGAAATACCGTGTGTGATTGCCGGATTGATGGTGTATTTTGCAACATATCTTCTGATTCTGAAATTGTCGTTTCTTTCACAATCCTCCGGTAATGTGCCTCTTTGCTTTTTCATCTTGTCTGCGGTCTGCCATGTCCTTGTGATGACCTCTCCTACACGTCCCATCGCCTGTGAATCCGAGCTCATCATTGAGAAAATTCCCATATCGTGCAGAACATCCTCTGCTGCAATTGTCTCAGGACGGATTCTTGAATCTGCAAACGCGATATCCTCCGGCACATTTTTGTCAAGATGGTGGCAAACCATAAGCATATCCAGATGCTCATCAAGTGTATTCTTTGTAAAAGGCATGGTAGGATTGGTAGATGACGGAAGCACATTTTCAAATGCCGCTGCTTTTATGATATCAGGTGCATGTCCTCCACCGGCTCCCTCTGTGTGGTATGTGTGAATTGTCCTGCCCTTAAATGCATTAATAGTATCCTCCACAAAGCCTGCCTCGTTTAAAGTATCTGTATGGATGGCTGCCTGCACATCATATTCATCACAGACACTCAGACAGTGGTCTATAGCATCAGGTGTACTGCCCCAGTCCTCATGCAGCTTTAATCCACATGCACCTGCCTTGATCTGCTCCCTTAATGTATCAATATCCGATGAGTTTCCCTTTCCGAGGAAACCAAGATTGATTGGAAGCTCCTCGGCTGCTTCAATCATCCTTTCTATATTGAATCGACCCGGAGAGCATGTGGTGGCATTTGTTCCGTCCGCAGGTCCTGTTCCTCCGCCTATCATTGTCGTAATACCACTGTAAAGAGCTGTCCTCACCTGTGTTGGACTGATGAAATGAATGTGAGTATCAAGTCCTCCCGCTGTCACGATAAGACCCTCACCGGCAATTACCTCTGTTCCTGCTCCAATCACGAGATTTTCATCAACGCCATCCATTATTGCAGGATTTCCTGCTTTTCCGATGCCGCAGATTTTTCCATCCTTTATGCCTATATCTGCCTTTACGATACCCCAGTAATCAACTATGACAGCACTGGTGATTACTGTATCGGGACAATTATCATCCCGCACCTTACACGACTGTCCCATTCCGTCTCTTGCTGTTTTTCCACCGCCAAACTTTGCCTCGTCTCCATATACGGCATAGTCCTTTTCCACTTCAAGAATGAGTGATGTATCTGCCAGACGGATTCTGTCACCTGTCGTAGGTCCATACATATCTGCATATTTTTTTCTGCTTATCTTATTCATCTATAGACACCCCCTTAAAGCCCTTTTCCTTTGCAAGCTCAAATGCCTTCTTCTTTACATCAGGGTCATCTATCCTGCCATTTACAAGACCGTTAAGACCATAACCCTCACGGCTTCCACCTATCTCAACCAGATTTACACGCTTTGTCTCTCCAGGCTCAAATCTGACTGCATTGCCGGCAGGTATGTCAAGTCTCATGCCATATGCCAGGCTTCTATTAAACTCAAGTGCCTTATTCACCTCAAAGAAATGAAAATGTGAGCCAACCTGTATAGGTCTGTCGGCTGTATTCGTCACCTCTATGCTTGCCGTGTCTTTGCCTGCATTGAGCTCAATATCGCCGTCCTCAATAAGCTGCTCACCGGGTGTCACCTTACCTGACGGGCATATAGGATTGTGTACGGTGACAAGCTTTGTGCCATCCGGGAATGTGGCCTCCACCTGTATCTCCGGAATCATCTCCGGCACTCCGTCCATACAGTCATCCGCTGTAAGTATCTGTGTGCCAAGGCTCATAAGCTCTGTCACACTCTTTCCGTCCCTTGCCAGCTCCAAAAGCTCTGAGCTTATATAAGCTATAGCCTCGGGATAGTTAAGCTTTAAGCCTCTTGCCCTTCTCTCCCCGGCAAGCGTTCCTGCCAGATGCAGCATCAGCTTGTCGGTCTCTCTTGGTGTTAAACGCATTATCCTCTCTCCTTTTCACAAAAAAACGAGGGAACCCTGTACGGATTCCCTCGTTGGAATTTAAATTTACTTTAATTATTTACTTTTTATTGAATATTACCCCTCAAATTATGTCTTGTCAATATTAAAATCTGAATATATTTAAGTTAAACACTCTTGCCTTTATCAAAATCATATTGTAGAGTATATCTGGTATAAATAATTGACAGCTAATAATGAGGCAGGTAACACTTATGAAAAAACTTTTATTTTTTGATATAGACGGTACTCTTGTGGATTTTGGTGCAAGCACCATGAGTCCATCAACCACCGATGCTCTTGTGAGAGCAAAACAAAACGGGCATATGATTTTTCTTTGCACCGGACGAAGCTACAACCAGATTTATCCTTCACTGAAGACCTTTGACTTTGACGGTGTCGTTGCTGCTGCCGGCGGCTATGTCACTGTAGGTGATCATGTAATTGCCCATCATGTTTATGGTCAGAAGCTTTTACAGAGAGTTCTTGACACTGTTGGCAACAACAACACCGGGCTTATCTTCCAGACAAAGGATAAAAGCATCACAAACCACAAGTGGGCCGACAAATTCATCTCGGCATTCTCAAAGCAGTTTGACATGCATGTAATACAGGACAACCCTACATTTAAGGATATTGTGATCGATGATGCTCCTGTAGGATTTTCTGAACGCTATGCCGATGTGGAGAGTACCATATACTGCAATTGCGACTACCACATTGATGATTTAAGAAAGCTGCTCGGCGATGAATTTGTAGTAACTCTTAGCAGCTTTAAAGAGCCTGAACCATACAGCGGTGAGATTACTCTGCGCGGTGTCAACAAGGCAACCGGCATCCGCGATGTGGTGGAGGCTCTTCATATGAGTCAGGCTGATACCATTGGATTTGGCGATGGTCAGAACGATTTCGATATGCTGCGCTACTGCAATGTCGGCGTTGCCATGGGCAATTCCAGCAATGAAGTCAAGGCTGTGGCCGATGTAGTGACAGACGATATCAAAGAGGACGGACTTAAAAATGCCATGGAGCGCCTCGGTCTTATATAAGATATATAATATGTCTAGTCCGTCATCAGCTTCTGAACCTCGGCAGCATCCATATCCGCTGTCCTTCCATGTGTGACAATCTGTCCCTTTTCCATGACATACAGATAATCCGAGATTGAAAGGACAAAGTCAAGATACTGCTCTACTATAAACACGGTGATATCCATCTCCTTGTTTACCCTGCGGATGGCAGTTCCGATATCCTCTATAATGGATGGCTGGATGCCCTCTGTAGGCTCATCCAGTATAAGAATATTCGGGTTTGCAACAAGCGCTCTTGCAATGGCAAGCTGCTGCTGTTGTCCGCCCGACAGGTCTCCACCCTTTCTCTTTGCAAACTTTGGAAGAATCGGAAACAAATCATAAATATAATCCGGTACATTTCCTTTTCCACCGATCGCCTGAAGCCCAAGCTCAAGGTTCTCCTGCACTGTCATCTGCGGGAAAATATCTCTTCCCTGAGGCACATAGCCTATACCAAGCTTCACCCTGTCATAGGTTTTCATCTTTATGATATCCTTGCCGTTTAAAAGTATCTTACCATCCGGAGTCTTTACAAGTCCCATGATACTCTTTAATGTAGTGCTTTTTCCTACACCGTTTCTGCCGATCAGACAGGTAATTGTCCCTTTTTTCACATCAAGTGACAGATTGTCAATTACCTTGCTTTCTCCATAATATGAATCAAGATTTTCTACTTTAAGCATGCTTCTCACCACCTCTTCCAAGATAAACAGCCTGTACTGTCTCATCTGCGAGCACATCATGCACATTTCCCTCCATGAGCACCTTTCCCTCATGAAGCACTGTCACACAATCTGCAATCTGTTTTACAAAATCCATGTCGTGCTCTACAACAATTACCGTGCACTCCTTCTTAATCTCCTTAAGAAGCTCACCCGTCTTAAAGGTCTCAGGCTTTCCCATTCCTGCTGCCGGCTCATCAAGCATGATGATTTCAGGCTTTCTGACAAACTGCATAGCTATCTCAAGCCACTGCTTCTGTCCGTGTGCAAGTGAACCTGCCGCTTCGTGCTTTTTATCAAGAAGACCTACCTTGTTAAGTGTCTCATCTATGAGCTTTTTTTCTTCCGCGGATGTTCTGTGAAAAATTGACTGCCACACACCCTTATTTCCTTTGAGAGACAACTCCATGTTTTCAAAAACTGTCAGATTGACAAATACTGACGGCACCTGAAATTTTCTGACCACACCCTCGTTTACAATCCTGTACTCCTTCATTCCCGTCAGACGGATTTTTTCATCGTCCTTTGGATAGAAGGTCACATTGCCCTTCGTCGGCTTTGTTTTTGCACATACAATATCTAAAAGAGTCGTTTTTCCGGCACCGTTTGGTCCAATAAAGAAATGTATTGTATTTCTTTTCACATTCACATTTACCTCAGTGAGTGCCTGGAATCCGTCAAACACGACAGAAATATTTTTAATTTTTAATACAGTATTATTGTCTGTTCCCATATTCAGGCCTCCTTCTTAGCTTTCTTTCTGGCTATAAATGCCGGAATCTGATCCTTTACTATTCCAACAATGCCTCCCTTGAAAAAGAGAATTGTGATGACAAACAAAAGACCTATTATGTACTGCCAGCTCTCCGCCATTTCTCCTGAGCTTAGATTGTACTCACACAGATTGATAAGGAAAGCACCGATGACTGCACCGATTAAGGTTCCTCTTCCACCGATAGCTACCCAGATAACCATTGTGATGGAATATGTGATAGACATCTGTGTAGGTGTGATTGAACCGTTAAAATTCACAAACAAGGCTCCTGCGATTGCTGCAAATATTGCAGATACCACATAGATAAAGGTTTTGAATCTGCTCACACAGTAGCCTGAAAAATATGTACGGTTTTCGCCATCCCTGATTGCAATTAAAAGCTTTCCAAGCTTTGTATGGACAAGTACATATGAAAGGGCATATATCACAATCAGAAATACAAGTGCTACATAAAACAATGTGATCAGATTGCCCTCATTTCTCGGTCCTCGCAGGCTTCCAAGAATAGACTGTATCTGGCTGATTCCCACATTACCGTTTGTGTAAGGTGAAAGTGCTATAAAAATAGAGTACGCAGCCCATGTGAGTGCCTGTGAGATAATTGAAAAATAAACACCCTTTACCCTGTTTTTAAAAATGAAGTATCCGATTAGTCCCGATACGGCAAGCGGTACAATAATTATCATGATAAAGGTTCCCGGAAGTGAAAGAAACGGTCTCCATATAAGAGGCAGCTTTTTTAATCCTCCAACCTGCATGAAGTCTGTTATATTGCCATTGGTCTGTACCAGCTTTAAGTACATGCCCATGCCGTATGCTCCGAGGCAGAAGTACAGTCCATGTCCCAGACTAAGTATTCCTGTATATCCCCAGATTAAATCAAGTCCGATAGCTACTATTGCAAATGCTATACATTTTCCAAGAAAAAGCACTGTAGTACTCTTCACAAGGTCATTCATCAAAAGGAGTGGCATCACTGCCAGTGCGATGACAATTAATGTAAAGCAAATATTATATCCGTTTTTCTTTAATACTTTCATCTGCCTATCCTCCTGTTTATTCGTCGAGCGCTCTGCTTCTTACTGTGAAAAGTCCCTGTGGCTTCTTCTGCAAAAATACTATGATTATCAAAAGTACAATGGCTTTTGCAATAGATGATGATGTGATTGTCTCAAAGCCGATGCTTGAAAATCCTATGATTGAAGATCCAAGTACTGTTCCTAAAAGCTTTCCTACACCACCGAGTACAACTGCCATAAATGTGTTTACGATATAGTTTTGTCCTACCGTTGAATCAATTGAACCAAGCAGTGCGATTGAACAGCCTGCAATTCCTGCAAGTCCTGAGCCTATAGAAAATGTAATATTGTCAATTTTTCTTGAATTGATACCCATACACTGCGCCATTGCCCTGTTTTGCATTACAGCTCTCATCTGCCTGCCGTAGTTGGTGTGATACATGAGTGCCCAGACCCCCAACAGACAAACTGCTACGAGAACTATAATAAAAAGTCTGGTCATCGAAAGTGATGCTCCACCGATCTTGATACTGCCTGAAAGCACACTCGGAGTCTTTACGAGCACTCCCTGCGTACCAAAGATTGTTCTTGCTGCCTGCTGCAGTATAAGGCTTATGCCCCAGGTGGCAAGCAGACTGTCAATCTCACGGCCATACAGCCTTGAGACCACGAAGGTCTCAAGAAGTGAGCCGATTATAAATGTTACCGCAAATGCTATTATGATTGAAACAAAATAACCAATATCAGCACCGCTGTTTGTAAATATTGGGGAAACGAGCCTCTGAACCACATATGCCGTATATGCTCCTATCATCATGAACTCTCCGTGCGCCATATTGATGACACGCATGAGTCCAAATGTAATTGCCAGTCCAAGAGACGCTAATAATATAATTGAAGATAAGCTCAGTCCGTTAAATATGAGATTCATAGAGCTCCTCCTTTCTTAGTATCACCGCTTATAAAGCTGCTTTTATTCGAGTGGCTGTACGCCTGCCTTTACTGCCCAGTCATATGTCTTTAAGTATGGGTCAGGATTAACAGGCTCATCTGTAGCTGAAACCTCGTAGATTAATCCATCCTCTTTCACCTGACCGATTCTTACAGGCTTTGAAAGATGCTGGTTCTCACCATCGACTGTGATAGTTCCCTCTGGTGCATCAATGCTTAATCCATCGAGTGCTTTTCTTACTTTATCAGTGTCAAAGCTGTTTGCCTTCTCGCAGGCTGCCTTCCACATATAGACTGCATCATAAGCTGCCTCTGCCGGGTCACTTGTCACTCTGTCCTCACCATACTTTTCCTTGTATGCTTTTACGAACTCTTTGTTTTTCTGTGTATCTGTAGTCTGATAATAGTTCCATGATACAAGATTTCCCTTTAAAATATCCGCACCGATTGTCTTTACCTCCTCCTCGGCGATGGAGAATGACATTGACATGATATCATCTGAGGTAATATTTTTATCAGCCATCTGCTTGAAGAATGAAACATTTCCTGTTCCGTTTAAAGTGTTGATGATGACATCCGGCTGTGCTGACTGAATCTTTGAGATAATTGAAGAGAACTCTGTCTGATCCATTGCCGCATACTCTTCACCTACCACCTCAGCGCCATCTGCTGCCTCGATCTGTGCATTGATAATCATATTTGCTGTTCTTGGGAATACATAGTCAGAGCCGATTAGGAAAAATTTCTTGTAGCCCTGATCCAAAAGGTACTCGATAGCAGGTACAATCTGCTGGTTTGGAGCTGCTCCCATATATACGATATTCTCTGATGACTCCATGCCCTCGTACTGTACCGGGTACCACAGTAAGCTGTCATAGTCCTCAAAAATCTGTTTTACCGCTTTTCTTGATGAAGATGTCCAGCATCCAAATACTGTCGCTACCTCATCCTCTCCGAGAAGCTTCTCTGCCTTTGTGGCAAAGGTTGATGGCTCTGATGCACCATCCTCCTCGATATATTTGATTTTCTTTCCAAGTACTCCACCGTCCTTGTTGATTTCATCGATTGCAAGTACCTCTGCGTCTCTTACCGAGCCCTCACTGATTGCCATAGAGCCGGTCAGCGAATGTAAAAGACCAACTGTTACAGTATCTCCATCTGCTGACTCAGTTCCTGAGCCTCCCTTGCCACATCCGGCAAGTCCAAGTACCATTGCTGCCACTGCTGCGAGTGATATCACTCTTGTCCATTTCTTTGTCATATGCGTTCCTCTCTTTCTCATCCTGTCTTCATCCTATATCTGATCAACTGTCTTTCTTGCAAGCTTTATATCCTTATAATGGATAATGAGCTCGGCACAGTCATCATAGCCTATTCTCTCGCTGTTTAGCGTCATATCGTATGCCACCGGATCCGTCCAGCTGGCTCCGCCTGTGTAATAGCTGTAATAATCTGATCTGTACTTATCTGTCTGGTAAATCATCTGGTCTGCTTCCTGAGCCGTCACATCAAGCCTGTCCATGATTGTCGCCCTGCAGGCACGCCTCGGTGCTTCCACATACACGCTCACCACATTGTCATAATCCTTCAAAATGTAGTTGGCACATTTTCCAACGATGATACATGACTCTGTCTTCGCCAGCTCCCTTATCATCTGTGACTGGATATTGAACAGATTCACATCTGAAACAAAATCCCTCTGGCTTGGCTCAGCAAGCTTATTTATCTTTGGGAATTTCTTTAAAGCCATGGCAATTTTCTTGCCGTTTAGCTTTTCATCGGCTTTCACGAAAAGTGATTTGTTGATGCCGCTGTAGTCGGAAGCCATCTGAAGTATCTGCTTCTCATAGCACGGTATACCAAGTTTCTTTGAAAGCCTAAGTCCTATCTGTTTTCCACCACTTCCAAAGCCTCTGGCAATGGTGATAACATAATTGTCCATCCTTGTTTCCTCCCTTCCTTGTCATGCGGATATCATGGTTTCCATAAAACAAAAGGAGCCTCATTCCTCTTGGAAATCAGCTCCTTCGCCATCACATCTGCTTTGTTTTGTTGCAGTTATGATAGCACATGTTTTGTCAGGTAAACAACCTGACTATTCCGTCTTTATTACCCAATAAAAACGACATTTGATTTAATTTTCTAAAGTTTTTTGCGGTATTCTGCAGGTGTCGTACCTGTATATTCTTTAAAAAGTTTTGTAAAGTAGTCTGTTGTCTTGTAGCCAAGCTGCTCACTCACCTCATAGATTCTGTCATCTGTGTGCGACAGCAGATATTTGCCGTACTCCATCTTGTATTTCAAGACAAACTGATAAAAGCTTTCGTTCATCTGACGCTTGAAGAGCCTGCCAAAGTAATCCTTGCTCAGCATAAATTCATCGGAAATATCCTTTAAATTTATGTCGTCGTGTGTATCAAAATACGCTATCACCTTCTGCGTAAAACCGGTTGAAATATCAGCCCCACATTCAGCAAATATGCGTTCTGTAATACCTGACTCTTCCTTCTCCTTAAGCTCTTGTCTTACATTTATAAGGCAGTCCCTAAGCTCATCCACAGCGATTGGCTTAAGCAGATAATCCTGTGCACCAAGCTTCATTCCCTGCCTTACGTAGTCAAATTCATTGTAGTTGCTTGCTATGATTTTGGGCTTTGTGATATTTTTCTCCTTCAGACTGCTCAAAAAATCAAGGCCATTCATGACCGGCATCATGACATCTACCAGATACATGTCATACTCATTCTTTTCCACAAGTATAAGCGCCTCTTTTCCATTTGCAGCCATATCAGCAATCTCAAAGCCCTCCTCCTCCCATACCTTCAGCTTACTGTAAAAAAGCCTGTTTGTTCTGTCATCCTCCACTATAAGTACCTTATACATATACTCTCACTCCATTCCCGAATTCAGTCTGCTTTCTGCTTTTCAACCTGCGCCACTGCTACCATGTCAGCATCATGTACATCACCTGTATACGATTTCATAAAACCAATTACTTCATCCAGCTTAATACACATGCTGTCTATATGCTCTGAATCTGTTTTCCCTTCCTGAACATCCTTAAGGCATATGGCTGCGGCTTTTGCAAGCTTTTTGCACATCAGATTGCCACTCACACCTTTAAGTCTGTGTATTTCCTGCTCAAGCATTTTCAGATCCTGATCTGTAATCACAGCTTTTTTTGCAATGGAATTTATCTTATCCGAAAAAGCCTCGTTATCCTCTACAAATATGTCAAAAAGCTCTTTTACTGCACCACTGTCACCATAAAACTGATTCTCAAGCTGTGATATTTCAATAGCTTCATTTTCTTCTAAGGCAGCTTTGCTATGCGTTTTAATCAGATATTCATTAATCTTAGGCCTGTTGTCAAAGCTATCCGTGTATTTTTCCAGTTTTTCATTGAGCTCATCAACAGGAATAGGCTTTGGCAGATAGTCATCCATACCTGACTCCTTCACCTTTTGTGCCACTTCATCTCCAATATTTGCTGACAGCGCAATCAATACTGTCTTATCAAACTGTGGGTTCTTTCGTATCAGCTTAGCAAGCTCATACCCGCTTAGTACAGGCATTGATATATCCAGAAAAACTATATCAAAATGCTCTCTCTTCATCTTATCAATCACCTTTGCCGGATCTGACTCAACCTGCGCATTATAGCCAAACTTGTGCAAAAGCTCAGCCTCTAAAATCAGATTTATTTTATTGTCGTCAACTATAAGTATTGAAACCTTTTTCTTCCTTCTGTGCTGTGTATTTCCTGTATGTCTAACCTTTGATTCCCTTCGTCCATACCCAAACTCCATATCAAAATAAAACCTGCTGCCCTTGCCATACTCGCTCTCAAGGAGCAGGCTGTAGCGTCCATGGCTCATCTCCTCGACAATCCTTCTGCATATAGGAAGCCCAAGACCTGTACCGCCATATTTCCTTGTAATACTCTCATCAGCCTGCGTAAACGCCTTGAAAATACTTTGCTGCTTATCCTTTTTCACTCCGATTCCGGTGTCCTCCACAGCAAATTCAAGCACACATCTGCTCTTTGAAAAATCAAGTCCCTTTATCACCAGACGTACACTTCCCTCCTTTGTAAACTTGAAGCTGTTGTACAAAAGATTTGTGAGCACCTGTTTTAATCTTAAAGGATCTCCGTACAGATAATCCGGCACTCTCTCATCCACTATTATGTCAAAATCCAGCTTTCTCTGTCCTGCTTCATTCTCAAGCATGCCCCTTAGGCTCTCTGTCATTCCCGGCAGATTAAAGTTTTTGTCCTCAAACCTCATTTTCCCGGATTCAAGCTTTGAATAATCCAGTATCTCATTAATTTCCTCAAGCAGTATATCCGTGGCCAGCTGCATATTATCCACATATCTGTGCTGCTCACCTGACAGCCTTGTATCACCGAGCAAATACAGATATCCGGATATGGCATTGAGCGGTGTACGAAGCTCATGTGACATCTGTGTCAGAAACTGGCTCTTTACATTGCTTGCTTCCTCCGCCTTCGCCTTTGCCTCCGTTAGCTCGTTTTCTATTCTCTCTGATTTTGCAAGCTCTGACAGCATATCCGACGAAAGTGCGTTGAACTCATTGGCAAACTGCTGCAGCTCCCATACTCCCTCCGGCTCCACAAACATCCTTCGCCTGCCATGCTGTCTTTCTATAAGCTTTTTATACTTCACCACCGGGTTTATGAACCATTTCTGAAAAATCAGCATGATGCTTATTAAAATGACAAGCTCTGCAATTCCCATGATCGTAAGCAGCATAAATGCCTTATCGGATTCCTTTTTTGCATTATCAACTGTACCATCAAGCCTTAAATTCATGGTATCCTGAAATTTTGCAATATTGCCGTCAATCAAATCCTTATATGCCATATATGAAGTGCCGTAGAGTATCTGAATGGATTTTTGAGCCTTTTGTTCTGTGGTATCACACAAAAAATCACGCTCAAGATTGTAATTTTTTACATAAGCTATGCTGTTATCCATTAGTTTTTTGCTCTTTTTATCATCATAGCTGTACATACCCCCACTTTCGTCAAGGGATGCTTCTCCACCGCTTTCCAGCTTTAAGCGCATCGAGCTTATCTCTATATGCATGAGCGTATCAGAAAAATACTTGGCCCTCTCAAGATATCTCTTTTCCTCACTTGGCAGATTCATCTTTTCCAGCTCATCTATCACCTTCTCACGATGCATCTCGTTTTTTACCTCATTCCAGTAATTCATGAAATGTGACATATCTCCTGTCACAGCATACATGCGCACCTCGTTTGACAGATAATCCGAGGTCTCCTTTAGCTGGTTTGCCATGGTCCGGTATTTCAGCTGGTTGTTGTATGCGCTCTGCAGATTGCTGCTACTCGCACGCGCCAGATTGTTGCCGCAGAAAACAAACACCATCTCTATAAACGCAAGTGTCAGTATTATCGCCATTATTGTCTTTGAGCTTCTAAATCTGTGAGTTTTATCTTTTGTCATATGATTCACCTGTTTATTTGTAAAAACGCAAAAATAGAGCAGTCTGCATCACCTTTGATGCTTCCTGCTCTATCAATATTTGCTATGATTATACTACAGCTATTCCCCTGAACATTCACAAAAATGCTCTTCCTGCATACTCTATGCCTCTATATTCATGAATCTGTCCCACTCGCACTCATCCTTTGACGCTGATACAAGCAAGGTGTATGAACGCTCATCGGTTCCATCGAATACGAAGGTATAGTTTTCATTCTCCTTCTCGATCAGATATGCATATCCGTCAAGGAAATTGTTGAAGGTTTCTGTGTAATCTGCCTCCTCGATTTCCTCATCAGCCGTCGTGCTCTTTAGATTGCCATCGGCATCATAGGTCTTAAAGCCCTCACGTATGAATGAAATAATATTTGCATCTGAAAGCTTTAATATAAGGCCGTTTGTCCTCATATCACGGATATCTCTGTTTTTTGAATTATCTGCCTTTATGATTACGTTGTCAAGGCAGATTTTGAAGGTGCCAAAGCTCATCATGATATCGCTCACATGCACATCCGAAAATTTGAAATGTGTAAACTCGTTTTCTGTCCTGAATTTCATCTGTTATCCTCCGTTTATACTCATGCCGATATTTTATCAGATAATTTTACTTTGGGCAACTTTCATTTTATAATGTGCCGTACAACTCAAGTGTATACCCCACACTGCCTCCGCATATAAAGTAATAGTCACTTTGAGTGTCACCGTCTGCATAGATATACTGTCCGTACATCTTTATATTGCAAAAGAGTGCTGTGCGGCTTGATGCCGGTGCGATTCCATAGCCCTTGTTTGACACGACAAGTGGCAGCCTCTGCTGTCTGCCTCCGAACGAAATATATCTGGCTTTGTTTGTCAAATCAGTAAGGTCTGTCGCAAGTATTCCCTTTGATTTGAGCTTTTCCGATTTGTCCCAGTCAAAAAATGTGTAGCACTCGCCATTATTTAAAAGCCTTGGCTCTGTGGCATTTTCACTTACAAGGAGATTTCTGTCGGCATCAAAATACTGTATGGCTCCGTTTTTCTTTTCTATCCTTAGTATCAGCTTCTCCGTTTGAATCTCAATCAGTGATTTGGATTCCTTTGCCACCCATTTGAAGGCTGTGTCGGCCTTTTGCTTCCAATAGGTTTTATGCGGCTTCACTCCGATTCCTTTTACAAAGATTACGCGTACTATCTCCGGTGTGATTGGTATCACATAAAGTGTACCGTCCGCTGTTGCGATTTCAACATGTGATTTACCTTTTTTGAGCCATTTTACTGCAAACTTGCCCTTTGAATGTCCCTTTACATGAAGTATATCGTTGTCCGGGATTGAGCCGTATGCGTATGGGGAGGGATTGAGAGGGCGGCTGCTCTTGTTTGCAGCCTTGCTTACTTCCTTAATCTTAATTTTATTTGCCATATCTGTAGCAGTACATTGTGTTTGATTTTCCCTGTCTTTTTTCACAAATGCAGATAAATCAAGCTTCTCATTTTCAGCCTTATTTGTCAACTGCTCCGGCTTTAATGCAATGCGCGATGGACCAAAATACTCTCTTTCATCCATATCGCATCTGCCATCCACACGCTTTTGCTCTTCTAGCTCTTTTTCTGTCAGCTGCTGCTTTTCATATTCCTTTGCCTTAGTGAGCGGCTCTGCAGAAAACTCCTTCTGATGCCTGCATGAAGGAGCGGGGTTTGCAATAAGCGGTGTCAGCCTGCCCCGGTGGAATACCGAAAGCTCATGAAGTGCACGGGTAGCCGCAACGTACAAAAGCTTCACATGACTGTCATCAGCCGGATATTTTCTCTCTGATGGGTCAAACAGCAATACAGCATCAAACTCAAGTCCCTTTGTGTATGCAACCGGAAGCACCATAACTCCCGCACCAAACTGTGCCGTTTCAATATCATCATCTGCTATCTCTATGTGTTTTTTAAGCTCAGCAGACACCTTGAGAGCCTCTGCCTCATCACGGCACACAACAGCTATCGTCTCATAGCCTTCACTCTGCCAGCCCTTTATCGTGTCAGCCGATGCCGAAATCAGTGAGCGCACATTGGCATACTCCTCAATGCGCACTGCGTTTCCATGCCTTATAATAGGCTCCACCGGATAAATTGCAAAATCTCCGTGACGCAGTATCTCTGTTGCAAATTCCGAAATCTCAACAGTGTTTCTGTAGCTCTTTCGAAGCAGCCCGAAGGCATCATATGTGCCTGTGAGTATCAGCTTTTTCAAGTCCTCCCAGTCATTTAAGCCATACTCAAAATGGATATTCTGCGAGGTATCACCCATGATAGTGTATGTACAGTTTCTGAGGCAGTAATGCAGACAGCAGTATGCCATCATGCCAAAATCCTGTGCCTCATCAATAACCACATGGCTCGCCTCACGAACCGGATCCGTCTCCTTGATGCGCTTATAAATATACGCAAGCGCTGCCAGATCATACACATCAAATGAGTCCTCGGGAATGTCTATATCATATCCCTTTTCCTTCTGTCCAAGCAGAAAATCCCTGTAAAAATCATACACCGAGCCCTTCCAGTCATCCTTACCGAAATAGGTTTTGTATTTTTTATCAAGCTCCTTGCGCTCCCTTGCCGGGAACTTCACTTCCTTACCGAGAACCTCATTTTCATACTTGGAGTAAATTATCTCATTTAACATGAGGATTTTACTCTGCATGGAAAGAAGCGGATTATCATGCAGATAAGTGTCTATCAGCACCCTTCCCACAAGCAGATTGCCTGTTTTTTCCATGTAGACCTCATCTCTTGGAATACATTTTTCCTCGTAATCCCAACAGAATCTTTCAAGAGCCTCAAACCATTCTTTACTGCCCTTTATGCTGTTTCTACTGTCATTTTTGCTGACTGCATGCATGCTGTACTTTTTGTCATCCCAATCCTCGTACAAAAGTCTTGTAAAAAGCTGCTCCATAGTCATCTGCTTTATACCGTACACATCAAGCTCCGGAAGCACGCTTGTAATATAGTTCAGCAAAATGTGATTGCTGCCTATAATGTAGAAATCCTCAGGTCTGAAATCATCAGCATAATTATATAAAATGTACGATATCCTGTGCATCGCAACCGTTGTCTTTCCTGAGCCTGCAACTCCCTGCACTATGATATTCGTCTTTGGTGAACGGCGGATAATAAGGTTTTGCTCCTTTTGGATCGTCGCGATAATCTCTCCGAGCACTGCCTTTTTATTTTTGGCCAGATACTTTGTCAGAAGCTCATCATTTGCCACGACATCTGAATCAAAAAAGTCGATGAGCTTATCATCTGCAATCTCATAGGTGCGCTTTCTGTTTAAATCAATCTCAAAAGTGCCCTCTGAGCTCACCGTGTACTTACATGGTCCAAGACTGCTCTCATAATATACGGATGCAATCGGTGCTCTCCAGTCAATGACCACAGGCTCTGACGCATTCTTTGCAATACCGACTCTGCCTATATAATAGGACTCCTGTGACTTCTGATGCGGATCCTTAAAATCTATTCTGCCAAAGTACGGCTTTTTCCGCGCCTTTTCACATCTGACAATGTTTCTCTCGTTCTCATGAAGCTGCGCTGTCGCATTGTTCCACAGGGCAAGTCCCTCCTTGTCCTGTGCCTCGTAGACATCTCTTAAATCCTCTAAATCATCTGTCAGCTTTTTTACCGATTCCTTTGCACGATCCAGATTATCCTGTGCAATCCCTATGATATTTTGAAGCTGTCTCTGCTCGTCCTTTAATGAAATTCCCGGTAAATCATTTTCTGTGCCCATCATGCCTCCCCGACTTATATATGCTGTGATTATACTATGCTTTTAATCTCATCTATCCTGTCAACACAGGCAAAAAGCATCTTTTTCAGTTCCTCATCAGGCTGTGTCAAATCAGGCACCATGACAACCTTACAGCCTGCAGAGTATGCACTTTTGACTCCATTTGGCGAATCCTCTACCGCCATGCACTCACCAGGTGCAAGCTCAAGCTCACTGCACGTAAACTCATACACATCAGGTGCCGGCTTTCCATGCTCCACCATAGGTGCACAGATAATCTTGTCAAAATATCCGTAGAGCCCTATCTTTTTTAAATATTTCTCGGCTCTTTCTATATCATTCGCTGTGGAAATCGCTCTGTGAATGCCTTTTTCCTTCAGATATGTAAGTATCTCGATTGCACCGGGCTTAAGCTCAATCCCCACCTTTTCCAGATGCTCCTCCATGATTTTGCGACGGTAAGTCCTGATTTTATCATAATCCATATCCGGATCATGAAACATATCCTTAAGATGCTGCGGTGCATACGGCTGCCCGAGGCTTCGCATTGAAAGCGCCTGCTCATCTGTCATCTCGTAGCCGAAGTGCTTAAGTGCCATCGGCCAGAAAATACGATAATATTTCTCCGTATCTATGAGTGTTCCGTCCATATCAAATATTACTGCTTTTACCATTGGTTCTCCTTACGTTCTGTCTGGCTTTACTACGCTTCACCTGTTAATTTCACCACGGTCATATCATGGTGCATGGCCTTTATCACCGTGCCAAACATGTCCTTTGTCTTTATCCTGAGGCTCGAGGTATTTATGCATGGATGACATCCAACCCACTCACCTTTTAGCACATCCTCATCCACCAAAAGTCTGACCGCATTGTCATGGTCGTTCATCAGTCCCATCACACTGACTGAGCCGGGTGTGATATCCAGATATTTTTCCATATCCTCAGGGCTTGCAAATGAAAGCCTTGCACTGCCTATCTGGTGCGAAAGCTCTTTTGTCTTAAAGGTCTTGTCTCCCGGTATCATGAGCAGATAAAAATCAGTTTTCTGGCGGTTGCACAGAAAAAGATTCTTGCAGATTGTTGCGCCGAGTGTCTTGTCAATCTCCTCACAAACCTCCATCGTAAATGCTGCCTCGTGATCTATTCTCTGATATTCTATTCCCAGCTTGTCTAAAAAATCGTATGTACGGATTTCTTTATCCAGTCTGCCTGTGGTATCTGTCGGTCTTCCATTCTGTAATTGCATTTGTGCCTCCTGAAATTAGTTATCGTAGCTGTGTTCAGCACCGTAACCGCTGCTATTATTCTCTTTTAACTGCTATAGCTATAGATTATACACCTCTTTGATGTATTCTAACAAGCCCCGGCATCCACTCATGACATCATCAAAGGTCGCATCAAAATCACCTGTATACCATGGATCTGCTACATCGCGCGCTGCTGTGAGCTTATGATTTGTCCCGTAATCAGCAAATGACAGCATCTTAAATATCTTCTGTTGACTGTCACTGCCACCTGCAATCCTTGTCATATTCCTGATATTTGCAGTGTCCATTCCAATCAGAAAATCATAGTACAAATAATCATCGCGTGTCATCTGTCTAGCGCGGTGTGGAATAAGAGGAATATGCTCCTCGTATAGTTTGTTTTTGGTGCCGTAATGCGGCGGATTGCCTATTTCCTCACGGCTGGTCGCGGCTGAGTCTATCTCGAAAACGGTGTCGAGATGCTGCCTGTTGACCAGGTGGGTGAAGATGCTTTGGGCCATGGTGCTGCGGCAGATGTTGCCTAGACAGATGAAAAGTACTTTTATCATTGTTGCATAACCTCGCATTTCTTAGTTTTTCTTGATATTTCGGGCTTTGTAAGCCTTTGTGAATTTTTGCTTTCTGACATAACCTGGTGTATTATCGCAGAATATCGTCAGCAAAAGGTGTAAAATAAGGTGTATGTTTTTATATTTTACAACTTGCTATTTTAAACATCACTTTACAACTTCTTCAAATACTCTTCCACATTCAGATAAGCCACATCTTCCGATGTCTCTAATCCTGCCTGCACAAGTGATGTGGTAGCACCACGATAAATTACATATTTTCCGGTAATTGTACCGTATCTAAATTCAGTATCCTTACACTTTTGTTCATCTAACAAATGCTTGCACTGCTGTAAAACAACTTCTTTACTATGTTTAATTTCATAGATTTCACATGTTCCTTCATCCTGATTAAACACCACCATATCGAATTCCCCAATTGCAAACTGCAAGCGGAACACTTCACAATTCTTTTTAGAAAGCTTCGTTTCCAAAAGAACAATATCCTCCATCATTCTGCCTTTTATTTCATCTATTATTCTTTCAGTTACTCTCTTTCGCTCTTCAAAGGATAAACCTCTGAACATATCATCCTGCATAAGCGATTTGACTAACGCCTCTGCTTGTGAATAACGCATACCTGGCTGTGAAAATGCCGTCCTTGATTCTCTTCGATTATAATCAGACATCCATCTGCTTTCTATTTCCACAGTTAAGTCAAGCAAGTCTAAATACTCTTTTATCTCGTAACGATGTGCATCTTGAATTTCAACCTTTTGTTCTTCCTTATCCTTGATTTCCAACAAAGATTTCAGCATTTCATTCACTTTAAGAATATCAATACGATCAAGAATATCCGTCGGTTCTTCCCTATCCTTTCGTAAATTACTTGCTGAAATTCTCAAATCATTTGATTTAAAATCTCTGGTCAATACCTCCATCGTGAATCGATGATTCATATCCTCCACAATTCTGTTAATTGCGTTTGTCAATTCATTTTTCTCATATAAATCCCGTAAAGAACGGAAATGATCTTCGTACTTATAATTCTTCAAAGAATGCTGAATATTTCGTGCAATAGCACTGTCAATATACTCATCCGTGCTTTTCTTAGTAGCAAAAATCATAGCATTATCATTATACTGCTTTCCGCCAAGGCTCATTGTTCCGCCATATCGGATAAAATCATCAATACCTACAATTCCCAGCACTCTTTCAAACTCGCGATATGGAATAAATGTTGTATGACACATAATGCATCGATCATATAGCTCCTCATCCTCTGTAAACATAAAACCTAAGGAATCTGTACCGGAAAGTACAATCTTCATGCCACTTGCTGCAAACACATCAGAAAACAATGCAGCACCTTCGATAAAATCATTCAGCAGTGTAACCTCATCGATAAACACATACTGATATCCTTTTTTTTCCAGAACCTTTAAATCCTGATTCACGTCATCCAAGGTCTTACTATCCTGTATTTGAATGAACACTGCTTTACTTCTCATTGATGCATCCATTTCAGATATCAACTGACGAATCAGTGTTGTTTTACCTGTTCTCCTAAGACCATACAGAATATACACTCTATCTTGTATATCTCCATACACGTAATCATGAAGCTGCTGATAACATTCACGTTTCACCCACTTTGTCACTGGTTTTACAAAACGCTCCAGTTCCTCACCAATTCTTACCGTGCATCGAAACAAAGAAGCTGGCTTTTCTTCATTTACTTCCTGATTATCTATGTCTTTTATTAAATGTTGAAGTTCTTTTCTTCTCTCAATTTGTCTGGAAAGTTGTTCTAACTCTTCATCTTTTGTCCTTCTGGTACGTTGCTTTCCATCCTCGCGCCATTGGTAATAAGCATACTCTTTTCCATTTATCTTTTTATAAGTAATACCGCCTGTTGGTAGTGTTTCAATCTCGGCTATAATCTTGCTATATTCTTCGTTGGTCATAATCCCCCCTCCTTACACATCTATTTTAACTTTTTTAACTTTGTATGTAAAGTTAAAAGTTAAAATTATTTTCCTATTATACTGTAATCTCAATTTGATTATCCTCAACCGCAACAATGCAGCTTTCGTAATATCCATCACCCGTAGTCCGAGGACCACTAATAACCTCATAACCATCCGCTTTTAGTTCTGCTGTCAATGCATCCACTTTTTCCTTACTTCCCACGCTAAAAGCTATATGTGAATATCCAGTACGAGCTGGTTTCTTCGGTAAATCAGCCATTTCCGGTATATTCATTATTTCAATACGTGCACCATCCTCAAATGTGAGAAAATAAGAACAAAAGCCTGTTTTCTGATTATGATATCCATCATTTGATCTTGCTCTGAAATATTTCATAAAGAATTTTTTTGTCTTTTCCAGATCATTTACATAAAGTGCAACATGTTCAATTCTCATGATTATTCCTCCACTTCTGTATTGATAAGCTGTTTAATAATCTGTCTTTTCTCTTCTATTATTTTACAGCTTTATTCCATTCCACTCCCGCTTCATCAGTCCATGTATCTTTTCCATCATAAATATAAACAGCATTTATTCGATCCATATAGCGACCATCTGCCAGTAAATAGACCGTAGTCTCATCGCCCCTTTGATTAACCAGTTCTTCGACATCCGGCCAATTATCCTTATTCTCGAATATTTCAGTTGATGAACTTGAATCATCCATTGACGGTTCTTCCGGGAGTTGTACTACCTCTTGTTCCTTCGTCTCTGTTTGTTCTATATTATTGTCTTCTGCTGTTGCCGGCTCACTATTATCTTCGCTCGTAACTACCTGCTCTGTACTGTTTCCGGTATTAGTCATAGTTCCGGTTTTCTGCTGCCCGCATGCGCACAATGAACATACCATAATTACATAAATCATCAAAAATAACTTATTCTTCATATTTTTTTCTCCCTCCATCTAATTTACATTACTTTTTGCCATATCGTGCACAAAGGAATATATGTTTATCACCTGCCTTCATATACAAATCTTGGTCCCTCTTCTCCCACCTTTCCATTACTTACAAATCCTGACCTAAAAAGGACTTTCTGTGAGTCTATATTTTCCGCATCGGTTTCTGCCTCCACCTGCTTTACACCGTCCTGTGACAATGCCCATTCTGTGATTGCTATTACTGCCTCTGTCATGTATCCGTGATGCCGGTACTCTTCTTTCAGACCATATCCAATTTCAACCACTCCATCATCACCAAGTCCCTTAAAGCAAAAATCACCCGCTATAATTTCTGGATCATCTTTCAATTCCATATTCCAGATGGCATACCATATTCTCTTATCAGGGTTAGAAAGACTCCCTTCAAGCATCTCCGTGTAAGCCTGTTTCATCTCAGGATCAGACTCTTTTTCAATAACCAACCGCATTTCTTCATCACTTAAAGGATAAAGATACATTCTTTCAGTCTCTACTCTCATGAAAACACTCCTAAAACATCTGTATAATTCTTGCAATCTCCATAACTACAATCTTTAGCATCACTCTAATACACACTTTTATACCACTCAGTAACTGTCTTCAAATTCTGCAAAGCTACTCGTTTTCCGCCATTTACGATCATATCTAACATATCATCCTCTTCGGGCGTACGGTCGGTTTTATTTGCCAATCCCTTTCCGGCAGTTTTAACCATGACATTCATCATGAAACGATATACTCCATGAAGCTTCTTCACATCAAAGTTCCCCTGTAACGTAAATAAAGGGATCCTCTGCGGAATAGCATTTTTATCCCTGACCTCTTTTAGCTGTGTGCCTGTCTGTCCCATGCCGACACCACAGACTGCACGCACTTTATACAATTTTGCTGCCTCTTTATATCCTTTGATTCCTCCTGCCATAATCCAGCCGAGATAAATGATTTCACTGCCGGCAGGCACCTTGTTTTTTGCCTGCTGTAAACTATGTACCGGAAGATTCAATTCCTTTCCCAGTAATTGTGCATACTCCGCTGTGCTTCCGGTATTTGATGTATATATGATTGCTTTCATTCTTCTGACCTCCATAATATAAATGACGCAGTGCAAAAAACATTTCGTTTCTGCTCTGCGTCTTAGCGTCTGGCAATAGATTCATAATCTACTATATGATCCTTTACATTTATAATAAAATTTTCTTTACATTTTGGACAAAACAACGGAAAATGTTTTAATTCCGTATCATCCAGTATCTGTGTCCGTGTCTTTGCACCGCATACCGGACATAGTATCCATTTATCCGTTACTACTGCTTTCATCTGACCTGTCACCTCCTGATAAATCCCATAAAGTGCTATCCTTCACACCTAAGCCTTTTAAATATGTCATACCTGTATTATGAAGCATATGATACATATTTTCTTTCGTATCCTTGACGATTCCTGATGCAATAAGGGTTCCTATCCCCTGTGTATACACCATCATTGTCATCGCAAAATCCATTACCTGTTTTGGTGTAATCCCAAGCAGTTCTGCCATCTCCTGATACATATTAGCGGCCTCCTGATTATTCGTCTGTAACTCGAAGCCTGTACTTAGCAGCTGGCTTCGCTCTCCCGTATAAAGGAAACGAAACAGATTAGGATTTTCTAATGCTAAGTCAATGGTTCCTTTTCCTTTCTGTTCGAATGTTGCAAGTTCGTTTTCATTCCGACTGTAATACTTATCCTCCACATACTGCTCCGCAAAAGGAATCAATTCCTCACGCAATCCATCCATTCCACCAAACTGCCATGAAATCGGTGCTGTAGAGCATCCCAGTTCCCCGGCTACAGCTTTTATGTTAAGAGCGGCATATCCATTTTTTGAAACAAGCTCCAGTGCAGCCTGCAGCATATCTTCTTTTTTTATTTTTGGACTACTTGGCATATAAAATCTCCAATACTATAAATTAGTTTATTGTAAACCTATTTATAGTATATCACTTTATACATACATGTCAATGACAAGTATATATTTTTTCACTTTCTAAAACTTCATCCGATACAGTTCTATGCCAAGCACTGCATTATACCCTGTCGCAGCAAACACACTGAATCTTTCAACTATCCCGAAATAATCTAATTCAAGTACAGGTTATAATAACTGTCCCGGCAGTTTCTTTTTCTCTTTATATGGAAACTGCTTATCAAACTCTTCTGCCTCCTGCTCATCTACAAGATAGCCTTCCGGTGTTGCATACTCTCCGGTAATTCCATCAAGATAACCAGGTACAAGCTCTTTACACAAAAAGAATGATGCATCTTCTCCTTCCGGCAATCCATGATATCGAATGCCATACTCGCTTGCCGGTTTAAATCCACTCTTACCGTAAAAATCAATATTTCCTTCAAAGCATAGTGCTCCACAGCCAAGCTCTGCTGCTTTCTCCAATGAATAATCAAGCAGGATTTTTCCATATCCCTTCCGTTTATATTCATTCTTGATACAGATTGGTCCCATCGTCATAATTGGAATATATCTTCCATCATCCGCTTTAATACTCGTTCTCATAAACATATTCTGACCGATCAGCTTACCCTCTTCATCATTTTCTTTAAAAAGCATCACAAAATCCAGTTCCGGAACAAATGCCGGATCATTTCTGAGCTGATGCAATACATAATGCTCAAGGCATCCCGGACGATACAAATTCCAAAAACTTTCTCTTACCAGATTTTCTACTTTCTGTTGTTCTTCCTTTTTCTCTAAACGAATCATAATATTATTTTTTCCCATTTCTTTTATGTCCTCTCTAAAAAATAAAACCGATAATCCTGATTTTCAGTATCAGAATTAACGGCTCTGCGTCTTAAGCGTCTGACTCTTATTTACTGTTGCATTTCTTCTACAATTTTGTCCAGCATCTGTTCAAACTGACATTTCACTTTCGCCTTATCTGCTGCTCCATCATACATGCTATAATAAAAAAACATATTTGCATAAAATTTAATTGCATTCTCTTCTGGATTTCTTATTTCCATATTTTTGAACAGATCCTTCACGTATTCTGCCGGTCCGGATACCAGATATTGCTGATATAAATTCTGCATCTCCTCACTGCGAAACTGCTCTATTGTCAGCATCTTCCGAAACGATGATGCAAAATCATCCTCTGTCCAGTATTCAAACATGGACTTGCTGTATTCCACAAAATCATCAAATGCTACTGTCTCATACTTTTCAGGCATTTTTTCTTTTTCCTCTTGTGGCATATCATATTCTGTTGCCTGTTCGCCATCCTGCTGCTCCATGCGCCGCACAATACAGTCAAAAATATCTCTTTTGCTTTTGTAATGGCGGTACAATGCCCCTTTTGTCATATTAAGTTCTCCTGCTATCTGACTGACGGAGACAGCCTCGTAGCCATCTCTGGCAAACAGATGCAGTGCCACAATTAATATTTCCTCTTTCCTATTACCCATGCACATTTCCTCCAAAGCGAATAAACGACCGTTTACATATTTATAATAGTAAACGGTCGTTTATTTGTCAAGGCTTTTCTTTTTGTTTATATTATCTCTTTTTGTAAATCAACAGCTCTGGATTCTCACCATCCTTCTCATATGTACATACCAGAATAAAATCCATACTTGCCAGAATACCGAAGCACCTGTCTCCTCCAAATTCAGACTCCAGTTGATTCCCCAGATAGGTTTTATGATCATCAAGGAATTTCACTTTTTGTCCATTAGGCAGAGTATATTCCAGATTCACATATTTCCCCACAAGTGCATTTAGTTTGTCTACCCTTGGAAGTCCGTCTATATGCAGATCATTTATTTCGTTTATCAATTGCTTTTTAAACTCTTCAAACTGCCCATTGTCACTAAGTTCATCATATCTTTTCCAGTAATCTAATTTTGGAAGCATTTCTTTCAAATAAGATTGTGCCTGTTCTTCGGTAAAGCTTTCATTTACCATATTCTTTAAACACACATCAATCAATTCATCCATATCATTATATGTGTATGTTCCATCTGCATAGCACCATTTACAATACTCCTCATTTAATGTGCCATCCTTATCACGTCCCAATATGGAATCATCATCAATAGGCATCCCGCAGCACTGACATATCAGCTTTCTGGGTTCTCCCAAAAGCGTATTGATTGAGACATCAAATTCTTTTGATAAAAGCCGTAGTGTATCAGTATTCGGAACGGTATCTCCATTTTCCCAGCGCGATACTGCCTGCCTTGTAACCATGATTTTATCTGCAAGCTCGTCCTGTGACATTCCTCTTTCCGTACGAAGCTTCAAAATAATATTTTTTGTTTCCATCGTCGTCACCTCCATAACCATATCATACAGATAAATTCATGTTCTGAAAAGCAACCTGCTGTTGCCATACCATGTCTATATGATTTGATCAGCACTCTTTGATTATGACTTTCTTACACCAGGTTCTTGTCTTACAGTGAGGACATTTTAAGTATCTTGTGCTTAATAAATGCATTACCATTTCGATATTGTTTTATCACTGATTCCCAACAATTCAGATAATTGTTTCTGTGTATACCCTTTTGCCTTTCTTTCATCAGAAATAAACTTTCCAATTTTCACCTGATCCATTGTTTTCCTCCTTTCTGCCCCAAGTGTAGTATAAAAAACAGACACTTCACACCCACGTAGCGTAGAGAATGGTGAATATATGCGGATTCTACGCTTCGTAGACTATAAAATATCTACTGATTTCCTGTTTAATCTATAGCATCATAACTTTACAACTTTTTTCATAAAAAAGAAATCGTACAGGGCTTTCAGATTTATAATGAATTTGAAACAAATAATTGGTTATCCATTCCAGATAATGCATATTCTACCATCTGCGAGCCTTTGTCTGTACAAAGTAGTATTCCTACTGGCGGATTATCTCCTTCTGTCATCTCATTTTTCTTATAATAACCTACATAAGCGTTAAGCTGTCCCAAATCCTCATGTTTGAACTCATCATTCTTAAGTTCAATAATAACATTGCAATGTAGAAGACGGTTATAAAAAACAAGGTCAATAAAATAATATTTATCATCTATTATAATTCTCCTTTGTCTTGCCTCAAAACAGAATCCCTCTCCAAGTTCTAACATAAATTCCTGCAAATGATCCATAAGAGCCTGTTCTAAATCAGATTCTGACACAGCATCCCTTGCATCAAGTCCCAAAAATTCAAATGTAAATGGATCTTTTATTGATAGCATTGTTCCATTTGCATTATCAACAGATTTTTTTAATAAAAGCTCTGGTTTTTTACTTATGCCAGCTCTTACATAAAGGTTAGTTTTTATCTGTCTGCGGAGTTCTCTTACATTCCAGTTGCATTTCATACACTCTGTTTCGTAAAAAAATCGTTCAAACGCATCATTTAAAACCATAATTTCTCGAATATGCGAAAAAGACAAGTTATTAACTAAAACATCTGGATCTGTGACAAATTCGTTCGACACTGTCGAACTTTTTCCAAAATCTGGTAATTTAAATTCGCTCGACACTGTCGAACCAATTTGAGGATATACTTTATAAAACTGTCTACAAGCCTTAAAAAGCGTATAATTCATTCCTTTTTGATCAATTTGTTTTTCCAGATTTTTCAAAAGATGAGAACCATATTCTGCTCTGTCACTGCCATCTTGTTCATATTCTACTATATAATAACCAATCGCCCAATTGCGCAATGTCATAAGCTGATTTACAGCACTTTTTGCTGCTGAACTTGCTTTATCATTTATTTGCTTAATACTATCTGCAAGCAGTTCAAATTCCATTGCATTACCCATATCTTAGTCAAAAAAGTTTAGGCTCAACTTTTTTAACAAATATACTATGATCATAGTATATCGATATTGATTTAGGTTTGGTAGGTACCTTCGTTTGAGCGTTTACCTTTATCTACGCAGACACCATAAATTCTTTTCATACGAAAGCTCATAGAAGATACACCCACAAAATGTGCTGTTTTTGTAAAGTAAGACATTATAACAGTCTTGCTATTACTTTTGTAGGTACCTTCGTTTCATCGTTTACTTTTTATTGGCTAAAATATTGAATTTTCAAGGTTCAGCACACTTTTCAGTATGGGAAGTTTGAGATAGTAATATTTAGATGTTTTTAGTTCTTGTTTTTTA
>NZ_CDRTEH010000012.1:0-68099 GCF_977054825.1 Agathobacter sp.
CAAGAAGTTACTCCTATTATAACAGAAATAAGCGTTTTGAGCTTATAAAACTCTTAGAAAATCAAGAACTTTTAAATGAGTGTGGAATTTACTTCTGCACTGGAATTTACTTTTTCAAGTTAGCAATATAGGGTAATCACATGATAATAATCAAAAATCCCACAGAGCAAATGCCCTGTGGGATAAAATATATACCGTGACTAATGAATTAGTCCTCTCCGTATAATTTAACGAGTTTCTCAAGGTGTGTATAACGTGCCTTAGCTGTCTCCTCAGACTTAGCAAAGAGCTTCTCTGCTCTCTCTGGGAATGGCTTGATAAGACGAGTATAACGTGCCTCGTTGTTAAGGAACTCCTGGTAAGATCCGTCGCCGGCCTTTGATGTAAGAGTGAATGGATTCTTTCCTTCAGCCTTGAGTGCAGGGTTGAATGAGAAGAGGTTCCAGTATCCAGCCTTAACAGCCTTCTTCATCTCATCCTGGCAGTGGTTCATACCGCCCTTAGCGATACCGTGAAGCTCGCAAGGTGCGTATCCGATGATGAGTGATGGTCCCGGATAAGCCTCAGCCTCTGTGATGGCCTTAACAGCCTGTGCTGGGTTTGCTCCAAGAGCGATCTGTGCAACGTATACATATCCGTAGCTCATAGCGATCTCTGAAAGTGACTTCTTGCTTGTCTCTTTACCAGCTGCTGCGAACTGACATACCTCACCGATGTTAGAAGCCTTAGATGCCTGTCCACCTGTGTTAGAGTACATCTCAGTATCGAATACCATTACGTTTACGTTCTCACCAGAAGCAAGTACATGGTCTAATCCACCGAAACCGATATCATATGCCCATCCGTCACCACCGAAGATCCATACAGATTTCTTTCCGAGGTAATCCTTCTTAGCAAGTACTTCTTTAGATTTCTCACATCCGGCTGCTGCTGCCTTCTCTAACTCTGCGATAAGAGCTGTTGTTGGCTCAACGTTTGCCTTTGTGTCGTCCTTTGTCTCAAGGAACTTGTCTGCTGCTGCCTTGAACTCAGCTGTAGCCTTGTCTGATGCAGCAATCTCTTTAACAAGCTCGATAGCCTGGTCACGGAGATATCTCTGTCCAACTTCCATACCTAAACCATGCTCAGCATTATCCTCGAAGAGTGAGTTAGACCAAGCTGGTCCCTTCTTAGAGTTGATATTTACTGTGTATGGTGATGTAGCTGCCGGGTTACCCCAGATAGAAGAACATCCTGTTGCGTTAGAGATGTACATCTGCTCACCGAAGAGCTGTGTAATAAGTCTAGCGTAAGATGTCTCAGCACATCCTGCACATGAGCCTGAGAACTCAAGGAGTGGCTGGTTGAACTGTGATCCCTTAGGTGTTGTATCAACCATTCCGGCATCTGTCTTCTTAGAAACGTTAGCTACTAAGTAATCAAATACTGGCTGCTCTGCTGCCTGAGACTCCTGTGGCTGCATTGAGATAGCTGCTGTAGGACAAACTGTGATACACTCACCACATCCCATACAGTCAAGTGGAGATACGCTCATTGTATACTTGTAAGCGCCTGCCTTTGGCTTCATATCAGCAACCTTCATATTGTCAGGAGCTGCCTTTACTTCGTCATCTGTAAGTAAGAATGGACGAATTGTAGCGTGAGAACATACAAATGCACAGTTGTTACACTGGATACACTTCTCTGGATCCCACTGTGGAACTGTAACAGCTGTTCCTCTCTTCTCGTATGCAGAAGCACCTGTTACATACTGTCCGTCTGCCTTGTCAGCGAATGCTGAAACCGGAAGGCTGTCTCCATCCATCTTAGCGATTGGATCAAGGAGCTCGTTAACAAGCTTAACAACCTCTGGACGTCCTGTACGCTCTGCCTTAGGAGCATCTGCCTCAGGATTCTTCCAAGACTCTGGTACCTCTACCTTATGTACAGCGTCAACACCGGCATCAATAGCCTTGTAGTTCATCTCTACTACTGCGTCACCCTTCTTTGAGTATGACTTCTTAGCAGCAGCCTTCATGAACTCAATAGCCTTGTCGATTGGCATTACATCAGCGAGTTTGAAGAATGCAGACTGGAGAATTGTGTTAGTTCTCTTGCCCATTCCGATCTCGATAGCCTTGTCGATAGCGTTGATTGTGTAAAGCTGAATGTTGTTGTCAGCGATATATTTCTTTGCATCTGCGTTGAGGTGATGAGCAAGCTCTTCATCTGACCACTGGCAGTTGATCATGAATACTCCGCCCGGCTTAACGTCCTGAACCATCTTCATGCCCTGGATAACGTATGCAGGGTTGTGGCATGCTACGAAGTCTGCCTGGTTGATGTAGTATGGGCTTCTGATTGGGTTGTCACCAAATCTCAAGTGAGAAATTGTAACACCACCGGTCTTCTTTGAGTCATACTGGAAGTATGCCTGGATATATTTGTCTGTGTGGTCACCGATGATCTTTGTAGAGTTCTTGTTAGCACCTACAGTACCATCTCCGCCGAGACCCCAGAACTTGCACTCTTTTGTACCAGGTGCAGATGTGATAGGAGCTGGCTTAACCTCTGGAAGTGAAAGATTTGTAACATCATCCACGATTCCAAGTGTAAATCTGTGCTTAGGAGCATCCTTCTCAAGCTCTGTATATACAGCGAATACTGATGAAGGTGGTGTATCCTTAGATCCTAATCCGTAACGTCCGCCTACTAATACAACATCGTTCATACCTGCTTCACGAAGTGTTGTAGCAACGTCTAAGTATAATGGCTCACCAAGTGATCCTGGCTCTTTTGTACGGTCTAATACAGCGATCTTCTTTGCTGTCTTTGGAATAGCATTAAGAAGAGCCTCTGAAGACCATGGACGGTAAAGACGTACTTTGATAAGTCCGACTTTCTCTCCCTTTGCTGTTAAGTAGTCGATTACTTCCTCAGCTACATCGTTGATAGAACCCATAGCGATGATTACACGATCAGCGTCCGGTGCTCCGTAGTAGTTGAATAATTTGTAATCTGTACCAAGCTTAGCATTAACCTTGTCCATGTACTTCTCAACAACTGCTGGAAGCTCATCATAGAACTTGTTACATGCCTCTCTATGCTGGAAGAAGATATCTCCGTTCTCGTGTGATCCACGAGCTGCTGGATGCTCTGGGTTAAGAGCGTGTGCTCTGAATTCAGCAACTGCATCCATTGGACACATCTCTTTGAGATCTTCATAATCCCACTTCTCAATCTTCTGGATCTCATGAGAAGTACGGAATCCATCGAAGAAGTTGATGAATGGAACCTGTCCCTCAAGTGCTGCACAGTGTGCAACCGGTGAAAGATCCATAACCTCCTGTGGATTTGTCTCACAAAGCATTGCGAAACCAGTCTGACGACAAGCATATACATCACTGTGATCACCGAAGATATTCAGTGCATGTGAAGATACTGTACGAGCTGATACGTCAAATACGCAAGGAAGATTCTCACCTGCGATTTTGTACATATTAGGGATCATAAGTAAAAGTCCCTGTGAAGCTGTAAATGTTGTAGTAAGTGCACCAGCTGCAAGAGATCCGTGAACTGTACCAGCGGCACCTGCCTCAGACTCCATCTCAACTACCTTTACAGTGCTTCCGAAAATGTTCTTCTGTCCTGCTGCTGACCACTGATCAACTGTATCAGCCATCGGGCTAGAAGGTGTGATAGGATAGATTCCTGCAACCTCTGTGTAGGCATATGCTACATGAGCGGCAGCGGTATTTCCATCCATCGACTGTTTTGCTCTAGACATGATATTTCCTCCTGTAAAATAAATGTTCAATTATAGACATGAATCAGAATGTCTCTACATAATAGTTTAGTTTGTGTGATGTAAAAAATCAAGTTTTTTTAGCAATACATTGTACAAAAACCCTAAAATATTTATTAACAAGGTAAAATTTATGTACAAAAGGGCACAATGGCTATAAATCGCCTGTAAAACACTTGCAAAATACTGGTTTTACGTTAAAATAGAAACGATGTGTTACAGAAACGAACAGGTTATTAAATAAGAAAGGATTGAATAAAGACAAAATGATTAGTGCAAACAATATTACATTAAGAATTGGTAAAAAAGCTTTATTTGAGGATGTCAACATAAAATTCACCGAGGGAAACTGCTATGGACTTATAGGTGCAAACGGTGCCGGCAAGTCTACATTTTTAAAGATTCTCTCAGGACAGCTTGAGCCTACAAGCGGTGATATCGCAATCACTCCGGGACAGAGACTGTCATTCTTACAGCAGGATCACTTCAAGTACGATGAGTTTACAGTACTTGATACGGTTATCATGGGCAATAAACGCCTCTATGATATCATGAAGGAGAAGGAAGCCATCTATATGAAGGAGGATTTCTCAGACGAGGACGGAATCCGTGCAAGTGAGCTTGAGGCCGAGTTTGCAGATATGGACGGCTGGAACGCTGAGTCTGATGCAGCTACTCTCTTAAACGGTCTCGGTGTGCCTACAGAGGATCACTACACTCTGATGGCAGACCTGCCGGGTGCAGTAAAGGTCAAGGTGCTTCTCGCACAGGCACTGTTTGGAAATCCTGACATACTGCTTCTCGATGAGCCTACCAACCACTTAGACCTCGATGCTATCTCATGGCTTGAGGAATTCCTCATCAATTTTGAGAATACGGTCATCGTTGTATCCCATGACAGATACTTCCTCAACAAGGTCTGCACCAACATCGCCGACATGGATTACGGTAAGATCCAGCTCTACGCCGGAAACTACGATTTCTGGTATGAATCAAGCCAGCTCATCGTGCGTCAGATGAAGGAAGCAAACAAAAAGAAAGAGGAAAAAATCAAGGAGCTGCAGGAATTTATCCAGCGTTTCTCTGCCAATGCCTCTAAATCAAAGCAGGCTACATCAAGAAAACGTGCCCTTGAAAAAATCCAGCTTGATGAGATACGTCCTTCAAGCCGTAAATACCCATACATTGATTTCCGTCCTGAGCGTGAAATCGGAAACGATGTGCTCTTTGTCGAGGGCATCTCAAAAACCATCGACGGCGTAAAGGTACTTGACAATATCTCATTTACAGTTAACCATGATGACAAGATTGCATTTGTCGGTGGAAACGAGCTTGCAAAAACAACTCTGTTCAAAATCCTTGCCGGAGAGCTTGAGCCGGACGAAGGTTCATACAAATGGGGTGTCACAACAAGCCAGTCATACTTCCCAAAGGACAATACCACAATCTTTGATACTGATGAGCTCATCGTTGACTGGCTCACACAGTACTCAGAAATCAAGGATGCCACATATGTACGTGGTTTCTTAGGCCGTATGCTCTTTGCCGGCGAGGATGGAGTAAAGAAAATGAGAGTACTTTCCGGAGGAGAAAAGGTTCGAGTACTGCTCTCCCGCATGATGATCATGGGAAGCAATGTGCTCATGTTCGATGAGCCTACAGACCACCTCGACATGGAGTCAATCACAGCATTAAACAACGGAATGATAAAGTTCCCGGGAGTAATCCTCTTTGCCTGCCGTGACCACCAGGTAGTCCAGACAACTGCCAACCGAATCATAGAATTCCTGCCAAACGGTTCAATGATCGACAAGATCACAACCTATGACGAATATCTTGAGAGTGATGAAATGGCACGTAAGCGTCAGGTCTACTCAATGAGCGAGGACGATGAAAACGACAACTAAACGCTAATTAATTAAAAAGAAGCATCCCAAAGCCGGGATGCTTCTTTTTATTAAGCCGAAAGTGAGGTTGGGGATTCCCAGCCTTTCTTTGACTATAAAAACATATTATAATTATATCCACTGTTGTAGGCCTGTGTATAACTTCCATCGGCGCCATATGTGTTAGTCTTTTCTGCCTCATTCTTTGCGGCATACTCAAGCATTGAAGCCTTGCTTGCCACTGCGTAAGCATAAGAGCCGTTTCCCTTAAAAAGTGCATCAACCTTGGTCGAATCAGCCTTTTTAAAGGTATCCTCGTCCACAGACAGCTTTCCGGACTTGGAATCCACTGTGATTCCAACCTTCGCAAGCGACTTTGCATTGACATCTGTAAGTGATTTCAGTGACTCAAGATTTCTCGAAATCTGCTTTGTCTCGGAATCATCCGCAACATTAATGAGGCTGTTGTAATCAGACACAAAAGCCGACACCTTCTTGTACGTAGCATCTGTATCATCCTTGCCGCTGTTTTTGTAAAGAGCCTGCGCTGACTTTACCATATCCTCTGACTCCGTCTCGATGGACGCAAGTGTCTTCGCTGAATCCTTAGATGTAGAAACAGATGATGACACAAGAGACTGGGCCTTTGAATTAAGGTTATTTCCATAATATGACTTGAGAAGCTTGAAATAGCTGCCACTTCTAATGCCGCTATATGTAGTCATATCCATATTGGCTATAAAAGAAGACGCTGCATTGCTGCTTTTTCTGCTGCCTACGCCGGAAAACAGTGTGGATATGGATGATGAATCCCACATTCCTATTCCTCTCATAGTATCACTCCTTTGATAAATATGTAATCCGTTACCTTCTATATATTTTTAATATAGACACTTTCTCAGATTATGTCAAGATAATATCTACCGGTATTACCGACCTTTATATATCCTCTATCTGCCAGTCAACAGGCTCCACTCCATGCTCCTTAAGAAACTCATTAGCTTTACTAAAATGCTTACAGCCAAAAAAGCCTCTGTAAGCCGACAGCGGGCTTGGATGCGGTGCTGTCAATATCAGGTGCTTTGGATTTGTAAGCATAGGAATCTTCGACTGCGCCGGACGGCCCCAGAGCATATACACTATAGGTCTGTCCTGCTCATTTACAGCCTCTATGATTGCATCCGTAAACTTCTCCCAGCCGTGCCCCTGATGCGAGTTAGCCTGATGAGCTCTGACGGTGAGTACCGTATTCAAAAGCAAAACTCCCTGGTCTGCCCATTTCTTCAGGTATCCATTATTCGGGATATCACAGCCCAGATCATCGTTAAGCTCCTTGTAGATATTCTGCAGTGATGGTGGAATATCCTTCTGAGACGGAAGCACAGAAAACGACAGTCCGTGCGCCTGATTGACATTGTGGTACGGATCCTGTCCGAGGATGAGCACCTTTACCCTGTCAAGCGGTGTAAAATGCATGGCATTAAATATGTCATCTGCCGGAGGATATATCACATGTGTGGCATATTCATCTCTCACAAAATTGTACAAATCCCTGTAATACGGTTTTTTAAACTCGGCTCCCACAGCCTTTGCCCACTCACCGTCAAGCATACTCATAATCTCAATTTACCCGCCTATCTTCTGACCGACACACCTTTATCTGCCAGATAATTCTTTAAATCCATAATTTCAAGCTCCTTGTAGTGGAAAAGTGAAGCTGCAAGCGCGGCATCTGCCTTTCCCTCTGTCAGGGCCTCATAAAAATGCTCCTTTGTACCTGCTCCGCCCGATGCGATAACCGGAACCGAAACATTATCGGCAATAAGCCTTGTGAGCTCGATATCGTAGCCATCCTTTGTGCCGTCACAGTCCATGCTTGTAAGAAGTATCTCTCCTGCTCCAAGCTCATTTGCCTTAATAGCCCACTCAATGGCATCAAGGCCTGTATCTATGCGGCCTCCGTTCTTGTATACATTCCAGCCGCTTCCGTCAGCACGGCGTCTTGCATCGATTGCCACAACCACACACTGACTTCCAAACTTATCCGCAGCATCGCTGATAAGCCGCGGTGTATTTATAGCACTTGAATTTATTGAAATCTTGTCTGCACCCTCTCTAAGCAGTGCCTTAAAATCATCGACTGTTCTGATGCCACCGCCCACCGTGAACGGTATAAACACCTTTTCAGCAACCTTTCTGACCATATCCACAACAGTATTTCTGTTGTCACTTGACGCTGTGATATCCAGAAAAACCACCTCATCTGCGCCTGCCTTATCGTACGCAGCCGCAATTTCAACAGGGTCACCTGCATCTCTTAAATTAACAAAGTTTATGCCCTTCACAACACGTCCGTTATTCACATCCAGACATGGGATTATTCTCTTTGTAAACATATTATGCCTCCCCTATCCCTGCAAAATTTTTAAGTATCGAAAGTCCGACTGTGCTGCTCTTCTCCGGATGGAACTGGCAGGCGAACACATTATTTTTCTCAACGGACGCATGAATATGTGTGCTGTACTCTGTCGTTGCTTTGACAATTGCCTCATCAGCCGCTTTCAGATAGTACGAATGCACGAAATATACATATGGATGCTGCGAAAGACCCTTAAACAGCCTGCCGTTGTTCTGTAAATCAAGTGAATTCCAGCCTATGTGAGGTATTTTAAGCCCTTCCTTATCCGGAATGCGAAGTATCTGTCCGTCAAGCACATGAAGTCCCTCAACACCCTGACTCTCATCGCTTCCCTCAAATAACAGCTGAAGACCTAAGCATATGCCAAGAAACGGCTTATCCATGTCGCAGACCTCGTGAATCACCTTGTCAAGCTCATATTTTTTAAGCGAATCCATTGCATCTCCGAAAGCTCCGACTCCCGGAAGTATAACCTTGTCGGCATTTAAAATCTCATGCCTGTCTCTGGTCACCATACTCTCTTCACCTATAGCTGTAAGTGCCTTTTGTACGCTTCGCAGGTTGCCTGCTTCGTAATCGATGATTGCTATCATATTATTCAGTCTCCTCTTTAATGCCTAATTCATTTAGTTTCTGTGTCAGTGCCAGTGTATAGTCATCTCTATCATCTATATTATACAGAGCAATGGCATCATCGTATGATAAGCCATACTGACTGCTCAAGGTATCAGAAATAATGTTTTTAAGCTGCTCAAGCTGCAGCTCACATCCGTATTCCTTTGCATTGTCTGCATTTACAGCACATCGACCTGCCGCACATACCAAGGAATCCGCCGCCATTGTTACATAACCGGAATCGCTAAAGCTCTTATAGGCATCATACTTGCCTGACACTGCAGCAAGTACCGACAGCTTATTGTACAGCTTCTCGTCGTCACCCGAAAGCTTCAAGCCGCTCAGCCTGCTGTATGCCTTTGTATACAGCTCTATTGAATCAGCTTTATTCTGTCCCAGATCAGCTATTGCCTGGTTGTACGTATTCTGAGCATCAGTCACCTTGGAGTTGTTTCCGAGCAAAAAGGTGCATATGAGAACAAACACAACTATCGACATAACAAATACCCAGATTACTATAACAGGCCCCTTAGGAAGCTTAGGTTCCTTCTCCCATCCAATGCGCTCCTTCTTTTCCTTTGGAGCTTTTGGCTTTTTTTCTTTTTTAGGCTTTTTTGGCTTCTTTTCTTTTTTAGGCTTTTTGCCCTTCTTAGACTTATCCGATGCTTTGTTTGGCTCTCCGTTAGCATCCAGCGCTTCAAGTATCTGTTTATTCTCATCCGAGAGCATCTGTGCGTCAGTTTCTGTACCATCCGCCGTGCCCTGTGTATCTGTAACGTCATCTGACTGTGGCTCTTTTGTAAAAAATGATATTATTTTTTTAAAAAGGCTCTTTTTTGCGGTACCTTGCGCATCAAGCTCTCCATCAGTCGGCTCATGTACCTTCATCTGACGGCTTGCATAATCATCTATATCATTCCCTGTCTCATCGGTTTTTCCTTCAAGCAGATCACCGATATTATCCAAACCATCACTATCGAGTATATCAAGTATATCCTTTGATGCATTTCCTGCCAGATCAGGTTCACCTATTTCTTCAACCATCTGAGGTTTATTTGTTATTATACTCTCCGGAGTCTCCTCCTGCTTTGAATCCTCAGCCATTTCCGGCATATTTGTATCCATCATCTCTATCCCAGAATCTGCCGGTGTAAAATTAAGTACCGCATCGCTTAGATTATCGTCTGCTTTGTTTTCCTGATCATCTCCCTGAGTCTCCTCTTCCTTCATCCTTCGGTCAAACTCAGTGAGCATATCATCAAGTGAAGCATCCTTGTCATCAGGAGCCGGAGTCTGTACATTAAGAGCCTGCCCCTTGGCCTGCTCATTTTCTCTATCAAGCTCCTTTTCAAAGCTTGACAGATACTCATCATATGTCTCGTTTTCAAGCTCATCCTCAAACTTTTTAAGGAACTCATCCTGATCAGCCTCAGACATCTTCGTATCTGTATCCTGCAGCTTGTTCATTGAATCCAGCAAATTGTCCAGATAGTTTTCTGTCGATTTATCGCTCATTAGTATTCTCCATCTATAATCCATTAAAGGGTGCAGCTAAACAAGCCACACCCCCTTGTATCTAAATATATTATGCTTTATTAAGCAGCTTGTCAATCGCATCTACAAGCTTTCCGATTTCAGGCTTTGTAAGCTGTGCGTCTGCTCCGAGCTGTTCGCCCTTTTTCCTCATCTCTTCGTTTACCAGTGAAGAGAATATGATAACCGGTATATCTCTAAGCTCTGCATCCGATTTTACAAGCTTTGTGAGTCTGTGTCCATCCATGAGCGGCATCTCTATATCAGTTATAATGCAGTCAAGATGCTTTGTAATATCGCCCTTTTCCTGCATAGCCTTTATCTCATCCCAGGCCTCCTGACCATTCTCTTCCACGATGAGATTGGTATATCCGGACTTCTTAAGACACTCAGTGATGAGCTTTGACAATAAAGCCGAATCCTCTGCAATAAGAATTGTAGCATCACTTCTGTCTCTTGCCTCCATCTCATCAAGGTCGTTGACACGAAGCCCTGTCTGTGGACTGATAGAAGCTACTATAGCCTCAAAATCAAGGATAACTATCAGCCTGTCATTCATTTTGATAACACCCGTAGCTGTGCCGCCATGTTCACCCGTCAGTGTCTCGTCAGGCTTTATGATATTCTCCCACGATACGCGATGTATGCCGATGACCTGGTCTACATGAAATGCCACATTGAGCTTGTTGAAATTTGTAATGATAAACAATCCCTTTTCATCCGTCTGTGGCAGGTTAAGACAATTCTTTAAATTGATAACCGTAATCATTGTGTCACGTGGCATAAAAATTCCCTCAACACTCGGATGAGTATTCGGAACAGGAGTGACCGGCATATATTGCAGAATCTCTCTGATCTTTGCAACATTGATGCCGTAATGATTGTCTCCCAACGTAAATTCAAGCACCTCAAGTTCGTTTGTTCCTGACTCCAATAATATGTTTGTATCCATAATACAACCTCCGCCTCTTAGTAATCTAAGTATATCATATATTTTATAATTCAATCAAACTTTTTTCGTTATCTTTTATAACCGACATCGTGATGTTGTCACATGCTGTGCCCTGCGGTATCTTGAAGAGTAACACCACATCAACCGAACCGCCTGCCTTTACTGTTCCCTGAAAGGTATTAAGGGAATACGTAAGGAATGTACCCTCAGCCGTGTACTCCTTTCCATCGGGGAAAGTGGCCTTATATGTCCTCGCATTGCCAAACATATCAACATTTATATCCTCACCCGTCGGATTTTTAAGAGTAAATTTCATAACCGCAAAAGTATTACCGCTTCCTGCCGTCATAGAGTAGTATGAGCCCTCGTTATACACATCCGACTCAGTAGCTCCATTATATGTGATATCAAGGCTGCCGTAGCCTGTCGCCTCAGCAAGTGACACCTTCTTTTCCTGCGAGGCAGCGGGCTCTTTCTGCGAATTGCTGTTCTTGTCATTTCCGGCCTCAGATGTCTTATTATCCTGCGAATGTGAATTATCAGGCGACACCTCGTCCACTTTCTCAGTGTCCTCAGTAGCGTTAGTCATGCCATCCTGCTGGTATATATTGTGTTTTGCAACAACATATGCCGAATAATTCGCAATAAGGCTTTGTTCCGCATCAGTCATATCATATAATTGTGTTCCGCAGCCTGTAAGCGTTATAATTGCTGTAAATGCCACAGCTGCCATTTTTATATTTCTTCCTGTCATTGTAATAAACCCACTCTTGTTCTATGACTTTTATCCTAATAATATATATAGTAACACATTTATTCATTGTTTGCAATAAATAACTCAAGTTCAAACCAGAATTCTACACCATCCTTGTGATTTATGACACCATACCCTCTGTGATGCAGCTCCATAATAGCCTTTACTATAGACAGACCTATGCCGCTTCCGCCATATTCTCTTGTTCTGGCCTTGTCCACCTTGTAGAACTTATTCCATATATTGTCTATATCCTTTTCCGGTATCGGCTCTCCTGTGTTAAACACACTGACTCTCACATGGTCGCTGTACATACTGTATGATACAGTGATAGTTCCGCCTCTTGTGCAGTGATTTATCGCATTACTGATATAGTTTGTCACAACCTCCTCAATCTTGTACATATCACCGCTCACATATACACAATCGGTCCAGTCAAACTCAATTGCAGCCTCATTTTTTTGTGCCAGAAGCCTTGATGAGTCTATAACGCCCCTTATAAGCGATGTCAAATCAAACCTGGTCATCTCAAGCACATCACTGCCATCCTCCAGATGATTGAGGGATAAAAGCTTCATAACCATGCGGTTCATCTTGTCAGTCTCATCCATGATGACATCACAGTAGAAGTTACGGCTCTCATCATCATCGTTTACAACCTCCTTGAGCCCCTCAGCGTAGCCCGAAATTAGAGCAAGCGGAGTCTTTAGCTCATGTGACACGTTTGACAAAAACTCCTTTCTCATCTCATCTATCTCTTCTTTTTTCTTTATATCACGCTGTAATTCATTGTTTGCCACCTTTAGTCTTGTTATGGTCTGCTCAAGCGTCTGCGACAGCTCGTTCATATGCTCGCCAAGCACATAAAGCTCCTTTGCACTGTTTTCCGTATCAATGTATTTCGCATCAAAATCAAGCTTTGCCATCCTTGTCGACAGCTCAGTCATATTCCTTATCGGCCTGGTCATGTTGCGCGCAACAATATACGCCATAAACACTCCCACAACAATGGCAGCTACTGTGCCTATTGCAAAAAAGCGGTTCGATATGGATACGCTCTCCTTAATACTCTCAAGCGGTGTCTTCATGTATACAAAGTTACCGTCAATCAGTCTGTTATTTATGATGATATACTCTGTCCCCAGCCTTTTATCCTTCTGCCTTGTCATATTCAGGTTATTGTAGTCTGCCGAATAGGACGACATGCTCGCCTCCAAAAGCAGCTGGAATATTTCCTGATTGTCAGTGGTTCCCTCAATGATTACCTTACCGTACTTGTTGAACACAACCGCATCTATATTGGTGCCGACACATTTCTTTTCAAATGCTACAGCAAACGCATCATCTGACAGCTTGTCATTTTTTGCAGCCGAGTCCACCATTTTGTATACAGCAAGCATCTCTTTTTCCTTGTTAAAAACATAATACTTTTCCAGCAGTGTGTTATTGGCCAACCAAAACACTCCTACTATCAGAAGTACAATGAATGAAATCACAAGCGTAAGCTGTGTGGATAGTGTTTTTTTCTTTTTCATGCTGACACCTCTTGTCCCAAATCTATTATTCCCCGGCTTAACACTTACTGTATCTCAAACTTATATCCCACACCCCAGACGGTCTTTATATAGTCGCCTTTAGCTCCCATCTTGCTTCTTAATTTCTTCACATGTGTATCAATAGTCCTCGCATCGCCAAAATAATCATAGCTCCACACACTGTCAAGTATACGCTCTCTTGTAAGAGCGATTCCCTGATTGCTCATAAAGTAATCCAAAAGCTCAAATTCCTTTACCGAAAGCTCAATAGCCTTGCCATCAATAGCTACAGTATGCGCCGTCTTGTCCATCACAATACCACCGGCCTCGCTTATTACTGCCTCCTCGCCCAGCTTATTTGCCCTGCGAAGGAGAGCATTTACCCTGGCCACCAGTATCTTGGGAGAAAACGGCTTTGATATATACTCATCCGCACCAATGTCAAAGCCGTTTAATTCATCACGCTCATCTCCCTTGGCCGTAAGCATAATAATCGGCACCTTTGAAGTCTGTCTTATTTCACGGCATACCTCAAAGCCATTTATCCTCGGCATCATTATATCAAGCACCAGCAACGCTATATCCTTCTGCTGATAAAATATATCAAGTGCCTCCTCGCCGTCTCCGGCCTCAAGTACCTCATAGCCTTCCCTTGCAAGGAAATCATGCACGAGCTTTCTCATCCTGTTCTCGTCATCTACCACCAGTATCTTTATTTTGTCCACTCTGCTGCATCCTGCCTTTCATCCAGTGCTTTTTCCCTCTCTTCAACTGCCTTTTCCCTTTTTTCAAGCTCCTTCTGCCAGTTTTCATATTTGTCTATCAGCTCGTTTTCGTAGTCCACCACATACGGACTGTGTCCGCTCACATAGGTGATGCCAAACATAGCTACTATGGCAGCCGATAGTACAATAGTAAAAAACAATGCCACATGAAACTTTTTCTTATAGCCTTCCGTCTGTTTTTTCACCTCGACAACCGCTTTTTTATCCTCAGGAATATAAATCGGACGGATATCCTCATTCTTGATATAGGGAATCGTATGCAGATATTCCCGAAGCTCAATAAGAAATGCAAGCCCGACCTGAGTATAGAAATATCCCGGCTTGTTAAGCCTTAAATACAGCTTGTATACCGTATCCGGGTCTGACATATCGGTCTGCTCCTTTATATATCGTATCCCGTCACTTTCCTTTTTAGCCTGCCTAGCCTCTTCCTTTGTCTGAAACTCAAACCCATCAACTACATACATCATATTTCCTCTTTCTAATCATCGCGCTCTGCAATCTCACCCGAACGATATACCGCAATAAGCTGCTTTAGATCCGCAATCTTTTCCTTCATCTTTATTCCGGCATCTGTATCTCCGACAAGTATTCTCTTATCCAGCACCTCTACAGCCTCACGCCTTGATACGATATCCCTCTCATCCCTTACTGCCGTCTCCGGTGATTCAAACGGCTCATGCGCTGTCAATGTCAGCCCATATGAATTATATATCAGGGTATATCCCGCGATGCCAGTGCGCCTGCGGTAAGCCTTTGAAAAGCCACCATCTATGACTATCACTCTGCCATCACACTTCACAGGGCTTTCGCCTCTTAATCTGTGCACAGGAACGTGTCCGTTTATGATATGGTCTCTTTTGTCATGCAGACCAAACTCCTCAAGTATACGCTGTGCACACTCAGGCTTGTTTATATAATCATAGTAAAAGTTTTTCTTTTCTACTTTCTTGTCATCATCATCTATAAAATATCTCTCAAACGTAGCCATCTTATTTCTGCCGTAAAGCGGAGAATATGGAGCTGTCCATATGTACCACATGATATCGCTGCCCTTTTGTCTCTCCAGCCTGTCATCCGAGAAAAAAGCCTTTCTGACGTAAGTCTCCAGTATATCAAACAAAGCCTTGCCGCTATACTCTTTACCGTAGATATTTACCCTAGCAAAGCTTCCGTCCTCCTCCATCGGGATGCAGCCGTGGAAAAGCAGATTGCCATTATATACCTTGTACATGCTGCCCTTTTTAAGCATCAGCCCAACGTGGGTTTTCAGCTTCTCGCAATGGATAAACGAGCTCCTGAGCCTTTGTATCACCTCTTCTTCGTCCTCCGTCAGTCTGTAAGGATCAGCCGGGTCAATTGTCGGAAAGCTTGTATCAAGCAGCTTATAGGTTCTGCCCTCAAGCTCTATGGTTCCATGCTCGTAATCAATATGTTCCAAAAGCAGTCGTTCCTTCATCCCATACTCCGGCCACTTTTTAATGAGCTGACCCTCCAGCTTGAAACGTATGATAGCAATGGCCTTGTGCATCTTCTTTATCAGATCACTCTCCATATTGTCTGCGCCACTTGGAGCCACCTTGAACACAAATCTGGTGCAAGGGTCATCCTTGTACGCCTTCAGTGCAAACGTAGCAAGCGGAAGCATATTTATGCCGTAGCCCTCCTCGACTACATCCAGATTACCGTATCTGATACTGTTTCTGACAACAGTTGCGATGCATGCAAGGTTTCCTGCGGCTGCCCCCATCCAGATGATATCATGATTGCCCCACTGTATGTCCAGCGAGTGATATCTGCACAGCCTGTCCATTATCAGATGCGGGCCTGCTCCCCTGTCGTATATATCGCCAAGCACATGCAGATGGTCAACAGCAAGCCTCTGGATAAGCTCGGAAAGCACCACTATAAACTCCTCCGCAGTACCTAACTCCACTGTTGTATTGATGATTGACTCGTAGTAAGCCTCCTTGTTTAACACCTCCGGCTTTTCTGTGATGAGCTCCTCTATAACGTATGCATACTCCTCCGGCAGTGCTTTTCTCACCTTTGAGCGCGTATACTTTGATGAAACTGTCTTGCACACCTCTATCAGCTTGTAAAGAGTTGTTTTATACCAAGAATCCATATCAGGCTCATCCTGCTTGATAAGCTCCATCTTCTCCCTTGGATAGTAGATAAGTGTGGCAAGTGCGGCCTTGTCAGCCTTGTTAATCGCAAGACCAAATACATCATCTATCTTCTTTCTAACAGCCCCCGAGCCATTTTTCAGCACATGGGAAAATGCTTCATACTCGCCATGCACATCAGATACAAAGTGCTCTGTGCCCTTTGGCAGGTTTAAAATAGCCTGCAGATTGATAATCTCGGACGATGCCTTGCCTATTGTCGGATACATCTCTGACAGCTGCTCCAAATAATGTAAGTGTTCTTTATCAATTGCTATATTCTTCATATATATCTAGACCTCATAATACTGATTCATCACTTTATTTATTTCCTTTTCAAGCTTACCGCCCGTGTATACACACTTCATAATGCACTTTCTGATTGGCTCCTCAAAATTAGTACCCTCACACTTATCCAAAACTCCCTGTAATGTAAGCTGTACAAGTATACTCTCCCCTGTCTGCGGATCTGTGGCTATGTTTTCGTACACCTTCTTATAGTACTTATCACTCACTACCGGGTACTCAGTCAATGCCATTTCCCGCCACTTTCTGAAACTTAGCGACATATATTCACCTGCTCTTTTGTTATAATAAAATATTGTACCAATTAGCGGTGCTCTAATCAATGCCTCAGACACATTTATTTTTAAAAAAATTTTTAATACTTATCATAAATAAAGCTATATTTGTTTAAATAAAAAAAGTGTAAGCCGCATTCAGCTTACACTAATTAAGTTTCAGGACACCTCCCTTTTTATATAACAAACATTTTTATTTGACAGTAATTGACGTTTCTTATATATTTAATTTATGTTTCAACAGTAACCATTATAGTTTATTGTGTATGTCAATACATGACCAAATTTGGAGTTTATTTTTAAAAAAAGAAGGGAGATTAGCTCATAAATGAACCGACTTGAAATAGCAAACAACATATCGACAAATATTGAGCGCGAACGCATAAAGCTTGGTATGTCCCAGGCACAGTTTGCAAAAGCACTTGATATATCACTCTCCACCTACAAGCGAATAGCAAACGGAGAATCCTCCCGTATCGACATCTACACCGCTTACCTGATATACAAGCTGACAGGACGCTTCTCCTGCGAGCTCACAGGCTTCAATGATGATGTAATAGACCTTGTAAAGCGCATCAAAAAGCTTTCCAAAAACCAGCGCATATTTATAGACTCAATTATAGACACTGAGCTTGCGCTATCTGCCTACAAGGATGAAAGCAGTAATAAGGAGGATCTGATTTCCGTCCTCATCCCGACAGGCAACATGGCCGATGGCATGATTTTTGACTCCTACAACGTTGAAAAGCTTGATGTTTCAAATTACAGAAAGGCCTTCGGTGATGCTCTTCACATTGGAATCCGCGTGACAAGCAATCATATGCATCCTGTATACAATAAAGGCGATATACTTCTAATCAGTCGAAACCCAATCCGCGACGGCGATACCGGTATCTTTATCAACGCGCAGACAAAGCGCGCCTACATCAGAAAATTCCACCAGACAAACCCATGCGAGCTCACACCACTCAACAATTACGGTGAGACCTTTTATGTCGACAGCGATAATGTTGATGATATGAGCAAATGGATAAAATTCGGATACGTACTCTGTAAAGTGCGCTAGCGCATTACTCTGTTATTTTAATATCATCAAAGCAATCAAAGGTTGCAAAGTAATCTGCAGGAGTTTCTGCTCTTCTGATGAGCTTTGCCTCCCCATTGCTTTCAAGCAGTATCTCTGCTGAGCGAAGTCTTCCGTTGTAATTATAGCCCATTGAGAAGCCGTGTGCTCCTGTATCATGTATTACCAGATAGTCTCCCATATCAATCTTTGGAAGCTGTCTGTCAATTGCAAACTTATCACAGTTCTCGCAGAGTGAGCCAACCACATCATATGTATGGTCACAAGGTGCATCCTCCTTGCCGAGCACGGTGATATGATGATATGAGCCGTAAACAGCCGGTCTCATAAGGTTTGCCGCACATGCATCCACTCCTATATACTCCTTGTAGATATGCTTCTCATGAATAGCCTTTGTCACAAGACAGCCATACGGAGCCATCATAAAACGTCCCATCTCTGTGTAGATGGCTACATCGCCCATTCCTGCCGGTACCAATACCTCATCGTATACCTTATGCACACCGGCACCGATAACCGATATATCGTTTGGTGTCTGATCCGGCTTATAAGCCACGCCAACTCCACCTGACAGATTTACAAATTTGATATCGCAGCCTGTCTCGTTTTTAAGCTCAACAACCAGCTCAAAAAGCTCCTTTGCAAGCTGTGGATAATACTCGTTGGTAACTGTATTGCTTGCAAGGAATGCATGCACACCAAAGTATTTAGCTCCCTTTGACTTAAGAATTTTGAATGCCTCAAAAAGCTGTTCCTTTGTCATGCCATACTTTGAGTCTCCCGGATTGTCCATAATGCCGTTTGACAGTGTGAATACTCCACCCGGATTATATCTGCAGCTTATTGTCTCCGGAATATGTCCGATTGTTTCCTCTAAAAAATCAATATGTGTGAAATCATCAAGATTGATGATAGCGCCGAGCTTGTCTGCATATGCAAATTCCTCTGCCGGTGTATCATTTGACGAAAACATGATATGCTCTCCGTCGAAGCCGCATGACTTTGCAAGCATAAGCTCTGTGTATGATGAACAGTCACAGCCCATGTCATAATCCTTTAAAATCTTGAGCAGGTATGGGTTTGGAGTAGCCTTTACAGCAAAGTACTCTCTAAAGCCCGGGTTCCATGCAAATGCATCCTTTACAGCCTGCGCGTTGGCGCGGATGCCTGCCTCGTCATATAAATGAAATGGTGTAGGGAATTTTTTAACAATCTCCTCTACCTGTTGTTTTGTCACAAATGGTGTCTTTTTCATGTTTATCTCCTAACTTTTACATAATAAAGTGTACTAAAACACATGCTACAACAAAATGGGTATATTTTCAAGAATTTTTATGGTATAATTTCTCATTAGATAAATGTCTTTACTTTTTTAAGTATAATTGATATAACTATTCAAATCAAGATATAACGGGAAAAGGAAAATGAACATTAAAGTACTTCAGTATATTGACAATACACCAAAAAATAATATAACTACCGGTCAGGTTACTGTACCCGGCGATAACAGTACCTCAAGCAACAGCTCCACTGTCAATAGCACCGGTACTGATTTTGGTCAGGTGCTTGATGATGCCAAAAAGGCAGAAGCTGCTGTTGCCATCGACAAGCTGATTGCACAAAGTAACGGTGGCTCTGTTGATATGTCGCTTGTACAGCGCTTCTTTGATCAAAACGGCATAAATATAGAGCTTTGCAGCAATACCGCAGTTAATAACACAGCTGCTTCCGCCTCCGTAAAGCTCGAAGCTTCCGGCTTGTCATGCTCTGCACAGCTTGATGTAATTTTTGATGAGGCCGCCTCTAAATACGGTGTGGATGCCAAATTTCTTAAGGCTATAGCCAAGTGCGAGTCTGACTTTTCCACAGAGTGTACCAGCAGCTCCGGCGCCATGGGTATCATGCAGCTCATGCCACAGACTGCTGCCTCACTTGGTGTCACAAACGCCTACGACCCATACCAGAATATCATGGGTGGCGCAAGATACATAAGTGAAAAGCTCGCCCAGTATAACGGTGACAAATCTCTGGCCTTGGCTGCCTACAATGCAGGCTCCGGCAACGTAGCCAAATATGGTGGCATTCCGCCATTTAAAGAAACACAGAACTATGTAGCAAAGGTTATGGCTTACTATAATTCATAATAAATTATATTTTAATTCAAATTGGGTTGACAAATACTGCCGTATATAGTAAACTTAGCGAGTTGATAATTGCTGATGTGGCTCAGAGGTAGAGCACTTCCTTGGTAAGGAAGGGGTCACGGGTTCAATTCCCGTCATCAGCTTTTTTTTATTATAAAAGCCACAGGCATAAAACCTGTGGCTTTTAATATATATGAGGAAAAGCATATGCGACGTCAACTCGGTGCACATGAATAATTTTTAGTCGGAACTGAGTGTACCCCAACGCATCGTTGAAATACAACAGCTCCTTTTGATAATATTATAGTAACACTTAATTGTGTCCTAAATATAGCCATGTGATAAATAAATTCTTAAAATTGGTAAATATTTACAAACAAACTCTAAATCAGGCAGAAATATTTTATATTTCGACAATATATTTCTCATACGCGTTGATAACAGTGGTCTCTCCCACCTTGTCAAGCCTGACAAACTGCCTGCCGTAGCTCATATGGACATGCCCATGCACAAAGTATTTCGGTCTGTACTGTTCAATAAGCCTGTTGAACACATCAAAGCCTGTATGGCATGTATCCTCTCCATCATGCAGTCCCTTTGCAGGCGAGTGGGTGACAAGCACATCAAAACCGTTTTTACGCTTAAGCTTCCACCACAGCTTCTTAACGCGCTTTGTCATCTGCTTCTGCGTATACTGATTATCTCCGGGCTTATAGCGGTTTGAACCTCCCAGGCCAAGAAACCGCACACCCTCATATTCATAAATCTTATCCTCAATGCATATACAGCCTTCCGGTGGCTTTGTCTTGTATTTGTCATCGTGATTGCCATGCACATACAAAAGCGGTACTCCAACCATCGTTGTAAGAAAGGACAGATAGCTCGGGTTTAAGTCTCCACATGATACAATAATATCAATCCCTTTAAAATCCTCTTTCTTAAAGTATTCCCAGTACATTTTCGACTCTTCATCAGCTAAGAATAGTATCTTCATTACAGTTTATTTTCCTCTACACCCTTTAGTTCAACCACCGTCTTTGCATTATCCACAAACTCACTCATAGGCGGGATATTACCCACAACATTATCTACAAGCCAGTCCATTTTCATAATATCAGACGGTTTCATCTCGTGTTCACCTTTGTTTTTAAGCTCGCCCTTCTGGTTATATATATTTCCAAAGAACGGCACAACCTCACCCTTTGTGATATCGCTCTTTAAATGATCCGCAAGCCTCTTCACTCCATAAGGTACATGCTTTGAACAAATCAGGTCAATAACACCGGCAGACATGCCCCACCAGTAGTTAAGTGCCTTAACCTGCTCCTGTCCTTCTGCTTTGTAGGAGCCGGCCAGTACGCTCTGCAAAAGCTTCTCATAAAACACTCCCCAATTCCATATAGGCATGGCGAGATTTAATGCCTGGCCATCCTTAAGCTTGTACAGACCAAAATATCTGGACGCGTCATTCGGAGTGATAATATCCTGATCTGACACATAATGGAGGTCATTTTCTGCGAGGAATTTATCCCTGTCATAGTCCTTGGTCTTTGACCATGCCAGATATACCTTTGCCCTTGGATTCACGCTTGCAACTCCCAAAGCAAACGCGTTGATATTGGCAATCATGCCATATATCGGGTAGTCTGCAATATATGCAATCCTTTCATTGTCTGTGACAGCTCCCGCTATCATTCCTGCGAGAAACTTTGCCTCATACATACGTCCATAGTATGTTCTGATATAAGGATGAGGCGCATTCAGCGAACAGTTGAGTATGTAAACCTCCGGATGCGCAACTGCCACCTTTAGGCTGTTTGGCATCATCTGCGGTCCCACACAGAAAACTATATCGGCACCTGCCTTTATAATATCCTCAAGCACCTGCTCCACATTGTTCTCATCTACACCTGCCACATATTCTGTCTCCAGCTTGTCCGAAAAGGTTTCATCAAGATACATGCGCCCAAGCTCATGCGAATACAGCCATGCTGATGTCTTTGGCTCTCTCGGATACAAAAATACTACTTTGAGCTTCTTTTGAGTCTGAGGAATAAGATAGTTTAACAGGCTCTTTTTTGTCTGTACCTTTTTCGGATCCAGCACCAGATTTATCTTGTGCTTTTCCCCTTCTGCTGCAAACTCCTTCCATGTATTGATGATGTTTTTGTTGTAATCATTCTCAGACATCTCAAGCATGGCATCCATGCCAAAGACCTCCATAAACACCGTAATTGCATCCCCCAGCTTGATATCTAACCTGTCACCGCCGCGAAAATTATAGACCTTTGAAAAATCAAACATCACCTTGGCAAATTTTTCTTTGGTCTCATCATCCCATCTACCCTCTTTTCCAACAAGAGTAAGCAGCTTATCGGCATTACCAAGCTTCGTAAACTCAACAGAGCAAAGCCCTGTGATTTCATTGAACCTCATATACTCATAATAAAGCCTCACATCATAGTCATCTGAGAGCTTTGGTATCTTTCTGGTCACAATTGCAGGAATCGAAACGGCATTGAAGTACTTGAGCACACTGACCCTCTTATTGCCCTCAAGCACATAATACCTGTTCATATACTCAAATGCCTTGATAGGATCTCTGATACCCTCATTCTTCTGTGCATCTGACAGATTAGACCACTTCACGGCAAATTCGGTACCCTCGTCCAATATCGGCATAAAGTTTGCCGCAAATGAGTATGTCCTGCCCATAGTGCTTGTTCCCACAACAAAATCCAAAGGCACCTGGACCAGCCCCATATTCTGCTCTGTCTGAATATCTGCCTCTGATAAGATTTCATCAAGCACAGGCAGATAAGGAAACTGTCCCTTAGCTATTCTTGCTCTATATTCTTTTTTTCCCAGTTTTAATGCTTCTGAATATTCTATTTCACCCATATTGTAATCTCCTTTTGAAACTATTTTAACATAAATTTAAAAAAATTAAACATTTCCTTTGATATTTTTGAAAACTCTGATATAATATATGTTAGGAAATAGGTACCACAGCTATATGGAGGATAAAATAATGCAAAGTATATCTCGGGAAAATGCCGATATTATAGGCGAAGTAGCCAATATCTGCATAGGCAATGCGGCCACAACACTGAGCATGATTCTACAGAGACCGACAAATATTACTACTCCGATTGTAGAGGTTTTGAAAAAAGAGGATGCTCTCGATCACGATGATCGAATTTTAATTAAGGTTCCTTACACAAAAGGACTTGACGGAACCAACCTACTTATTATAAAATTAAATGATGCATTGGTTATTGCCAATCTCATGATGGGAGGCGACGGAAGTAATGTTTCTGATATGACACTTGATGAAATTACACTTTCCGCCATATCGGAGGCTATGAACCAGATGTGTGGTACAATAGCTACATCAATGTCTTCGCTCTTAAACGAGCCAACCGACATAGGCTTTCCGCTTATCAATTCAAGTTATCAGAAGACCTTTGATATACCGGATGAGTTGTGTAACGGAACAGATATTGTCAAGGTGACATTCAGGCTGACTGTCGGAGATTTAATAGACAGCGATCTCTTACAGTTGTATCCGATAAGTATAGTAAAACAGATTATCAAACAGGAGGTTTAACAACATGGCTAGAATTTTAATAGTTGATGATGCAGCATTTATGAGAATGATGCTGAAGGATATCCTTACAAAGGGTGGATTTGAGATTGCAGGTGAAGCTGCTGACGGAAATGAGGCAGTTGCAAAGTACAATGAGCTCAAGCCTGATCTTGTAACACTCGACATCACTATGCCAAACAAGGACGGCATCCAGGCTTTAAAGGAAATTAAAGCAGCTGACCCAAATGCTACATGCGTTATGTGCTCTGCTATGGGACAGCAGTCTATGGTTATTGACGCTATCCAGTCAGGTGCCAAGGATTTCATCGTTAAGCCATTTCAGGCTGACCGTGTTATCGAGTCAATCAGAAAAGTACTTGGATAATTCATTTATACATAGGTATTCAAAAAGTCCGCGCGGTTTATCCGGCGGACTTTTTCTTGCTTTTATTTCAATGTGACTATTCAGTTATTTTACAGCTGTGCCAGGCTCTCAATAGCCTTTTCATCAAGAATAACCCTTGCATGCTCCATAAGAAAAGCTCTTTTGTCAGCCCCTGCAATGATATCATCTGCATACTCATCTGCTATGACAGACATCTTCTCAAGCTCATGCTCATCATAGCCCGATAAATCCATGCTCATAAAGTACTCTCCCTCAAACTTAAAAAGCTGTGAGGACGGCATTGGCAAGCCTTTAATCATCTTTGCAAATCTGACAGCTACATCAAATTTCTCAAAGATAAACATTACAACAGACACCATATCCTGCTTTTTAGCAGTTTCCCTGCCTTTCTTATCCTTCTCAGCCGCTACAGCCTCAGCCGGCAGTGAATTAAGCAGTCCATTAACAATATCCTTCAGATGCTCCATCATACCCTCGGTAGCAGGATGCTCAGAAAACGTCAGAGAAAGTGTGTGATCCGCCAGAAAATCCGCTCTCACAGTCTTGATTCCCGAATTAAAATCAGTTCCAAACTCTTCTGAAGCCATGTCAAATATCTGGTTCATAAACTCCTGGGTGCGCTCGCCATTGCTCATGATTTCATCCATTGTATATCCCAGATCATATATCTCTTCTTCTGAAATAACACATTTTATAGTGTGTTCACCTATTCTTGAAAACTCCATAACAAGCTTCACCTACTTTCTTTTTAGCTTTTGTCTGATACGGGATAGTGCATTGTCAATTGATTTGTCTGATTTGCCAAGCATATGCGCTATCGTTGTATAATTATTTCCTTCCAGATACAATTGTAGCACTTTTTTCTCCATATTACTCAGTTTATTCCACAATTGTTCCTTAAATTCCTTAAATTTTTCCTGCTCTATGAGAAGCTGCTCCGGACTTGCAATATCATCATGCAGCATTTCCTCAAGCTCTGTGCCATCGCTGTCACTCTGTGAAAAGGATATATAGGTATTAAGCGGCATATGCTTCTTTCGGTTTGAGGCCTCAAGCGCCGAGCATAGCTGCCTGGTGATGCACAGCTGTGCAAAGCTGCAAAAGGAAGACTCCCTGTCGCTCTTATAGTCTCTGACTGCTTTAAACAGGCCAATCATGCCCTCCTGAATGAGGTCGTCATTCTCACCGCCTATCAGGTAAAGTGCATTCGTCTTTTTGCGCACAAGCGGTTTATACTTTTCCAATATATAGTCCATGATTTCGTTGTCGTCACCATTGGCATTTTTGTCATTATGAAGCCTCGTAATAAGCTCTTCATCCGTATATGCGCTGTAATCTTCCACTTATATGCTTCCTATTCTATAAATATACACTTCATAATACACGCCACTCATCCTGCGGCATGTAATCTACTTTCCACTCTTAAGTCTCTGTCTGACTATCTCATATGCAAGCACTCCTGTCGCAACCGATGCGTTCAGAGAATCGATATCGCCAACCATAGGAATAGATGCAATCATATCACAGTTTTCCTTTACAAGCTTGCTGACTCCGTCACCCTCATTGCCTATTACAAGACCTATAGGACCTGTTAAGTTTAAGTCATACATGGTGGTGCCTCCCATATCGGCACATACAAACCACATGCCCTTTTCCTTAAGCTCCTTTATGGTATTTGAGATATTGGTAACCTTGGCAACAGGTGTATAGTTTATCGCACCGGCAGATGTCTTTGCAACAGTAGGTGTAAGTCCCACTGCACGCCTTTTCGGTATGATAATACCGTGTGCACCTGCCTGGTTTGCGGTACGGATTATTGCACCGAGATTGTGCGGATCCTCTATACCGTCAAGTATGATGACAAAAGGCGGCTCACCTTTTCTTTCGGCATTTTCCAGTATGTCAGAGACCTCAGCATACTCATATGCTGCCGAAACCGCAATGACACCCTGATGCTTGCCTGTCTCAGACATCTGATCAAGTCTTTCCTTTGCAACATAGTTTATGATTGCATCATGCTTTCTGGCCTCTCTTGTAATCGACTTTATCGGTCCGTCCTGACAGCCGTCAAGCACAAAAAGCTTATCTATTGTCTTTCCCGAACGGAAAGCCTCAAGCACGGCATTTCTGCCCTCTATATAATTCTCATGAAATTTTTCTTTATTGTTATTATCCATATTTTCCTCTTATTTTGCTATATTTCAATTCCTAAAAGCTCCACTCCAAGCTTGGTAAGCGAAACAACCCTCTCGAAATCATCCTTCAGATAAAGATAGCCCATGACTGCCTCAAGCCCTGTGGCCTTTCTGTAATCCGCCATAGTAGCATTTTTGGCCATGGAAGGGGACTTGGCATTTCGCCCCCTGTGATACACATCACTCTCCTCCTCTGTCAGATGCGGTAAAAGTGCCTCTATCATAAGAGCCTGAGTATGTGCCTTTACTATATTGCTTGTGTGCTTATGAAGCAGATTGGCCTTTGTATTGCCCTTTCCCACCACAACAGAGCGGATGACAATATCAAATATGCCATCACCGATATATGCAAGTGTAAGCGGCGAGTATGTCCTTATATCAACATCCTTTATTCCAAACTGTTCCTTAATATATGAGTCTATCTTCATACTATACAAGCTCCCATTTTACTCCCTCACGGGTATCCTTTATGGCAACGCCCTTTGCCAGAAGCTCATCTCTTATGGCATCGGCTGTCGCAAAGTCCTTTGCCTTTTTAGCGGCTGCACGCTCTGCAATTTTATCATTGATAAATGCCTCAAGCTCACTGTCAACAGATGATGAAGCTTCAAGCAAGGCCTTTCCCGACTCCCTAAGTCCCAGATCAAGCACCTGCTCAAAGTCATCAATAAGCGCAAGCTTTGTACTGTCTGATATATCAGCCTTAAGCACATCATAGACTATGGTTATTGCCATTGATGTATTCAGATCGTTTGAAACTGCATCAGTGAATTTCTTCTTAAAATCAGCAAATGCTGTCTCATCAATATCACCCTCAGCCTTAAGCTCTGCCACACGCTTTGCAATCTTATTGTAGGCCGCAACCGCATTGTTGAGCGCATCAAATGAAAACTCAAGAGGCTTTCTGTAGTGCGACTGCAAGCAGAAGAATCTGTAGGCAAGCGGATTGTAGCCCTTCTCCTGAAGCACCGAAACTGTAAGTATTGCTCCCTTCGACTTGCTCATCTTGCCGGCTCTGTCATTTAAGTGATTGACATGGAACCAGTATTTGCACCAGTCGTGTCCCAGATAGCTCTCAGACTGTGCAATCTCATTGGTGTGATGTGGGAAAATATTGTCCACCCCGCCACAATGGATATCCACGTACTCTCCAAGATGCTTCATGCTGATGCATGAGCACTCTATATGCCAGCCCGGATATCCGACACCCCATGGGCTGTCCCATTTAAGCGCCTGATCCTCAAACTTCGACTGTGTAAACCAGAGCACGAAATCATTTTTATTTTTCTTGTTTACGTCCTCCTCGACGTCATCGCGCACTCCAACCTGAAGCTGCTCCTTCTCTACCGCTGATGAGAACACAAAATAATCATCGAGCTTTGATGTATCGAAATATACATTGCCTCCTGCAAAATAGGCATAGCCCTTCTCGATAAGCACCTCCACCATATTGATAAACTCCGGAATACAGTTGGTTGCAGGCTCTACAACATCAGGCATTCTGTTGTGAACAGCCGTAAAATCCTTGAAAAAAGCATCCGTGTACTCCTTTGCTACCTCCATGACGCTCTTGTGCTCACGCTTTGCGCCCTTTAGCATCTTGTCCTCTCCTGTATCTCCGTCGCTTGAGAGGTGTCCCACGTCCGTGATATTCATGACACGCTTTACATCATAGCCCACATAGCGAAGTGCCTTCTCGAGCACATCCTCCATGATGTATGAGCGGATATTTCCGATATGTGCAAAATGATAAACTGTAGGTCCACATGTATACATGCCGATTTTGCCGTCAACGCGCGGTACAACAGTATCAATCTGTCTTGTGAGTGTATTGTAAAACTTGAAATTGTTCTCCATTATTTATATCTCCTTTTGGATGATTTATAACTATCTTTTTATTTTAGCATGTTTTTCCTATATATTCAAATTAATCGGCCTGACAGCCACTGCAGCCGCTGCATCCGCCTCCGACCTGCACGCTTGCCTCATAAAGACCTGTAAGTGAGCAGATTGCCTGTGATGCAATTCCCTCCTCACGGCCGGTAAAGCCAAGCCACTCCTCAGTTGTCGCCTTTATATTTACCTGTTCCTTTGCAATCCCCAGTGTATCAGCCACATTCTGCTCCATCTGCTCAATATACAAACGAAGCTTAGGCTTTTGTGCGATTACCGTCGCATCTATATTTTCTATCACATAGCCCTTTTTTGCAATGAGGTCTCTCACATGCTCCAAAAGCTTGAGACTTGAAATCCCCTCATATGCCGGGTCTGTATCCGGAAAATGCTTTCCGATATCGCCAAGTGCTGCTGCGCCTAAGAGTGCATCCATTATCGCATGCAACAGTACATCGGCGTCCGAGTGGCCTAACAGCCCAAGTGTATGCGGAACCTTCACTCCTCCTAAAATCAAATCTCTGCCTTCAACAAGCTTGTGCACATCATAGCCCATTCCTACTCTCATATATCGTCTCTCTTTCTATCAGATACAATACCTCATGTTATTGTCAACTGTCATTGCTCTGTATTTTGGTTTTTAAGTATAGTATACCTTATTTCTTCTGTTGCGCCAAGATATTATTTTCAGTAACTTTTTTCAATAAAAGACCGCCCCGGACAAACCGGAGCGGTCTTTATTAAAATGGATATAGTCCATTAAATGTCTTATGCAAGTGCTGCAGTGATGATAGCCATTGAGTAAACCTCTCCTGCATTACATCCACGAGAAAGGTCATTGATCGGAGCATTGAGTCCAAGAAGGATTGGACCGTATGCTTCGAAATTACCAAGTCTCTGTGCAATCTTGTATCCGATATTTCCTGCGTTGATGTCAGGGAAGATAAATGTATTTGCATGACCTGCAACCTCAGACTGTGGGCACTTTGTGCGGGCTACACGTGGTGCAACAGCTGCGTCAAACTGGATTTCTCCCTCGATTGGAAGATTTGGATATTTCTCTTTTGCCTTGTGAGCTGCGTTTCTCATCTTGTCAACGTCCTCGCCCTTTCCTGAGCCAAGTGTTGAGTAGCTGAGGAATGCAACCTTTGGATCGATACCGAAGATCTTAGCACACTCTGCTGATTCTCCGGCGATCTCAACAAGCTCATCCTCAGTTGGGTGAATGTTGATAGCACAATCACTCATTGCAAGCACCTCATTCTCACCTGTTGCAGATGGACGAACAAGGATAAAGCATGAAGATACGATTGTGTTGCCAGGCTTTGTCTTGATAAGCTGTAATGCCGGACGAACTGTATCTGCTGTTGAGTATGTAGCTCCTCCGAGAAGAGAGTCTGCAATGCCCATCTTTACAAGCATTGTTCCAAAGTAGTTAGCTGATGAAAGGATTCCCTTAGCCTGCTCAGGTGTAACACCCTTGCTCTTACGAAGCTCGCAGAATAATTCAACCATCTCATCCATACGGTCAAAGTTCTTAGGATCTATAATCTCTGCTCCACGGATATTAAAACCGCTCTTCTCAGCGCTTGCAGCAATCTTCTCAGGATCTCCTACAAGGATAGGATGTAAGAAGTTGCTTGCAAGTAAACGTGAAGCTGCCTCGAGGATACGTGGATCCTCTCCCTCTGTGAATACGATTTTCTTTGGGTCTTTCTTTAATATTTCGATTAACTGACCAAATCCAAACATGATAGTGTCTCCTTTATGTATATTTTATTTATTATTTAAAACTGTATCTGGTTTCACACCACTGACTATAATATACTTATTTTCCGCGAATATCAATAATTGTTAAAAGGTTGTCAAGATGTTCGCGAAAAAATCCAATCCACGCTTTTTCATAGCACAGTAAAAGGGACCGTATTAAAATTTCACGGTCCCTTTTTATAATGATCACAATTTATTGGTTTAAGGAGTATTTATCATGCAAAATATATTACTCGGCAAGTGCCTTGAATGCCTCATCAAGATCCTCGATTATATCGTCCACATTCTCTGTTCCGATTGAAAGACGGATTGTGTTTGGCTTGATACCCTGGTCTAGAAGCTCTGCTTCGTTGCACTCTGAATGTGTGGTTGAAGCCGGATGTATAGCAAGTGACTTAACATCAGCTACATTTGCAAGCAGTGAGAAAAGCTCAAGGTTGTCGATGAATTTCTGTGCTTCCTTTGCTCCGCCCTTAATCTCGAATGTAAAGATAGAGCCTCCTCCGTTAGGGAAGTACTTCTTGTAAAGCTCCTGCTGCTCTTTATCCTCTGTGATAGAAGGATGGTTCACCTTCTCTACAAGTGGCTGGTCCTTTAAGTACTGAACCACCTTGAGTGCATTCTCCACGTGACGCTCCACACGAAGTGAAAGTGTCTCAAGTCCCTGAAGGAAGATAAATGAATGAACAGGTGAAATTGTTGCTCCTGTATCACGAAGTAAAATTGCCCTGATATATGTCGCAAACGCTGCCGGTGCGCAATCCTTTGCGAAGCTTACTCCATGGTATGATACGTTTGGCTCTACAAGCCAAGGCCATTTATCATTCTGTGTCCAGTCAAATTTACCGCTGTCGATGATGACTCCACCGATTGTTGTTCCGTGTCCACCGATAAACTTTGTAGCTGAGTGAACCACGATATCAGCACCGTACTCAATCGGACGGACAAGGTATGGTGTAGCAAAGGTATTGTCTACGATGAGTGGGATTCCTGCCTCATGTGCGATATTTGCGATTTTCTCGATATCCACTACCTCTGAGTTTGGATTTCCGAGTGTCTCAATTTCGATAGCTTTTGTGTTTTCTTTGATGGCAGCCTTGATTCCGTCATAATCGAATGGATCCACGAATGTAGCCTCGATTCCGTAATCAGGAAGTGTGTGTGCCAGGAGGTTGTATGTACCGCCGTAGATATTCTTTGCCGCTACGATATGGTCACCTGCGTGTGCAACTGCCTGGAAAGCATATGTGAGTGCCGCTGCTCCTGAACCAACAGCAAGTGCTGCAACGCCGCCCTCGAGTGCTGCAATTCTTCTCTCAAATACATCCTCTGTCGGGTTTGTCAGTCTGCCGTAGATATTTCCTGCATCTCTGAGTCCGAATCTGTCTGCCGCATGCTCACTGTTATGGAACACATATGATGAAGTAAGGTAGATTGGAACTGCTCTTGCATCTGTAACCGGATCAGGTGTTTCCTGTCCTACATGTAACTGTAATGTCTCAAATTTTAAATTTCTGTCTGCGTAATGCTTCTTGCTCATATTAATATCCTCCTATTAATGATATGTTAATGTTATTATTTTTGATTTTCATTCAGGGATGTGTTCCCTTGAACTAATCATATCATACCATCTTTCTAGGAAAAGTGTTAATACTTATAACTAAGAGCTTGCTATAAATACATTTTATAGCTGTGCATTCTTCAAAATCTCTGCAAGCTCTCTCGTAGCTGCACCAACATCCATGTTATTTACCGCATAGTCACATATCTGGCGATTGCGTTTTTCGGCATCTATCGACAGAATACGCAGTGTCTTTTCCTCAACCGGGTAATCCTGTTCTATGATATCCCTGATTAAGAGCTCCTTGTCGCGTGCCACATACACTATAACAGTCGGGAAATGGCGCTTCATTGCAATGGCGCCGCACATGTCAAGCGGCATCACGACAAAGTGTCCTTTTGCAAGCACTGCCTCTATATCCTCCATTTTGGTGCCATACTGTATTCCTGCGTATCTTGTCTTTTCAAAAAAATCCTGTGCGTTAAATTCATCCTCCGTCAGATATCTGTGCTTATCTCCGGGCTTGGTACAGTAGGTTTTTGGATTCTCAAACTGTTCCATGGCGCACAGGCTGTCTGAGAGTGCTGTCTTTCCCGAGCCTGATGGCCCGACAAGCGCCACAACCGACGGATCCTTTATATTTTTATTTCTATATAATGACGCATTTATTATCTGCTCCACGAGATATACAAACTCTGTGATATTATTCACCGATAAAAGTCCTGTCATTTTTGAATTCCACGGCTTTCGCATGAGCACGGGATATGTGGCCGGTGTCTCAAGCACATTGTGTATGGCATCATCTAAGATAATATCAAACTGCACGAGATTTTTTGCATTGCCAAGTATGATATTTTCTGTCGGGAAATCAGGAAATGCCTCCATTATCTGGCTCGCCCTCACTCCCATGAAGCCCGGTGCCACCGCAGTGATAAAATAGACCTCTCCGATATCCATGAGCTTTCTTATCATCCGCTTTGTCTCTTCTGTAGGCTTCTGCCTCTCATAAAGTGCATTATCACGGTAAAACTCCTTTATGACAGAGGCTCTGCCGGTATTCTCCCAGGAATCTATATCCTCCAGCGAAAGAGGTGGGGTGATATTATATTTTTTGTTCGCCATATCTATGGCTATGCTGTTGAATGGGGCTGTCACATCATCCCAGTCAAGTCCTATTTTAGGTCTTATCATGCTTATCCCTTTCTGTTTCTTTCATAACTATTCAGAACAAGAACAGTGGTTCTGAACAGCAAAAATATTTATAATTATATCATATTATCTGCATATCATGTACTTGTAATCATCATAAAAAATAAAAAGACCTGCAACAACTGCAAGTCTTAAATAAGTAGCGAGGGAGAGACTCGAACTCTCAACCTCCCGGGTATGAACCGGACGCTCTAGCCAGTTGAGCCACCTCGCCATATTTGATTGATACCTTTAAAAGGATGGGACCTACAGGGCTCGAACCTGTGACCCTCTGCTTGTAAGGCAGATGCTCTCCCAGCTGAGCTAAGATCCCGTGTCACTTCTGTCGAAGTAAAGTAGCGAGGGAGAGACTCGAACTCTCAACCTCCCGGGTATGAACCGGACGCTCTAGCCAGTTGAGCCACCTCGCCATATTGATTGATATCCTTTAAAAGGATGGGACCTACAGGGCTCGAACCTGTGACCCTCTGCTTGTAAGGCAGATGCTCTCCCAGCTGAGCTAAGATCCCATGTCGTCAACCGACTTGATTATTATATACAGTCGGCACCTTATTGTCAACAACTTTTTTTATTTTATTTAAAAAAAATTTAACTATTCAGAAGTCTCTCCACAAGCTTCACGCACTCTGCTGCATCCTTTGAATATCCGTCGGCTCCTATCTCATCTGCAAAGCTTTGTGTAATGCAGGCTCCGCCGATTACCACCTTGCTATTACAGCCCTTTTCCTTGCAGATCTCCACTACATCCTTCATGCGCATCATGGTGGTGGTCATAAGAGCTGACAGTCCGATAACTGCCGCATTCGTCTCAATTGCCTTGTTCACGATATCCTCACAAGGCACATCCTTTCCCATATCAATCACGTTGTAGCCATAGTTTTTAAGCATAAGCACGACAAGGTTCTTTCCTATATCGTGAATATCGCCCTCTACCGTTGCAATGACAAGAGTCGGCATATCATCCCCAGAGTCCTTCTTTTCAAGTAACGGCTCCAGATGCTCTATGGCAAGCTTCATGGTATTTGCGCTGCCGATAAGCTGTGGCAGGAAATACTTCTTCTGGTTAAAAAGCTCTCCAACCTCATTAATAGCCGGAATCAGGCTGTTATTAATAATCTCGTCAGGCTTTGCACCATCAGAAAGCATTTTCTTTACTTCATCAATTATGCTGCCCTTGTTTCCCTTTAAGACAGCCTGAAATACTGCATCCTTACTGCCTGAAGCGCTTGTTCCGTTTGAAGCTGACACATCGCTGTCCGTTTTTTTCACAACAACAGTCTCGTACTGTGCCTTTTCCTCCGCAAGCCTGCTCATGCGCTCAATGTAAGCGATATCGCTGTCAGGTCTGTCAAGCAGCATATCAGATGCAAATGCCGCATTCATCAAAAGCTCCTGTGATGGATTGGCAATAGCCATGGTGAGTCCCTTGCATATAGCCATGGTAAGAAACGCTGTGTTCACGTACATACGCTCAGGCAGTCCGAAGGATATATTTGAAAGTCCACATATTGTAGGAAGCTTTTTCTCATCCTTGCAGTACGCAATGGTCTCATAGCACTCGATTGCGGCCTTTGGATTTGCACCTATTGTCGCAACAAGTCCATCCACCACTATATCCTCATGTGCCATCCCAAGTGAAAGCGCCTTGTCATAAATTGTATTTATAATCTGCTTTTTCTCCTCCACATCCTTCGGCAAGCCTGCGTCCGAAAGCGGTAAAAGTATAAACATCGCTCCGTATTTTGCCGCAAGAGGCAGAAGCTTTTCCATCTTTTCTGTCTCAAGGGAAATAGAATTGATGAGAGCTCGTCCCGGATAAATCTTAAGAGCCTCCTCTATTACCTCCACATAGCTTGAATCAATACAAAGCGGACAGTCCACGGTAGATGAAACCTCATATATAACCGATTTCATCATCTCCTTCTCATCGATACCGTTCATGCCCATATTGATGTCAAGTATTCTCGCACCATTTGTCTCCTGCTCCATAGCCATCTGGCGCACCAGGTCAAGCTTTCCCTCACGAAGCTGTGCCTGCAGCTTTTTCTTGCCTGTAGGGTTGATTCTCTCTCCGACCACGGTAAAGTTGCCATCCAAGTCAATCTCTACATTCTTTCGTTCGGACGCAAGCACCCTTCTATGATGCTCAAGAGGCTTATGGACAGGCATTGTCTTTACAGCATCGGTAAGAGCACGTATATGCTCCGGTGTGGTACCACAGCAGCCTCCGACAATGGATGCACCGGCCTTCACGAGCCCTGTCATCGCATCCGCAAACATATCCGGAGTCATCTTGTATACCGTTTTACCGTCCTCAAGCTCAGGAAGCCCTGCATTTGGCTTGGCAATAAGAGGCACTGTAGAGTACTCTGCCATTTTCTCAACAAGCGCTATCATCTCAGCCGGTCCCGTCGAGCAGTTCACACCGATAGCATCCACCCCAAGTGACTGTAGCACAACAACAGCAGTCTCAGGTGGTGTGCCAAAAAGCGTTCTGCCATCCTCGTTGTAGGTGAGTGTCACCATAATAGGAAGGTCGCTGACCTCTTTTATCGCAAGCACTGCCGCTCTGCACTCCTGAAGGCTCATCATTGTCTCAACCACGAAAACATCTGCGCCTGCCGCATCAAGAATCCTCGCCTGCTCCTTGTACACCTCCAAAAGCTCCTCAAACATCAGGTCTCCGAGAGGGAAAAGCTGTCTGCCTGTCATCGTCATATCTGCTGCTACCAGTGCCCTGTCACCGACAGCCTGCTTTGACAGACCAACAAGAGTGGTATTTATCTCATTGATCTTCTCCTGCAAGCCATATTCTAAAAGCTTAATCCTGTTTCCTGTAAAGGTAGGTGCATAAACGATATTTGTTCCGCTGTCGACATAGGCCCTCTGCAGATCAAGAATCACCTGCGGATGCTCCATCACCCATTCCTCCGGACACACACCTACAGGCATGCCCGCCGCCATCAGGTTTGTACCGGTTGCGCCATCCAGGATAACTATGTTTTCTCTGATATATTTTCTGAATTCTTCTCTTGTCATTTCGTTTCCTTTTCCGTTTCAGCTGTTATTCACTCCACAGTGTAAAATATTTCAAAGCAAAAGCTATGTGCTCTTCATCCTTGAAATTTGTGAAAATTTATATTATCATTGTAACCGATTTTAAAACACAAAAATCAATAGTCTATTCACCATAATATACTAAAACACTATATTTTTCAAACAAAAGAAAGGATTTCTTATGAAACTTATCGCTTTAGATCTCGACGGAACACTTTTCAACAACCAAAGTCAGATATCAGAGGAAAATATAAAAGCTATAAAAGAGGCAACTGCCGCAGGAATAAATGTGGTCATCTCCACAGGCCGTCCATTCGGCGGACTGCCGTTTTATGCAATTAAGGGCACCGGCATCCGCTACGCTATCACTGCAAACGGAAGTGCAATCTACGAGATTGACACCAAAAAATGTCTTTACGAAAACTGCCTTTCTGATGAGACAGCATTTTCAATAATTGATTACCTGATGACAAAGCGCGTTCATATGGACGCCTTCATAAACGGCTGTGGCTATTCTCCGTACAAGTGTCTCGAGGATGCAAAGGAGCTCAAAATGCCTCCTTCTATAAAGGAATACATCATGACAACCAGAAAGCGTGTGAACGATATCACTGAAATGATGCGCGAAAACAATTATCATATGCAGAAAATGACCATCAATTTCCCAAAGGATAAAAATGATAACTTCTACTGCCGCGACGAGGTATTTGAGCATCTGAAAAAAATCCCTGAAATCACGCTTGTAAGCGGCGGCTACGGCAATCTGGAATTTACAAAAGCAGGCGTAGACAAGGGTGTGGCGCTTCATAAGCTGGCACAAATCCTGGGTATCGCAGCTGATGAAACAATGGCTGTCGGTGACACCGAAAACGACATGGCTATTGTAAAAGCCGCACACATCGGCGTGGCCATGGGAAATGCAACCGATGAGCTTAAGGCACAGGCTGATTACGTCACCGACACAAACGAAAACGACGGCGTAGCCAAAGCTATCCGCCACTTTATGAGTTAATCTCACAAATATAAGATAACGTAGCGCAGAATAGCTGTTTAACACACAATAAAATAATCACCTGTCATATATATGCAAAGAAGCACATATACTTCTAAGACAACATATGACAGGTGATTTTTTGATTGTAAAAAAATATTTATCCAATCCACTTGTGACCGGAACTATTTTTCTGACACTTGCCAGTACAACCAGTCGGTTTATGGGATTTTTCTTTCGCATATTTCTAAATAACGTCATGGGCTCAACAGGTCTTGGACTCTATCAGCTTGTGATTCCACTCATGTCCGTATGCATGTCACTCTGCTGTAACGGCTTTCAGACCGCCACATCAAAGCTTGTTGCAGAAAAGCCTCAAAACAGGCAGACTATACTCCTATGCGCAATAATTATGTCAGCCGTCATCGCACTTTTACTCACAATTATTATGTATTCCAATGCCAACTACATAAGCCTTTATATTTTAAGCGAGCCACGCTGTAGTGCGCTTGTCAGGGCGCTGTCCTTTTCCATACTGCCTGCAGCCATCCATTCCTGCATAAACGGATACTATTACGGCCTAAAAAAAGCTGCCGTTCCCGCTGCCACACAATTAATTGAGCAGACCGCGCGCATCGGCACCTGCTATCTGATATATTCAATACTGTCAGACGGCAGCAGTGGCTTTAAGCCTGTATACTCGATATTCGGCATCGTGGCAGGCGAGGCGTGCGCAACCGTCTTTTCCGTTATCACTGTAAAAAAAGATTTTTCATGCTTTAAATTATCAGTCAAAAGCCTGAAAACAACAGCCTTTGGCATGGCTGCACTTTTCGTTCCCTTATCACTAAACTACATACTGGTAAGCTTTTCATCATCTGTCGAAAATGTGCTTATCCCAAGAACTCTTAAGCTCTACGGACTCTCACCGGCATCAGCCCTTGACCTATTCGGAACCATTTCCGGACTCACCCTGCCTGTGCTTTTATTTCCCGGTGTGCTTTGCAGCTGTGCCTGCGTGATGCTTCTACCATCTGTTTCTGAAGCAAATGCCGCCGGAAAGGATACAAAAATCACAAAAGCCATAAACTCCTGCGCATTATTCGGGCTGTGCTTTGGACTTATATTTACATGCACATTCTATATGCTGTCAGATTTTATAGGGGATTTTCTTTTTTCATCGAAGCTGTGCGGATATTTCCTCAGAAGGCTGTGTTTTCTGTGCCCGCTGATGCACATAAGTGGAATGCTTAGCAGCATACTGCACGGTCTGGGCAAAGCGAAGCAGGTGCTTTTTGTCAATCTGCTCACCTGTGCGATAAGAATACTGATGATTGTTCTTCTCATCCCCCGCTATGGGATAGACGCATATCTGTGGGCTATGCTTGTGTCGCATGTGTTTATGGCTCTTGCTGTCGGGATTCTCACCTGCCACACAACACACAAATAAAAAAAGCCTGCGCATACTCCAAGCATACCGGAATATGTGCAGACTCATAAAACTACAGATTATACACGTGAAAGGTACTCACCTGTTCTTGTATCAATCTTGATAACATCGTCTGTCTCAACAAAAAGTGGTACATAAACTGTAGCACCTGTCTCAACTGTAGCAGGCTTTGTAGCGCCTGTTGCTGTATCACCCTTGAAGCCAGGCTCTGTCTCTGTAACAGTAAGCTCAACGAAAAGTGGTGGCTCAACTGCAAATACATTGCCCTTGTGTGAGCAAACCTTACACATCTCATTCTCTTTTACAAACTTGAGAGCATCGCCAACCTCATCCTTTGGTAAGTCAATCTGGTCATATGTCTCAACATCCATGAAATGATAGAAATCATCATCTGCATAAAGATACTGCATATCCTTACGGTCAATGTGTGCTGTAGGGCATTTCTCTGTTGGACGGAATGTCTTCTCAACAACACCACCACTGATGATATTCTTTAACTTTGTACGTACAAATGCTGCACCTTTTCCTGGTTTAACATGCTGAAATTCGATAATCTGATAGATGTTTCCCTCGAACTCGATAGTAACACCGTTTCTGAAATCTCCTGCTGAAATCATTAGTTACTTCCTCCTTAAATCGTGCGAGCCTAAGCTCTCTCATTCGTCCATTTTACAATAAAAAGCAATACATTTCAAGTATTTATTTTCTATTGTATGAATTTGTATTGGTTTTATATTAGTTTCTTGCCTCGATATCTGATATCATGGCTACTCTCTTGGCATGTCTGCCACCCTCAAACTCGGCTGTCAGATAAGCCTTTACGATGTCCTTTGCAAGCTCAACACCCACAATTCTCTCACCAAAGGCTATGATGTTGGCATTGTTATGCTGTTTTACAAGGCGTGCTGTGGCTGTGTCTGAGCAAACTGCCGCGCGGATTCCGTTGACCTTGTTGGCCGCGATTGAGATACCCACACCTGTACCGCATATCAGTATTCCGCAGTCAAACTCGCCCGATGCCACTGCATTAGCCACCTTCTCACCATACTCCGGGTAATTGCAGCTCTCACTTGAATCTGTACCGAAGTTTGTCACCTCGTGACCCATGCTCTCAACGTACTCCATTATTGTCTTTTTAAGCTCAACTGCTGCGTGATCGTTTCCGATTGCAATCTTCATAATATATCTGCCTCCAAAATATTTATATTAATAGTTAAAAATTATTTATTTACTTTCTTCAAATGCCGCTTATAGCAAGCAATTACAGGCTTTTCAATAAAGCGCTTAAGCACAATCTGTATCTCCTCATGCGGGTCAATAGGTGCTACAAGTATCGACCTGATGCCGGTAAGATTGGCTCCGATGATATCCGTAAATATCTGATCTCCCACAAACAGAGTGTTTTTCGTATCTGTGCCAAGCCTCTCCATCGCAGCACGATAGCCTGATGGCTTGGGCTTTCCCGCCTTGTAGATATACTTTATTCCAACCTGCTTCGCAAAGCTCTTCACACGCGGCTCCTTATTGTTTGAAAGCACCAGGCACGAAAATCCAAGCTCCTTAAGGTGCCCAAACAAAGCAATCGCCCGCTCATCAGCAGGCGAACCATGAGTCACAAGGGTGTTGTCGATATCAAAAATGACACCCCTGTAGCCCTCCTTATATAATTTATCAAAATCTATGCTGTATGTCGAGTCAATGTACTCTCCCGGGTATAAAAAACTCATAGTATAAAATTCTCTGTCTCCCTGTTAATCTGTTCATTCAAGGCTGCCTGCTGCATAACCATACCATCCGCACTGCCGACAAAATGCTGATACTGCTGCAATACCTTATCCTTGTCTAAATCGGATACAGCCTTTGTGACATCAAGTGAGCTGATATCACTGTCAGCACCCTTAAGCTCATAGCTCGCATTGGAATCATATGTATTTGCATAATCAAGCGAGGTAAAGCTCTGCCTTGCCCTTGCAGCCTCATAATCAGCTGTATCATCAGTAGCAGAAGCCTGTGAAGCTGTGTCATCCACTGCCTGCTTCGACCTCATAATCTGGCTGTTTCTAAGCTCGTTTAACCTTATGGAATTGTATGAATAAAAGCCTTCGCTCGGGCGAATACCGGAAATGTTCATACGCACCTTCCTATCCTGTTCTAAATAAATCCTGCTGCCTAAACACTATTTGGTGTCAAGCATCTTTTTAAGCTCTGTCATAAAGGTGTTGACATCCTTAAACTCTCTGTAAACTGATGCAAACCTCACATATGCTACCGCATCAAGGTCCTTTAATCTGTCCATAATAAGCTCTCCGATGAGTGATGTGGAGATTTCCTTTTCCTCTCTGGCAAAGATTTCTATCTCAACCTCATCTACAAGCTTCGAGATTGTATCTGCTGAAATTGGTCTCTTGTGACATGCAAGAAGCACGCCCTTTTCAATCTTGGAGCGGTCATACTGCTCTCTGTTATTGTCCTTTTTTATAACGATGAGGGGAATCGTCTCCACCTTCTCATATGTAGTGAAACGCTTGCCACAATCATCGCACAGCCTTCTGCGCCTGATAGAACTGTTGTCATCAGCCGGTCTTGAGTCTATTACTCTTGTGTTGTCACTACTGCAAAATGGACACTTCATGCTGTACCCTCCGTAGATATCTTATAATATGAATGGCAAAAATATCTTTCTGTATTTAAAAAGACCTATACACAGTTTAGTATATCTATACTAATTTTTGTTGTCAATATGTTTTGTACTGATTTTGACTTTTTTAGCACTTTTTTAATCACAACAGCTTACGCCTCATATCAGACTCACATATATTTACTAATATTATATCGGGTCCTATCTTCACAATCTTAACCCATGGAATACAATATTCGTAATCCCTGCAAAATATTCCCATATATTTTCCCGGTCCCGGCACGATAATCGCACAGATTTTGCCACAGACCGGGTCAAACTCCAAATCCCGCACGTGTCCGATGAACCTGCCCTCCTCCACGCTCACAACCTCTTTTTCGCATAAATCCAGAAAACGCATAAAACAGACCTCCCTTGGTCTATCTTATGCGTTTCTTTTTGATTTTGTGCTTATAAAAGCGTTTTATTAATAAAATTATACATTAAATCTGAAAAGGATTACATCTCCGTCCTTAACAACGTACTCTTTTCCTTCCATGCCTACGATACCCTTTTCTCTTGCGGCTGCAAGGCTTCCGTTGTCGAGAAGATCCTGATAGTTGACTACCTCTGCCTTGATGAAGCCACGCTCGAAGTCAGTATGTATCTTGCCGGCTGCCTGTGGCGCCTTTGTGCCCTTCTTTATGGTCCATGCACGGCACTCATCCTCTCCTGCTGTGAGGAAGGAAATCAGTCCGAGAAGTGAATAGCTGGCTGCTACAAGCTTATCAAGACCGCTTGACTCTACACCTAAATCCTCAAGGTACTCCTTCTTTTCGTCCTCATCGAGATCTGCAAGCTCCTGCTCTATCTGTGCACAGATAACAAATACCTCTGCGCCCTCTTCCTTTGCCATCTCTCTTACCTTTGCAACGTGTGGATTGTTTGCGCCGTCATCTGCGAGGTCGTCCTCTGATACGTTTGCAGCATAGATGGTAGGCTTTGCTGTAAGGAGATTATAGCCCTTGAACCAAAGCTGAGCATCCTCATCATCAGGCACCTCAAAGGTTCTGGCCATCTTTCCGTCCTCAAGATGAGCCTTTACTGCCTCGACAAGCTCAAGCTCCTTTGCAAGTGTCTTGTCCATTCTTGCCTGCTTTGCAATCTTTGCAATTCTTCTGTCGAGAATCTCAACATCCGAGAAAATAAGCTCAAGATTGATTGTCTCGATATCTCTTGCAGGGTCTACAGAGCCATCTACATGGATGATGTTTGTGTCCTCAAAGCAGCGCACTACGTGCACAATTGCATCTACCTCACGGATATTTGCAAGGAACTGGTTTCCAAGTCCCTCACCCTTGCTGGCTCCCTTTACGAGACCTGCGATATCAACAAATTCGATTGTTGCAGGTGTAACCTTCTTTGTGTGATAGAGCTCTCCGAGCTTTACGATTCTCTCGTCAGGCACTGAAACGATACCTACGTTTGGGTCGATTGTGGCAAAAGGATAGTTTGCTGAAAGCGCTCCTGCCTTTGTGAGTGAGTTGAATAATGTAGACTTTCCGACGTTCGGAAGTCCGACGATTCCGAGTTTCATGGTATATATATCTCCTTTAAATTGATTTTCGTATGTATTTTGTGTCAATTGGTTGTTGATACAAGTATATAGTGTATCACACTAAGGAGGATTTGTACATAATCTTACGCAAATCCCCATTCGCTTTATCTATTTTCTTACGCAAATCCCCATTCGTTATATCTATTTTCTTACGCAAATCCCCATTCATTTCTTCCATCACAGTACTTTTTTCACGAAAAAACCTTCCCACACATAACCTAATATGCAGGAAGGTTTTCACATTTTATCATTCACTTACCATCTCATCGCACTTAATCTGCTCGATATGTATGGCAAGGTAGCCTGTCTCATTGTCCAGAAACTCATGATTTAAGTCCTTTCCAAGCTCCTTGCATATCTCACCTGCAAGTGCGAATGACTCCGGGTAATTTTTCTCGATAAACTGATTGAGATCAACCTTTAATTTCTCTCCGGTCGCGGCTCTTGATACCATGTGGCGGATATGGTTCATGAGGCGGTTGTAGGCCATAGTAGTGACGTCTATGTGCTTTCCAATCTTTTCCTCTATAAATGTGGCGCATTTTCGAACTGCTGCCGCCATCTCCATGGCATCCGATACCTTTGAATTGTTTAAGGATGTATGAATATGAAGAGTAATGTAGCCAATCTCATCATCAATTATATCAATTTGTTTTTTATCCTTTAGTATATGACGTATATTCTCAGCTATCTTGTATTCCTTATAAAACATCACACGAATGTCATCGTTTAAAGGATTGCTGATCTGTTCTTTGTTTTCCATACGCTTTACGGCAAATGCTATATGATCTGCCATAGGGAACAATATGCTCCTGTCTATATGTCCAAACTCATGCTCTGCATCATCTAGCAGTGTGTTTGCTATCTCAAGATACTCCGGCTCAATGGATTTTACTATGTCCTTTGCCGGCCCTCTATCCCTTGTCTGGGTCAGCTCATACAGTGAATCCTCATCCGTTGGCTCAATAGACTGTGTGATTTTCTTTCCAAAGCCCACACCCTTGCCGACTATCAGATATTCTCTTGCGCTCTTGTCCTTTACCGCAAGCACTGTATTGTGATTTAAGACCTTTGTGATTCTGTACATATCATTCCCCCGGCATTTATATTACTTCTCGTAGGTGTCAACTGCGTAGAGAGGCTCTCCTGCCTTAATCGGTCCGTCTGTGATAAGGCGGATTTTCTGATTATCCTTTAGCTCTGTGCAGATGACAGGAGTGGTAACTGATGGTGCGTTTGCTTTTAAGTAATCCAGATCAAGCTTCATAAGCACATCGCCCTTCTTCACCTTCTGTCCTGCCTCAACCTGTACGTCAAAGCCTTTACCCTCGAGCTTTACTGTATCAATTCCTACATGGATTATCATACCAATTCCTGAGTCGGTTGTAAATCCCAAAGCATGCTTTGTATCAAAAACGAATAAAACCGTTCCATCCTCAGGTGCTACAACGACTCCCTCCTCAGGTGTGACTACCGCTCCGTCACCCATCATTTTACTGGCAAATGCCTCATCCGGCGCTGTTGAGAGGTCTGCTGCTACTCCTGTCATAGGGCTTGAGATTATGACTGTGCTTGTCGGCTCTTTTACGTCGCCGGCTTCCTGTGCTTCTTTCACATCAGATTCCTGTGAATTATCTGAAGCTGTGTTTGACTCTTCTGTTTTTGAACCAGTGGCCGAAGCTGCTCTTTCGTTCTTTGCTTCATCTGCGCCAGCTGTATTATTTGCTACTGCGTCATCCTCGAAGTGTTCCTCTGTCACACTCGAAAGATAATCCTCGAGGTCAGACTTTATTACCGTTACTCTCGGTCCATAGATAATCTGTACGCCCTGTCCCTTGTGCACGACTCCTGATGCTCCTGTTGATTTAAGAAGCGCATCGTTTACCTTGTCAGGGTCTATTACTGTGATACGAAGCCTTGTCGCACAGCAGTCCACATCTGAGATATTGACTTTGCCGCCGAGACCTCGTGATATAGTCTGTGAGAGCTCGTCTACAGTCGCTTTGTCGTCAGAAGCTTTTGTATCCTTGGCAGTTTTTCTTGCATTTACATCTGCCTTGGTGTAGAGCTTTGTCTCTGTATCGTCATCCTCACGGCCCGGAGTCTTGAAATCAAACTTCTTTATAAGGAAGCTGAAAATAAAGTAATACAGTAAGAAATATACTATTCCCGCCGGAATCACGAGCATCCAGCTTGTCTTGGCATTGCCCTGCAATATACCAAACAGGAAGAAATCAAGCAGTCCGCCTGAGAAAGTAAGTCCTACCGCAATGTTTAAAATATGCGCTATCATGTATGCGCTTCCTGCGAGCACTACCTGTACTGCAAAGAGAGCCGGTGCTACGAAAAGGAATGAGAACTCAAGAGGCTCTGTGATTCCTGTAAACATACATGCAAGTGTTGCTGAAAGTAAAAGGCTTCCTGCCTGCTTTTTCTTTTCCGGCTTTGCACATTTATACATTGCAAGTGCTGCTCCCGGAAGTCCGAAAATCATGAAAATGAACTCTCCCGAGAAATATCTTGTGGCATCAGCACTGAAATGTGTGATGTTTGCAGAGTCAGCAAGCTGTGCGAAGAAGATGTTCTGTCCACCCTCAACCATATGTCCTGCAACCTCCATCGTTCCGCCGACTGCTGTCTGCCAGAACGGCATGTAAAATACATGGTGCAGTCCGAATGGAATAAGAGCTCTCTTTATGATACCAAAGAGAAGTGTTCCGAAATATCCTGTTCCTGTCACCACTCCGCCGAGTGCATAGATTCCGTTCTGCACTGTCGGCCAGATAAAGTACATTAAAATTCCTACAAACAGATATACCACTGTTGAGATGATAGGCACAAATCTTGTTCCACCGAAAAATGACAATGCATTCGGCAGCTCAATCTTGTAGAAACGGTTGTGCAGTGCTGCCACTCCAAGTCCTACGATAATTCCGCCAAACACGCCCATCTGCAGTGACTGGATACCGCATACTGATGTGATGGTTCCATCAAGCACATCCTTTGCAATGCTTCCGTCTGCAAGGATTTTTCCGGAAATCTTGAGCATCGCATTGATTGACACATTCATAACAAAGTATGCTATGACTGCCGAAAGTGCTGACACTTCCTTTTCCTTCTTTGCCATTCCGATTGCTACTCCGACCGCAAAAATAAGCGGAAGGTTATCGAATATGGCACTTCCGACCGCATTCATGATTACAAGAAGTGCATGGAGTATAGTCTTATCTCCGAGCAGCCACTGTAAACCATAAGTCTCAATTGTTGTGGTGTTGGTGAATGAGCTTCCGAGTCCTAAAAGCAAGCCTGCTACCGGAAGGATTGCAATTGGAAGCATGAAGCTTCGTCCTACTCTCTGCAGGACACCAAAAATTTTGTCTTTCATGAGCTTTTCCTCCTAATAAATGCAGGGTATGTACTGATTTGCACCTATCATTTATTGCTCCAGCGACAAAAAAGGAGGCACCTATCATACACTAACCCTGTTAAAAGTTATGTACGACAAATGCCTCCCTAAAAGTAACACGTCTGTTAAAGTTTATATCACATAAGCTTTACCATTTCAACACAATTTCTCCATGAATTTATTTTTTGTTAATCATGCTGTTTTTATACATGTTTTTTTGTGAATTATGTCTAATGTCTTTTTTCTCCAGATGTCTCCACGTCTCCATCACCATAATGCATTCCTCCTCTGTGATACCCTCTGATGAATACACAGCCTTTTGTATGATGCGCATGTACTCGTCCCAATGGATTCCGCAATAATCCGGGCCGCAGTATTTTTCCTTCAGGTTAGCCAGATAAAGCTCATCAGTCCTGTTTTTTGAAGGATGCCCAAGCCCTTTGTAGATGCGGTTGTTTATCATGATGGCAGCCCTGCTGTAGCGGCCCTTTTTCACTCTTTGGGCAAGTCTTGCTTCCCACAAAAGGTTTCTTCGCCTTTTGATGTAAACTATTGCGGCTATAAGTGCAGTCAGAAAAATCACACAGAGTACAGTTTTTAAAATCGCCGGTGGTATATGAAGTCCTGTTTTTGAGCTATGAGTGTCTGTGCGTTTATCAGCACCTGACCGTGAACCCAAAGCATTCTCACTGCCATCACCTGATACAAATTGGCTTGATGTACTGTTTGCTGTGCCATCATTTTTTACATCTGTATTTTCTGTATCTTCATTTACTGCAGCTTCATCCGGTTTATCTTCATCTGCCGCAGTATCATTCATTTGCTCAGTATCATCATGATAAGCAGCACCAGTGTTCGTTTTCTTTCCATTGACGCCAATATAGTCAAACTGATTCACGCCTGTCACGTTCTCATAATATCCCGGTGTCATCTCCACAGGAATCCATCCAAAATCATCCAGATATATTTCAACCCAGGCATGTGACTGTGAATCCTTCACCTCGCATATATCCCCATCATTTTCACCGGATTTGAAGCTGTCCCCCTTTGCACAGTATCCGCTTACATAGCGGCATGGAACGCCCATCTGTCTGAGTATCATCGTGCCCGCCGATGCAAAATGCACACAAAAGCCCTGCCTGCTATTTGAGAGGAAGTTCTCAACCACATCCTTACCGCCTGTGGAAGGAGGATTTTTGCTGTACTTAAAAGCCTTCGATGTCAGAAACTGCTGCACCAGCTGTGCTGCCGCAATCCTGTTAGCATCATTTTCTCTTATATAGCCTGTGTACATCATATTGCTTGTGAGCTGTCCTGTCCTAAGAAGCCACTTTGCATCTTCCGAAACAATCCCATCTCCGCCCTGCTTTGCAGTATAGTTTTCCATTACATAATTATTGTATGCCGCATAGAAATCATTGTTGACCTCAAGAGGCTGCTCGGGCTCAAGGCTGGACGTTTCCAGACTACCATCGAAAAAGCCGGGACACGCCGATACCTCGATAGTCTTTGTTCCTTTATCCTTTGTGATAAAAAAGTCTTCGTCAAAATCTATATCACCCTTGGCATCTATACTGTATGGATCAATACAGTACGGCAAATAGGTGTATTTGGTGGAAAGCTTCTCCATCGTGATTGTATACTTTTCGGTGGCCGGATTGGTCTCATCATCATAATAACCATCAAGCAGCGTGGCTAATCCGATTGCATTCTGCCACGCTGTCATCCTTGAAGCATCGTGATACTCTTTTTCCATCCGTGAAAAATCAGACTTTTTAATCCACTTGCCATTCTCATAGGTATCACCATAGAAGCTTCTCAGGTAAATATTAGAGGACGCTCCTGCCTTTGCTTCTACCGTCATCACCGTCTTTCCACTATAGCTTGGATAGTGGTTGCTAACTGTGCCATCCTGCAAATCAATTCCCAAGCTGAAGAACGACTTTACGCTGCCCTCCAAATCCTTTTGAAAAGCAAGCATCTGTGGCTTTTTATCGGCAAGTGTATCAGCAAGAGGTTTAAATGTAAATACACATATGAAAAGTATTGCTGACACTGCCGCCATGTATAAAAACGCCGGTACTATCCTTAAAGCCTCATTGCCATGTGTACTGCCATCTGCCTCATATCCTACCTCTGTGCGTGCACTGCCATCTGCGATAAGACACCAGAGTGTACAAAGCGTGAGCATAACGACCTCACTGACACTTGGACTTTTGCCTACGCACAGCTGCACCGCAAGCAAAAGCGTTGGAAATAATGTGAGCATGCGTCTTCTTTTAATTTGAACCGCAAGTGTCACCAGAAAAAGCATTACTATAAACGATACAAAGCCCACAAATGCCCCTGCAAAGGCTTTATCGCCCTTTTGGCATGCAAACGAAGTGCCATAGTACACATTTATTATCTCAAGATACCTGCCCTTTACATATAAAAAGCCGGCTTTTATATGCGCCGCAGCCTGCCAGTTTGCAATAAACACTCCAAGCAAAAATACAAGCAGCAGACCTGTATTTATCGTATGGCGCACCCACCTTCTTGCATCAAGCGCTGTAAGCCTGTTTATAAAGCCGCTTATCACCGAAAAAATAAACAGCCATACATACACATAATACGGACACCTCACATGGGAAATAGTCGTATTCACAACAGACACCGCACATACCGTAAGAAATACTGCTGCTGCAGCATTGGCAAGCTCCGTAAGCAGGACACTTAGCACTGTAAACGCATTATTGTAATCAGGCTTTATCTCATTTGTATCAGACCTCTGCCAGCAGTTTTTCCTAAATGACAATCTCGTTTTTTTCATCTGCTCTGCCAACTATCTCCTCTCCCTTTTTTATCTGAAGCCTTCCGTCCACAGTAAGCAGACATACAAGCCTTTCTGCCCTGTACTTTTCCTCATACAAAAAACGCGCATCCGTCTTTGTATCCGGCTTTATTTTAAGAAAACTGTTCAAGAATATATAAAAGCCCTCCTCATCATCCACTCGGGCTCTCACAATATCGTTTATTAAGGTATCATACCATGCCACATAATGAGGGCATTTTTGATCCATAAATGAAAAGGAAAGCGAGACAAGAAGCCTCATAAAAGCATCTGCCTGTCTGCCCTTCTTTATCCCCCTGAAGTCAGCGACTACGGCCACGGCACATGCCTTTGGCAGGCTGTTTTCCTTTACCATCAGCTCATCTGTCCTTGCAGAAAGCTTCCAGTGCACACTCTGCAGCCTGTCACCGTTTTGAAACTCTCTGACATCAAACAGCTCCGACGGATCATACCCGGGTCTTATATCATCATAGATATCCGAATCCCCAAAGAAATTTCTCACTCTGTCCGTTATCCTCACAGGAATCTCATCAATCTGCGGAATCACCTCAACATTTGCATATTTTTTAACTCTTTTCGTGACATAAAAAAGCCTCGAAAAATCATATAGCTTTATCCTTGCAAGCTCAAATTCATAATTACCGCACCACTTCGTGCTGTACAAAAAATCATTGCCTCCAGACAGCCATCTTGTACTTTTTTCGCCGGATAAATTATTTTTCACCTTTACACGGTATTTAACACCATCAAAGCCAGCCTCCTTCAGCCGGCAGGAAAGGCTTACCCTGATGCTATCCCCCTGTGTGGCGATAGCTATCGGAATATTTATAGCTGCCACTGCCCTATGGGCCTTTACAAGCAATGCTATAAATGTCAGTGCCATAAACACACACATAAAGCTGCCCAAAAGCGCCAGCGCGGCATTGCCGTATATCATCGACATATAAAAAACTACTGCTGCAGTAATTATTCCTATCAAAAAACTAATCACGATTACCTGCCTTTTTCACATAAGTTGTCGGCTGCTTAACAGCCTTTAGTATCTCATCTATCACTGAAAGCTCTGATACGTGTGACACTCTCGCCTTGGTATTTAGCACAATTCTGTGCTTTGTCACATCCGCAAATACAGAAACCACATCAGACGGTATGACATAGCTTCGCCCATTTAGATACGCATATGCCTTTGCCATCCTCACACACGCAATCGTACCTCTCGGGCTCACCCCAAGCTCAATATACGGACTCGTCCTTGTCGCATCAACCAGATCCACAATGTATGAATAAATACTGTCATGGATAAACACCTGCTCAACCTCTCCCTGCATTTCAACAAGCCCCTGTGCATTCATAACAGGCCTTATCGTATACTCATCCGCCTTCACACTCCTGCCCTTTGCGATATCCACCTCAGCTTCATGTGAAGGATATCCCATGCTCATGCATATCATAAACCTGTCAAGCTGCGACTCCGGCAACAGCTGTGTGCCGGCGCTTCCCTTTGGATTTTGCGTGGCCATTACTATAAACGGCTTTGGGACTTTTCTACTCTCGCCATCCACAGTGACATTTCCTTCCTCCATGACCTCCAAAAGTGCCGACTGTGTTTTGGGACTTGTCCTGTTAATCTCGTCTGCCAGAAACAGATTGCACATCACAGCACCCTCGCGGTACACAAATGATCCGGTCTGCTTCTGATACATCGAAAAGCCAAGAATATCCGCAGGCAGCACATCCGGAGTAAACTGTACCCTGTGATTCACAAGAGCCATCGCCCTTGAAAAGGCTACTGCAAGCGTGGTCTTGCCCACTCCCGGCACATCCTCAAGCAGTATATGTCCACCTGCCAAAAAGGCAGCAAATGCCTTGATGATACAATCATCCTTGCCCTTTACTGCCTTTTTTACTTCGTCTATCACTAACTGTGCATTATTCATTTGTCTTATCCCCCGGTTAATCAATTTAAACTGCTGATGATTATCTGCATCATCTTATTCATAAACAGCTATATTTATTTTACATAGTTTGCATATATTTTTCAACTTTTATCCCACTAAATTAAACAATTCTTAAACCTTATTAATCACCTCTGCCACTACACGGTTCCTGTGATGACAAGTGTGCTCTCGCCCGGTGTAACAACCCACGCTCCTGTTGTGCTATCCTGTGTGTAGGTTGCCGCCGGAACAGTGATTGCACCTGCCGTGCTCGAAAATGTGCCCGTCGCCTCATTGTAGGTATAATCCGTAGCTGCAGTCCAGGCTGTGCCGTTTAATGCCGCTGTCAGATTGTTCAAAACCGGAGCAAATGTGTCTGTTATAACCACGCCTGTAGTGTTTGTTGCCGCAACACTTCCGTAGTTTTGAATCCTGAAGGTATAGGTCAGTGTACCGTTTTCCGTTACCGGTACCGGACTTACAGACTTTGTAATCGCAAGATTTGGTGCAGCCTCGGCATTTACTGTCTCTGCTGCTGTAACCGGAGTGATTCCTGTGCCGCTTACTGTAGCAGTGTTTGTGACAGATGCCTCTGTACCAAGAGGAGCATACTCATTTAACGCTGCCTCATAGATGACAGTTGCATTGCCCCCTGCCGGGACACTTATGCCTGTGATGCTAAGAGGCGGTCCCTGGGTTACTGCAGGCGCTGCCTGGAGTGTGCCGTTTGTATAGTATTTTGCGGTGTTATTCACATAGGTTAATGGTACAAGAGTGTTGGTGTTAAAGGTATAAGCACCTAGATTGTCAGAAAGTGTCAAACCGTTTATCGCGGTATTTCCGGAGTTTACGATGCTCACCACATAGGTTATTGTATCGTTTTGATTGTAGGTGTTTTTGACTGCCGTTTTCGTAGCAGAAAGCACCTCGAGTATTTCTCCGACTGCTATATTTGAATTGGCCACATTGTTGCCATAACGAAGCTGTGCCTGATTAGTAAATCGTGCCATATATTTTCCATCCTTTCATATATTCAGGTATGGTTTAATATATGACACAAATCTACAAATGACACAGATTATTTACTGTCCTGTTTATTTTTCTCCACATCAGCCTTTTTGATAAGCTCAAGAAGGTTTTCAAGCTCTTCCTCATCCACACCGGTGTAGCCTGAAAGCTCACTAAGGCTCGGCTCAAAGCCCTTATCGGATTTTAATTTCTCCACTGCACGGTTTACCAAGGAAACCTTTCCTACCACAGTATTCTCGCTCTCATCCTCACCTGTCTGTTCCCTGATACACGCTTTCATAGACTCCTCTATGGCATCCAAAAGCTCTTTTTCCACATCTATCTCATCCCCACAGCCGCAGAGCTCGGTAAGACACATGAAAAGCCCCATGTTTCCCTCCTGTACTACATCCTCAAAGCCCTCTGAGGTAACAGCCAGCTTCTTTGCCATGGCAAGCACACTTTTAAGCCAGAAATTTGATATAGTGTGTATCACACTCTCATCACCTGCGAGCAGCTTTTTGTACATATCGTCCTGCTCAGCCTTTGTGTAATCAGGTATCTCCTCAAGCTCCTCAAGATACATCCTAAACATAGGTGAATCCGGGATGAGACTGTCCTCGTCTATATCAGGCTCAGCTTCATTATCCTGCTCTGGCTTATTATTCTTCCCACCGGCTATGGCATCCATTGAATCACCTTCTGAGTAAATTACATTGTTCAAGGTATCATTTTCAGACTCTTCATTCTCATGTAATTCGTCCTCATGTGATTCATCCTCGTAATCACCTGCACTCTCCTCCTGTTCATGCGGTGTGATGAGAAATTCAAAAACCATATCCTCCTGCGCCTTATTGAGCTCCATATCCTTAAAATAAGACATGATTTCATCTCTGCCAATAGGCTCCGCTGATGTACGGATAATCTCGGCAACGCTCTGTACTGTCTCTATAAAAGTATTCTGATCTAACATGTTTTACACTCTCCTGTCTGATTAAAAATATGTAACTATATCAATCCCTGTATAAAAATAAACAAAATCAAAAGTGGCAGTATGAACTGAAAATACGGCTTAAGCTTCCTCGAAATCTTAAGTCCCGCTCCGGTATTTGCCTCATCTATATATTTATCAAAGCCCCAGCCCCACTTTGTCACACAAAAAAGCAGATAGACAAGTGAGCCAATCGGAAGAAGCAGATTACTAACTATAAAATCCTCGCTGTCAAGCACATCCCTGCCTCCTATAAGGTGCAGACTGCTCCACACGTTGTATCCAAGCACACACGGCATACTTGCAATGAGTATTATCACTGCGTTTACGAGTGCAGCCTTTTTTCTGGACCAGCCAAACATATCAATGGCAAATGACATAATATTCTCAAATACCGCGATTACGGTTGAAAAGCTGGCAAAGGTCATAAACATGAAGAAAAGACATCCCCATATGCGGCCTCCCTGCATATTTACAAATACATTTGGCAAAGTGATAAAGATAAGACTCGGACCTGCGCCTACCTCCACTCCGTAGCTGAAGCATGCCGGGAAAATGATAAGCCCTGACATGATAGCAACAAATGTATCGAGAGCACATATTTTGGCGCCCTCCCCTGCCAGAGTGTGGTCCTTTTCCATATAGCTGCCGAATATCTCCATCGCAGCTACGCCCAGGCTAAGCGTAAAAAATGCCTGATTCATGGCTTCTGTTATGACATTCTTTATTCCAATTTCAGAAACCGCATCCAGATTTGGAACAAGATAGAATTTCACTCCCTCTAACGCACCTGAAAGCGTAATGCTGTGCACCGCGAGCACTATAATAAGCAAAAGCAGCGCACTCATCATAAATTTACTGATTTTCTCAAGTCCATTCTGCAGACCACGGCTGCATACCCAAAATCCAAGCACTACCGTAACTATCATCCAGAAAGCCATCTGCTTTGGATCTGCAAGGAGGTTTCCAAATGCAACCGCCGTGTCATCCGCATTCATGCCTGATGTAAAATCTCCCTTTAAAAATTTAAAGAAATACGCAACCATCCAGCCTGAGACTGTTGTGTAATACATCATAAGCATGTAGCAGCCAAGCATGGCTATCCATCCGTGAATGTGCCATTTACTGCCCTCCTTCTCAAGCGCCTTGTAGCTCATCACAGCACTTTTTCTGCTGGCACGGCCTACAGCAAGCTCCATGGTAAGCACCGGAAGCCCCATGCATACCAGAAATATAAGGTAAAACAGCACAAAAATACCTCCACCGTTTTGACCTGTCACATACGGAAAACGCCAGACATTGCCTATGCCTATAGCGCATCCTGCACTTACCAGTATAAATCCCAGACGTGATTTAAAGGATTCTCTTTTCATATTTATATCTCTCCTATTGCTATTGCGTTACGTTCTCACCCTGCTGTGAGCATCGACTATTGCTTTGTGCTTTGCGCTCCTCGAAGCCCCGCAGCTCCTTTATTGCCTGTCCGCCCATCAGATAGAGAATACCTGTATTGAATATAGTCATAAGACCGATTCCCACATCTCCCAGATCCCAGACAAATGTGTATGCCGCGATACCGCCTATAAACAGCATAACAAGAGCCAGCACCTTGTACAGTGTCTGTGAAATCCAATTGTCACCAAACAGGTATGCAACATTGCTCCTTGCATAAAAAAGTATACCGAGGAAGGTGGAAAAGCTGAATAAAAACAATGTGACTGCTATAAAAATAACTCCAAAATCTCCAAGATGATACCTCATAGCCGACTGTAATAAATCCATGCCCTCTTTGCCTGATACTATATTCTCCGGTACTGTGAGCATGATCATTGCCGTACAGCTGCAGATCACTATCGTATCTATGAATACACCGAGCGCCTGCGTCAGTCCTGCCTTTACAGGAGTATCGCACTCTGCCGCCGCTGCAGCACATGGAGCTGAGCCTGAGCCTGCCTCATTTGAAAAAAGGCCTCTCTTTACACCGTTCATGAGCACTGCTCCAAAGCCTCCCGCAGCCACCTGCCTGATACCAAAGGCTTCCTCAAATATCCTTGAAAAAACTGATGGCATCATGCCTATATTTTTTATGATAATAAAAATGGTTATGGCAAAATAGCACACCGCCATGATAGGAACAACTATGTCGAGTACCTTTACCGTAGCATTTTTTCTGAGCACTATTACAGCAGCCACTGCCACCAGAATTATTGTAGTATAAATAGGTGGTATGCCAAATGCATTTTCAAAGGATGAGGTGACAGAATTGCTTATAACCTGGCTGATACCGCACCAGCAGATCAGTCCCGATATGGCAAACAAAACAGCTATAGCTACATGTTTTTTCTTTTTGCCTGATTTGTCCTCACAGTAGTGGTGTATGTAATATGCCGGACCTCCACGGTAGCCTGAGTACAAAGGATCCGGCTCCTTGTGAAGCTGTGCCAGTGTAGCCTCCACAAAAGCCGTAGATGAACCGATAATGGCTGTTATCCACATCCAGAAAACCGCACCTGCGCCTCCCACGGATATGGCAGCCACAACACCAACCAGATTACCCATGCCTACTCTCGTCGCCGTAGAGACAATGAGCGTCTGGAACGTGGACAGGCTGTCCTTGTTTTCCTTTTTACCGGTCAGTGCCTTTATCATGTCCGGAAACATTCTGATTGGTAAAAGCCTTGTCCTTACAGTAAAATAAATTCCTGTCGGAATCAAAAGAATTATGAGAAGAGAGATTCCCACGCTCCCACCACCGGGCAGTGGAATGTGTATCAGATCTCCCCACAAAAAAGAATAAATTTTCTCAATAAGTGCTACTATCATAGTAAATATCGTCCCCTTAGTTTTCATTGCTTCAACGCATTGAAGATGAAGCCAGTATTACTATGATACAATATGAACCGGAAACTTTCAATATGTTCTGTTTTTTTGGTCTGTTTTTCTTTTACAAACAGTAATACAAAATAAGTATCTTGCATATGAGATTATAATTTCTTATAATAATATTGTTGAATATTCAAAAGATATACGCTCTGGGAGATAAATAATGATAAAACTAATAGCAACAGATATAGACGGAACACTTGTAAAGGACGGCACTCTGCTCATAGATCCTGAGTACATGTCTGTCATCGACAGACTCATAGATAAAGGAATAATATTTGTAGTCTGCTCCGGCAGACAGTTTTCAAGCGAGCTGAAGCTGTTTGCTCCGATAAAGCACAAGCTTTTGTATATAACAGACGGAGGAACTGTCGTTCGCACTCCAAAGGAAATCCTAAAAACCTATCCTATGGACGAGGATATATGGAAGAACATGTGCCGGATGGTGCGCGATGAGCTGCCGGCATGCGATTACTTTGCCGCCACGCCGGATTTCTGCTATGCAGAGGATGGTGGCAGCCCTGTTTTCCACCTGCTCCGTGATTCATACGGTTTTGAAATGCGCGAGGTTGATGACATCACAAGGCTTGACAGAAATGATATCATCAAATTCACGGTCTTTCATCCCGACAAATGCGAAGAGCTGTGTACACCGGTTTTCATTCCGGCATGGAATAAAAAAGCACACCTGGCAGCCGCCGGAAAGGAATGGGTAGACTGCAACGCAAAGGGTGTAAGCAAATGGACTGCTCTCTCATATCTCATAGACAGATTCGACCTGCTTCCCGACGAGGTATGCTGCTTCGGTGACAATCTGAATGATATTGAGATGCTTCAAAATGCAGGAATAAGCTATGCCGTATCAAACGCCCGCCAGGAGGTTATCGCAGCCGCAAAACACACCTGTGCGCCTTACTGGGAAAACGGAGTTCTTAATGTTTTAAAGTCATTTTTATAATTTTTAAAATTTTTTTAAAAAAGTACTTGCATTTTTGTAAAACCCTGTGTATAATATCATTTGTCCGTGTGACACAGATATTCACACAGATGTTTGCGCCTCTAGCTCATTTGGTAGAGCACCTGACTCTTAATCAGGGTGTGCAGGGTTCGAGCCCCTGGAGGCGCATTTTTTGTACCCAAATTAATTTACCAACACTTTAAAGGAGTCGGATTTAATCCGGCTCCTTTTTACATATTTACATATCTTTTGTTTATATACATCTGTTTTATTTTTTATGTGATTTATCATCCAAAGCAGCTTCAATCGCATCAATCACAATCCTAAGTGCCTTGATTCTCGCATATTTCTTGTCGTTTGACTCAAGCACATGCCATGGCGCATAAGTGGTATTGGTTTTCTTTAGCATCTCATTCACAGCACCCTCATACAGATCCCACTTTTCTCTGTTTCTCCAGTCCTCGTCGGTAATCTTCCATTGCTTTTCCGGAGTATTCTGGCGTTCCTCAAATCTTGCCAGCTGTGTATCCTTATCAATCTGCACCCAGAACTTTATGATGACAGCTCCCCAGTCTGATAGCTCCTTTTCAAATTCATTAATCTCGTTATAGGCACGCTGCCATTCATTCTCGCTGCAAAAGCCCTCGAGTCTTTCTACCATCACCCTGCCATACCATGTACGGTCAAAAATAGCTATATGCCCTGTCTTAGGAAGACGGTTCCAAAATCTCCACAGATAGTGTCTGGCCTTCTCGTTGGGCAGCGGGCTTGCAATCGGATGCACCTCAAAGCCTCTCGGATCCAGTGCCTCTGTGATTCTCTTTATATTTCCACCCTTTCCGGCTGCATCCCAGCCCTCATATGCTATGACAACAGGAATCTTTCGCCTGTAGAGCTTGTTATGCAGCTCGCTAAGCTTAGACTGCAGATTTTTGAGCTCCTTTTTGTATTCCTCCTCAGATAGCTCCTTGTCAAGCGATATCTCAGAAAGCTTTGGAAGCTTCTCAAGCGGAAACACATTCTGTAACAGCGGCACAGCAAGATTGCTGTTTTTAAGTGCAGTCTCAATTCCGCTAACAAGCGTCTCAAGCACCTGAAGCTCAGCCCATTTTCTATTCTTTGCATCAACTATATACCATGGATCTGCAGGTGCATTTGTGTCATTCAGATATCTGTCAAACACCTGCAGACACTTGTCATAATGCTTATTCTGCCAGTCTTCACCTCCACTGACACGCCATCTGGTATCCTCATCCTGTTTTAATACCTCGATACGCTTTTTTTGTTCCTTTCTGCTGATTTGGAAGAAAAACTTCATAACAAGGTAACCATTGTCAGTCAGCTGACGCTCGAAGCGCTTCACACTCTCTATTTTCTTTTTATACTCCTTCTCTCCCATATCATCATGCAAAATACCATTTACTACCTCATCCATCCAGCCGGAATCAAGAAACTCAAGCTTGCCCTTTGCCGGAATCTTTACAAAATATCTATATAAAAAAGGCTTGCGCTTTTCCTCCTCTGTCGGCTCGTCCATGGTTGCCACCTTGAAAAATCGCGGATCAATATTCTTGATTACCTTACCGAGCACGCTGCCCTTTCCTGCAGTGCCCCAGCCCTCAAACAGTACAAGCACAGGCAGTCCATGCTCCTTAATCTGCATCTGTAAAACAGACATTCTTGAGCGTGCTGCACGCAGTCTTTCATCAAGCTCTTCCTCCTCCGGAATCTGTGGTTTAATCCAGTTTTCTAACATGTAATTACCTCCCAAATATAAAATTTCAGTCAAAAAATCGCTATACCCTTATATTAGTATAGCGATTTTCAAGCTAAAATACAATCTTTGCACTATATTTTCAGCTGTCTGCTTCTCCAATATTCGTCATTTTAAAGCCCTCTCCGTGCACCTCATGTGACTCAACAACCACAATAAAGGAGTCCGGATCTGCATCTTTTACGGATTTACGCACCTGGTACATTTCCTTACTGTTGCATGCACACATTACCACCTGGATATCGTCCTGCTTATATCCTCCCTGTGCCTTAAGAATAGTGCTTCCGCGCTGACTGCATTCATCAATCACATCACATATTCTCTTTCCGTTCTTTGTGACGATAAAGGCTACTTTGCCTGAATTCATACCGTATATCATTTTATCAATGACAACCGCAGACAATATATTCACTATCATGCCGTAAATCATTCCGTCAATATCTCTAAACAAAAATCCTCCCACCAGAATAATTCCGACATCAGTAAGAAAAGAGATATTTCCCATCGACAAATGAGGCCTCAATGCCTTTACAGCCATGATGATAAAATCAGCTCCTCCTGTTGACGAATTTCTTGTATAAATCATGGCATACCCTATTCCACAAAAGACACCTGTGCACAATGCCGCAAGCAGTCTGTCGCCCTGGTACACCGGAAATAACGGCGCAACATAGTCAACAATAAACGAAGACAAAAGCATGCAGCGGATTGAGCTTACAAAGAATTTCCTTCCCAATAATTTGCAGCATAGTATCGCAACCGGAATATTAAGCAGCACCGTTGATAAACCAATGGAAATATTAAACAGCCTGTATAAAATAATCGAAATACCTGAAAAGCCTGTCATAGGAAACTCTGCCTGCAACGCAAAGTTATATATACCAATTGCATAAAAGATGCTTCCTGCAAGCTCCCACATAATCTGTACCAATAATTCTTTTTTCTTATTCATATTGCATCTATCCTCCAAAATAAATAAGCGCCCGGAAACAAATCTTACAGTGTAAATTACTGCACCTACGATTTGCTCCCAGACGCTTTAACCACTCATCCGGTGAAGAGTGAACGTTTTCTGATGTATACAATTATTATATTTGAGATGTTAATTTAAGTCAAGCGGGAATCTGCAATCGGAACATGGTATTCCTTTTGAATTAAGACACACTCTACGATAAACTAATCATCCACTTGCGCCTCTTAAAAATAACAAGCGATACAACCAGCCTGAATATTTCTTCCGTGGTAAGTAATGTATACACACCAACGATGCCCCACTTAAATACATACGCTGCAAGCAGACACAGTGGGATTCCGATGCACCATGTGCCGACAATATCAATCACCATAATGATTTTTGTATTGCCGCCACTTCTTATAATTCCGCCGCCAAGTATCATATTTTCCACCTTGATTGGTGCATATAGGGCAAATACAATAAGCAGTATCTTTCCAAGCTCTTTTACGCTGCCATCTACACGATACAGCCCTGTATATACTCCTGCCAGAAGAATGAGCAATGTCGATACGGCTACCGCACCGGCTAAGCCTGCATACATTATCTTCTTCGATTCTGTGTAAGCCTCATCGTATTCTTTCCTGCCAAGTCTCTTGCCGACCATCACACCTGCAGCCGCCGACAAACCGCTAAGCGCTCCTACGATAAGCCCCTGTATCGGGCAGGTAAGTGTGTACGCTGCCAGATTTGATGTGCCCAGATGACCATAGACGGCAGACTCCACATTTTGTCCGAGGCTCCACAAAAACTCACTGATTAGAATCGGCATAATCATGACCAGATAGTCCTTTATAGTAATTTTACGGAAATGCAATGACCATACCGGTTTATCTCCATCCTTCCTGATACATAAAGCAAATCCGATGACAATAACTACAAGATTAAATAACTGCGAAATAAGTGTTGCAATCGCAGCTCCCTTTATTCCCATACACGGCAATCCCAATTTTCCAAATATCATCAGATAATTAAGACCTGTGTTTACAGCAACTGCCCCAAAGCTTGCCAAAAACGGTATCGTGGCATGCTCCTTACAGCGCAGCCATGAGGATAAAATATTACTGACTGCCATTGGAATATAGGAAAACGCTACAATCCTGAAATATACCGCGCCGGTATTTACAATACTCACATCCTTTGTATACAAACCGAGAATCCACGACGGAAAAACTCCTGCTGCAAACAGAAATAATGCTGATATCATAATTCCACAAATGAGACTGACATCAAAGCTGCACCATGCCTCTTTTGTATCCTCCGCACCGATAAACTGTGCGATCAATATCCCCGCAACCGTGCTCACAGCACCGATTACCACTGAAAAAATGAGAGAAAAATTTCCACATAATCCAACTGCCGATATATTAGTCTCTCCCAGCTGCCCTATCATAATCTGGTCTACAATTGAAAATGATGCCTGCAGCATGCTTTGCAATGTAACAGGAATTGCTATTTTACACAATGATTTCATAAACTTTGACATTATAATTTCCTCGTACTTTCTCTTTTTATTAACTCAACCGGCAACACAATTTCTGTCTCACATTCCGCACCATCGCGCATTGCCTCAAGACACTTAATTGCAGTTTTTGCCCTAAGAGGCGCCTCCTGATGAATCGTTGTAAGCGCAGGATTACTTTCCCTGCTTGCCAGATTGTCATCAAAACCTATTATCTGGATATCCTTTGGAATTTGTATGCCTTTTCCCTGCAAAAACCGCATAAACTCAAGTGCATAAAAATCCGATACTGCAAAAACAGCGGTAACATTGCTTTTTATCAGCTCACTATATTTCTCCTCATAAAAGCACGTTCTTTCCTTTTCCGTCTTTGGTATTTCCCACCTTAATGTTTCCCCTGCTCCAAAGGCTTTGCTAAAGCCCTCGATGCGCTCTTTATCCATGCAGATGAAATTGTCCGCTATGCACAATGCTTTTTTATGTCCCAGCTCCTTTAAATATTTCCCCGCCTGATAACCGCCATCATAATGATTGATGACCAGATTGACCACCTTGGAGCATTTTTCAAAATAACCGTCATACACTACAAACGATATCCTCATCTGGTTTCTCAGCTTCTCATAATCGGCTTCACAAAAGCCCATCAGAATCAGCCCATCCATATTCCACATAGATGCAAACACCGGAATCTCACTGATGTCAGATGTCGTTTTTATCATCAGAAAATATCCTTTTTCATTTACCTCATGGGAAAGTGCATTAAGCGATGACATCACAAATCCATCCTCTAAAACCCTGCCTTCATACTTTTCATTGTCATTCACCACCACACCGATGATTCTTGAATTATTTCTGGCAAGCAGAATGCCCGCCATATTTGGGATATACCCTGAGCGTTCAAGCTCCTGCTGGACACGTTTTACCGTTTCATCCGAAATCTTTTCTGTTTTGCCGTGAATCACTTTTGAGACAGTTGCCGTACTAAGACCAAGTGCATCTGCAACATCTGCAATCCGAACCCTGTTTAGTGCCATATCAATCTCCCTTTTTTCTTATCTTCTGATTATATGGTACAACAGAAATGTGGATTTTACAAAGGTTAAGCGCGTAACCCATCACAAAATCTGCATTTGTTTTTTGTGATATTTGCACAACAAAAGGACCATGTATCTCTACATGATCCTTGCATCAACAGTTTTTTATTTAGATTTGTAAACTTTCAGCATATTTGAGAACCTTCGGTTTGAACTATTCGGAAATTCCGTATAGTTGAATCTTCCTCAAGCTCTGAGTCGGAATAAATCTTCTTAATATGCTCATTGATTGGTTAAGTATTCCGCTGCGCTGGAGCGGATTGTTATTTCGTCTTTTTCTTTTTCAACTAGGATGCCTCTTTTATAAACTGAAATGCAATTTTGCTATTGTATCTAGCTGCTCTGCTATTTCTGTAAATGGTAAATTCAAATCCAGTGTCCTGACAGTAATCTGGTTACCACTCATCTGATATACATTATTTGGATATATTTCTTCATCAGTCTTCGCATACAAAAGCATTCCTGAAACTGTATGATCCTTCTCTCTCAATTCGTATTCCTTATTCTTCACATAAGTAAAAATCTGATAAAGATTAGCCGAGTGAAGTGTATGCTTGTTAAACTGTACCTGCATACTATGCTCATAGTACTTAGCATCAATGATAAGAACTCTATCCCCACGCTGGAGCATAATGTCGCTCTGCATCACTGGAAGCATAGCGTTTTCTTCGTTATCCAGCTGCCATGGAATCTGTGATGCATTCGCAGCTATCTGGTTTTTGAATTCTTTCCTGTAATATTCCAAGATAAACTTCTCATATAATCTACACATTCTCTGCTCATCCAGAAAGTCCATCAACTTTTTGCTTCCATCTGATTGTGTTTGCAGCAGCCCCTTTACTACTAGATAGCATATCGAGATTAGCATACGATAAGTCTGATTGTTCCGATTGTACTGAACATTCCAATTTACCGTATGCAAGTCAATGAAATCAACTTCACCGAAATATATCATTAACTTTCTTAGATTCTTCTTACGCTTCTTTGATATATTTGAACACAGGAGAAGTTCAACTGTAGATTTTATAATCTGGTTCATTGTGCTGTTAACAGAGAACTCATCGTATGTACAGATTAGCTGTTTCCGCAGCATTGACTGTGTCTTGATTGACTCTGCAATATCAATCTTTCCTCGCAGAGAAGAAAGTGCTTCCGTCTGCGGAATATATTCTTTACCTAGTCCTCGCTTTAGCTGATTCGCGATACCTTTTTCTAAGATAGCCGCCATCAGCTCAGCAGTATTATCAAATTGTTCTGTGGCTATATTCCTATAGCCCTGCTCATTCAATATCTGAAAAGCATATGACAGCATATAATAAATGTTTTGTATAGGTATCACTTAATCGCGCTCCTTAGATTTTCACTCCAATCTTTCACCTTCATAGGTTCATCAAACCAGTATTCTTTCAATAGCGGTATCAGTTCATATTCCAAAACACCATAAAGCCAATCATCGTTGATTGTATCTGGCTGTAAATTACAGAAATAACTGTGTCCGATGCAGAATCCTTCACCTAAAGATTCATCAGAAGCAATCACTCCGTTCAAATTCTCTACACAGCTAATCAGCTTGTTGAACTTCTCATTGTCTAATGCCATGCGATACTCTCGGAACCCCGGCGTCTCGAACCCTGGCTTGATATCAAAGAAAGCAAATCTTCTACGAAGTGCATAATCCAACATAGCAAGGCTTCTGTCTGCGGTATTCATCATACCAATGATATAGACATTCTCCGGAACCGCAAATTTTTCATCGGAATACAGAAGCTGCAACGCATTTCCGCGTTTATCGTTTTCAATCAGCATAAACAGCTCACCGAAGATCTTACTCAAATTACCGCGATTGATTTCATCAATGATAAAGAAATACTCATTATCACTATCTATCTCGGCCTTCTTACAGAAGTTATAGAATGCTCCCTTCTTCAGTTCAAACCCTGTAGAAGATGGGCGAAACCCCATAATGAAGTCTTCATATGAATAACTCTGGTGAAACTGCACCATCATCACACGCTCTATATCTTTTACACCCATCATGGAATAAGCCAGACGCTTGGCAGCATATGTTTTTCCCACCCCTGGAGCTCCCTGCAAAATAATGTTTTTCTTGTTTCTAAGCAAACCAACTAATCTGGAATAGTCTTCTTCAAACATATAGACATCATCCAAGAAATTTTCTGCTGTGTACTCTGGATAGGTAAGTTCCTGCTCGTCGTCAACCATATCATCGTCTTCAAATAAGTCTTTGATTTCCTGCACAAAATCACTATATGGAGTAATATCAGTCAATGTTTTCTGCGGTGCCTGATGGTTAATTGTCCAATTTCCCTTATTGATCCAGTTAACTTTTCTGACATTTGAATACTCGTCTGTACGATCAGCATCATATTCGTAGTCAGACTCAACTATTCCTTTACCAAGAATGCCATTGTTTCCTTTCTTCGCAAATACAATGTCGCCAACCTTGATATCATGGACAAACTGCCATGTGGCATGAGCTGAATTCTTATAAGAGCTGCTATCGCCATATTCCTGCTTCATCTGCTGTTTCATTTCATCTTTAGAACTGAATATTCCAAGATCTCCAATCTCACCCCAGCCCAGCAACATATAACCGTTCTTATAACACTCTTCCCATTTATCAGCGTTTTGTCCCGGAGCATAAATCCAGTAATGAATAGTATCGACATCACTATCTGCAAGAGCATCACTATCATTCGTTTTCTTACTCTTTGCATCAGAGACCCCTTTTTTGAAAATATCCGATGCCATCTCAGCTGTTAACTCCACTGACTTGCCTGCTTCCGTAAGTGTCCACACACCTCTTACGCTCTTATCGATGTATCCTGCTCCGACAAGATAATTTCTTGCAAAAGCAACTTCATTTTCAAATTTGTTAACTTTCGTTTTGCCTCTTGTTTCGTTTATCACATCATCCGACAGGTGTTCGTTTTCAATGATTTTTTTTCTTGCCTCTACCGGTGTCGCAGAGCCTCCCAGATCACGTAGTGCCTGTAATAATGGCATAAACCATTTGAGAAATTCTGCTTTAGAAGTCTTTTTTCCTTTTTCAATAGACTTCTCTTGATTTACTTTCTCAGATATAACCCATGCCATATAAGATAAATCTGGGAAGCTCTTGTATTCATATTGCCCCGCTTCCAGAACTTTTTTACACAGATCCTTTATTTCAAGATAATCTGCTGCATATGGAACTTTCTTCAATTTCTTCTCAGCGGCTACAACAAATTCGCCCGGCATATTCTGAGCATTAGATATAAACCATCGATTTCTGGAATCCAAGTTGATAAATGTATAAGGGCGAATCCAATAAAGAGCCATCGTAATATTCCAGCGAATACAAAGCTGATCATGTACCTTGTCATAAGCATTGGAAAATTTCTCACGATTATCTTCTGTGTCATTATCAGCCAATGCAAGAGCTACCTCAAACAAGCTCCACAGGTTATCAATATCATTTGCTTTTCTATCATCTTTAAATCCATAGAATGTCGCTTTCAGATTATTGAGAACCGGAATTCCATCAAAATTGCTCGGCACCGTTGCAGAAATTTCGAACTCTGACGCAATCCCATTAAGAATAGCGATTCTATTAGCATTTGTGATTCCTTTGTTAAATGTACCAAAGATGGTGAACGGATCAATATCAATAATCTCATCGCCACTTTCAAGTTTCGGAACACTAATTCCAGTTGCGTCATACACCGCATATATTTTCTGAATAAGAGTCTTTCTATCGGTCTTGAAATGAAGAAGCTTAGTAGCAAACTCTGTGTAAAAATCTATCCAATCATATTGCATTTAAAGAAGTACCTCCTTATGCATTATTTCATCTAACGTTTCTGCATCATGCCTGAAAGTTGCAATCCGTAACACAATCTCAAAATCGTTTGAACTGTTGTAAGCATTCATCTCAAATGAATATTCTTGTGCAGCCACCTGACTCGATGCTTTGTACATCATTTGAGTATAAAAAATGAGCTTTTCCAAAAGATTTCCATTACCTGAAAAAATCCGGAAATACACCACTTTCAGTTCATTATTTATCTTATCATGACATTGAGACCACTGTCTCATTCTGTGTATCATTGTCTAAACTTAGTATAAACTTTTTTTCTATAATCGGCAACTTAAATTCTATGGATTTCAGCCACTGACCATTATGTTATACTGATTGTATAAGAAATTCAAGCATAATTATGTACACAACCAAAGATGGCTTAACCAAGATAGAAACTACCTTTTATGAAGATACTGTATGGCTGTCCATAGACCAGATAGCAGAGCTGTTTCAACGTGACCGCAGTGTTATCGGAAAACATGCATGTAACATTTTCAAAAAGTGGGAATTAGATAAAAATTCAGTGTGGGCAAAATTTGCCTACACTGCCACAGATGGCCAAAAATACAATGTAGATTGCTATAACCTTGACGTCATTATCTCCGTCGGCTACCGTGTAAAATCCCTTCATGGTACACAATTCCGTATCTAGGCTATGGGAATATTAAAAGAATATATGAAAAAGGGATTTGCATTAAACGATGACCAATTGAAATTTTCCGTACAATTGCTATTTCTCTTCAAAAATTTTTTTCCGCAAAAGGTAAAGCACATGCCACATGTTATAATTACTGATATTACAAAAGAAAGCACAAAGTTATATATACATCCAATACCTGTTAACGAAATAAAATACTGACATAATATAACATTCATGGCTGAAGTGATGATAAAAACCGTAATAATAAAGCCTTTGTATTTCATTAACTTTTCTATGAAGGATTGTTGACTAAATAGGTAATACCCTATCAAATATACTCCATGGTATGTTACAATCTTTTTTGCATAAATTACTTAACACTCTATTCTTTCTGTGATCAATTCCACCCAGGCAACCTCAAATCCAGCTTTCGCAGCGACATGCTGTGATGCAAGATTTGAAAAACTTGTCCCATAATATGGCACGATTTCTTTTTTGAGAATGTCAGCTTTAAGCATTGAAACAAGTCCTGTAGCAATATGTCTGCCCTCAAAATTCTTGTTTACATTGATCCCAATCTGCCAAAAAGATGGGCTGTCTGCACTGGCTCCTGCCATACCAACTATCTCATCATCTATAATCGCTGCAACTGCAAGCACATCCGGTGACTTTTCGCTAAAACAAAATGCTTCATCAAACCTGTCATCATCCTTAAATTGGAGAATTTCTTCCTGATTGTATTTTTTTATTTCAACACAATTTATTTCATGCACACAATTATCCTTTGGAATGAAAAACGGATGAGCTGTTTTCACTCTGTATCCATCTTTCTTTAAAATTTCATCCAGTTTTCTAAAATTTGAGGCATCCATAAACCAGTTCCCCGAATTGTTGAAAAACTGCTTCCTGCATACCTCAATAATGCTCTTTTTCCCTGTAAATATCAGCTTTCCATTTACAGCAATAACCTTTAAGACACAATCATCCGCTTCTTCAAACTGTCTCCTGCCTTCAAGCTTTTCATATTCTGTAAAATGATTTTTATCATCCTTTATATCCGAAACCTGACAGCAATAGTCAATTGTCAGCTGCTGATATAGTTTTTCTTTTATATAATCCATATCTAACACCTCTCACTACGATAAACCAATCATCCACTTGCATCTCTTAAAAATATGTTCATTACCTCATATTCATTCATGCACTATATCTCCGACTTTAATTGATTAAAAGCCTCATCAACAGATACAGAATCGTTCTTTTTTGCCTGTGCAAGCCCGGTCTGCATCATCGTATCAAATTCAGCTTGTGTTATAGAATCTCTTGTAACAAGTTTATCCGGAATATCAAGTGAAAATGGTACTCCATCACGCATAATAACCTGTCTGTAAGTCATATCTATGAATACAGATACAGAAATTCCAAGTCTGTCAAGAATTGCCTCTGCCTGGTTTAATAGTTCTTTTTCCTGCCAGGCACAGAAAATCTGCAAGTCTTCCGGGAAAACCTTTATCTAAAAAAAAAATACAATATTAACATGAATATCATGAATATAATATTGGAGGCTGTGAATATTCCCAAATACTTCCCTCTCAGATTCCTGTTTTCTTTTGCAATATATTTGAAACTTATCAGGCTTGCCA
>NZ_CDRTEH010000013.1:0-66237 GCF_977054825.1 Agathobacter sp.
TCTTTCTACTGCTGTCAGAAAGAAAGATAACCTTACCATTTTTATATGAAAGAGTAAACCTTTACTGTGCGGGAGTAAATTCCACCACCAAATGTGGTGGTGGAATTTAAAATTTCATTTTTGGATTACCCTATATTTTGTGGTTTTTTATTTACAAATACAATATGTAATGGTACAATATGTATGTTAATGGTATTTAATGGAACCATCGGAGGAATACGAATGTCAGGCATATTTGATAGACGTGCAAAAAGATTTGTATCAACAGAACAAGGGGAGCGGGCAGTACCTTCAAGGACAGTAATGGCATCCCGTGTAGTTAGAGATGATGTGAATCGCAGTGGAAGAATGCAGGAAAAAGAGGATAATATACAAATGGATAAAGATGATTTTTTGTTAACCCAAATTGATGAGTTTCGTGAAAAGGCAAAACGTCTTCAGGAGATGCTCAATACAAAAGAATCTAAAGCAGAGGAGCTTTCAACCATAGTTGAGGAGAGAGAAGCTAAGGCAGAGGAACTGCAGCAGATACTCGACGAGAGACAGGAGAAAGCCGACGGTATCACAGCACAGGTTGCAAAGCAGATTGACGTGCTTATAGAGAGCGTTCATGAAAAGATGGCTGAGATAGAGCAATCTATGAATGCAGGCATGGACAGCTTAGGCCGTCAGGTAAGCTCTGATATGGATAATCTGGGGCGCTCGGTAAATGCCAATATGGACAATCTTGGAAGCTCTATGTCCGGTCAGATTGGTAATCTCGGACAGTCGCTTGGCAGTGAGATATCCGGTATCAGCCAGAATATAGGTCAGAGCCTTGATTTTGGTGACACCTTGGAGCAGACAAGACGTATCACTGAGGAGGGCACGGCCGCAGTTACATCAGCGGTCAATGAGGCAAATGCCCATATGCTGCAATCGCTCACTGAGCTTAATGATCAGCTTGTTTCGATTAAGGCAGAGCTGTCTGATAAGGTACATACAGAGAACGTTAAGTGCTTTAGAAATATTCAGGATCTTTTTAAGGTGATGGGAGACAAGGTAGATACTGTTTCTGAGCTTGAGAAGCAGGTTGGCACAACAAAGACATTTGCAGTTATTTCTACGGTACTTGCAATAATCAATACATTTGGTTTTATTGCAATCGCATTGTATATATTCGGTTTCTTTGGTTCGATTTTTTAATAAATAGTATTGTAATAGGGTGGTGCAATTCTTAGTCTAAGAGTTGCACCATATTTTGACATTTTATAAGGCAGGCAGAGAGGAAAATTACATGGCAAAAAAGATTGTAAGAGTTGTTGGACATAAAAATCCCGATACAGATTCTATTTGTGCGGCAATAGCGTATGCCAATCTTAAATCACAGATAGATGATACAGTGGAATACATACCAATGAGAGCAGGCAGTATTAGTGCGGAGACAGCTTTTGTGCTGGATTATTTCAAGGCTGATACACCTGCGCTTTTGAAGGATGTTGGAACACAGATAAAGGATATACATATCAGAAGGACTGAGGGTGTCAGCAGTAATCTATCCATGAAAAAAGCATGGGAGATGATGAAGATACTCAACGTAGTCACTCTTCCGGTTGTAAATAAGAGGGACAAGCTTGAGGGTCTGATTGTGACAAGTGATATTGCAAAGTCGTATATGGATGTGTATGACAATTCTATTCTGGCAAAGGCAAGAACCCAGTACAGGAATATTATAGAGACACTGGATGGCAAGATAGTCGCAGGCAATGAGCATGGCTATTTTGTGAAAGGAAAGGTTATAGTCGGAGCCGGTACACCTGAAACCTTAAAGGGCAATGTGTGCGAGGATGATATGGTTATCATATCAGACCGTGAGGAGTCACAGCTTATATGTATTGAGGCGAACTGCAGCTGTATTATCGTGACAAGCGGCTTCGATATATCAAAGGATGTGATAAATGCTGCAAACGCCAAGGATGTGGTTGTGATCAGCACACCATACGACACATTTACGGCATCACGTCTTATAAATCAGAGTATGCCTATAAAGTCATTTATGACAAGAGAAAATCTTATTCATTTTGATTTGGATGATTATGTGGATGATGTGCGTGATACAGTTTCAAAAATCCGTCACAGGGATTTCCCGATACTCGACGAAAACCAAAATTATGTCGGCATGTTTTCACGCAGAAATTTGATGAATGCAAGGAAAAAGCAGGTGATACTTGTGGATCATAACGAGACCTCACAGGCAGTTGCCAATATTGATGAAGCTGAGATTCTTGAGATAATCGATCACCACAGAATTGGTTCTCTTGAGACAATTGGACCTGTATATTTCAGAAACCAGCCGCTTGGATGTACCGGAACTATAATCTATCAGATGTATATGGAAAAGGGAGTGGAGGTTACTCCTCAGATGGCGGGACTTATGTGTGCTGCAATACTCTCTGACACACTGGTATTTCGTTCGCCTACATGCACTCAGATTGACAAATCCACAGCGCTTATACTTGCGGAGATTGCTCAGATAGATGTGGATGAGTTTGCCCAGAAAATGTTTGAGGCCGGAAGTAACTTTGCAAACAAGACAGAAGAGGAAATATTAAATCAGGATTTTAAAATATTCCATTCAGGAGACTACACCTTCGGAGTATCACAGATTTCTGCACTCTCCAGAACAGAGCTGGATAAGGTACAGGCGAGAGTGGTGCCTCTGCTTGACAAGATGCAGGTGGAAAAGCAGCTTGATATGCTCTTCGTTATGCTCACGGATATACTTAATGAGTCTACATATCTCATATACAGTGGTGCAGAGGCAGCATCAATAGCAGCTTCGGCATACAATCAGCCACAGAGTAAGGATGGAATTATGCTTAAGGGTGTGGTATCCCGCAAGAAGCAGCTCATACCTGAGCTTATAAATGTGATTAACGAGAGATAATACCCCAGGTTTTATACCGTGAAGCTTTTATTTATGTGTAGGTGTAGAGTTGAATTGCTTGCGGTATGCACGGATAAACGAAGAATAGCTTCCGAAGCCGCAGGCATCGCAGGCGTCAGCCACACTGCTTCCGTCGCGAATCATATCACGAGCGAGCAGCAGGCGCTTTGTTGTGATATATGAGCCTATGGTGCAGCCGGTTTCTTCCTTGAAGGTGTGCATCAGGTGATATCTGCTCACAAAGAATTTATCTGCCAGATCATCAATACTTATATGATTTGTTAAATTCTTATTTAAGAAATCTAAAATCTCTACAATTTTTTTGTTTGACGAAAATGTGTTAATATACTCGATGCCACCATGCAGGGTGATACGATTGAGCTGTATCAGAAACTCTAAAAACAGGAGCTTTTGGTACAGCTCATTTGCATATTCATTGGTTTCTTTAAGCGTAGAATCGAGTCCTTTGATTGTATCAGCCAGACGGCTGCCCTTAGTTGCAGCGAGTCTTAGCACATGTGACTGATTGGCATAGGCCTGCTTGAAACAGCATGCCAGGTCATAGCCCTTACTCACATAATCGTCAATAAGCTGCTGGGAAACATATATGATGATTCTTTCATAAATTGAATCGTCATTTAATATTGGCTTATGTACCTCGCCGGCATTGACAAGCACGATATCATTTTCTTTTAGGTCATAGCTGCGTCCCTCAATGCAGTAGGATACATTGCCGTGCAGATGGATCAGTATTTTGTGGAAATCATGATAGTGGAAATCTATATTTAGCTTGTGCTCATCCCTTAGATGAAATATTTTAAAGGGCTCCGTCAGGTAGCCTGTTTTTGTATAATTTGAATCCATGCTATGCTCCTTTGATAATAAGATGTTACTATTCACAAATATGAATGATAAACAGAGATTAATCTGTATTCCTTTAATCTGTATTAAGTATAATCTAAGCATAATCCATAACAGCACAAAACGCAATATATAACGCACAAAACGCTATAGAAAAACCAGAAAGTGCGATGTATAATATAATAAACGTAGCTATTCAGAACAATATAAAAAACCAATAACGAGGTGACCACTATGAAATTTACAAAAATGCATGGCTGTGGAAATGATTATGTATATGTAAACCTGTTTGAAGAGAAATTAGATGACCCGGCAAGGGCGTCAATATATGTCAGTGACAGACACTTTGGAATAGGCTCAGACGGACTCATCACAATAGGACCGTCCGACAAGGCTGATTTTAGAATGAGAATATATAATGCAGATGGCTCGGAAGCCGAGATGTGCGGAAACGGCATACGCTGCGTGGCAAAATATGTGTATGACCATAAGCTTACTGATAAGACCGAGATATCGGTTGAGACAGGAGCCGGCATCAAGTATCTCACACTATATGTGGAGGAAGGAAAGGTATCACAGGTGCGTGTGGATATGGGGGAGCCTATTCTGACACCGGGGGATATTCCGGTGGTGAAGGCAGACGGAAGTGCTTATGATGATGACTACAGGGTGATAGATGAGCCGATTTCTGTGGGCGAAAGAAAATGGCGCATGACCTGTGTTTCAATGGGAAATCCTCACGCAGTGGTGTTTGTCGATGATGTGGCAGGCTTTGAGCTTGAGAAATATGGTCCGCTTTTTGAGAATCATAAGATGTTTCCGAAGCGCACCAACACTGAGTTTGTAGAGATACTTTCAAGGAATGAAGCAAAAATGCGAGTATGGGAGAGAGGCAGTGCTGAGACCTGGGCCTGCGGTACAGGAACCTGTGCGACAGTCATGGCATGCATACTAAACAAAAAGACTGACAACAAGGTGCTCGTGCATCTAAGAGGCGGAGATCTGACTATTGAGTATATACCTGAAACCAATCATGTGTTTATGACAGGTCCTGCTACAGAGGTGTTCTCGGGAGAAATCGATGTCAGGTAAAGCACGAGTAGTGCGCGGTTTTGCGAATGTGCGTGGGATTCAATAGTTACAACTCTTTAAGAAATAAAATCACAAGAAAATATAATAAAAATATGGGAGAAAAGAAAATGAAGCTTGAAAAATTACTTGAAAGAATTGATTATAAAGTATTAGCAGGAAACACAGATATAGAGATTTCCACACTCGTGTACGATTCGCGCAAGGTGGAGAAGGCATCTGTATTTGTGTGTATATCGGGAGCTGTGTCAGATGCGCATGATTTCATCCCTGATGTGGTGAAAAAGGGTGCAGCCGCTGTGGTTGTCGAAAAAGATGTGACTCCTATCGACGGGGTGACATATATTAAGGTAGATGATACAAGGCTTGCACTTGCCTGCATGTCAGCAGCCTATTTTGATTATCCGGCAGAGAAAATCAAGACTATCGGTATTACAGGTACAAAGGGTAAGACCACAACCACATATATGGTAAAGTCTATTCTTGAGTCAGCCGGCATAAAGACAGGACTTATCGGTACAATAGAGTCCATCTGCGGTGACAGGAAAATCCCGTCAGCAAATACCACACCTGAGTCATACAGAGTTCAGGAGCTGTTTAAGGAGATGGTGGATGAAGGACTCGATGCGGTCGTTATGGAGGTGTCATCACAGGCACTCATGCTTCACAGAGTATCGGGCTTTACCTTTGATATCGGTGTATTTACAAACCTTGAGCCTGACCATATCGGGGAGCATGAGCACAAGGATTTCGCAGATTACATGCATTGCAAGAGCCTTTTGTTCAGACAGTGTAAGCTTGGTATCTTTAACGGAGATGATGAGCACTTAGAGGGCATCATGAAGGGGCACACATGTCAGGTGGAGACCTATGGCTACAAGTCCACAAACAATCTGGTGGCAGAAAATGTCGAGCTTAAAAAGGAGCATGGAGCACTCGGTGTGAAATACCATGTATCAGGACTTCTCGATTTTGATGTGGAGGTCAATGTGCCGGGCAAATTCTCAGTGTACAATTCACTCACAGCCATTGCCATCTGCCATCATTTCAATGTGGATAAAAAGGCAATCGAGGAGGCTCTTCATCATGTGAGCGTAAAGGGCAGAATAGAGATTGTTCCTGTAACAAAGAGATATACCCTTATGATTGATTATGCGCATAATGCAATGGCACTTGAGAGCCTTCTGACCACTCTTAAGGAGTATGAGCCGGGCAGACTTGTATGCCTGTTTGGCTGTGGCGGAAACAGGGCAAAGTCACGCCGTTATGAGATGGGAGAGGTATCATCAAAGCTTGCGGATCTGACTGTTGTCACATCCGATAACCCAAGAGATGAGGAGCCTATGGATATCATCAATGATATTTTACAGGGAGTGCACAAGGCAGATGGAGAGTATGTGACAATTCCTGACCGTAAGGAGGCCATCAGATACTGCATGGAGAATGCCAAGGATGGTGATATCATAGTGCTTGCAGGAAAGGGCCATGAGGATTATCAGGAGATAAAGGGTGTAAAGCATCACATGGATGAGAGAGAATTAATTGCTGATATAATAAAAGAAAATCCTGATATCAGGCTCTAATGTTTTAGTATAGGTTAAATAGTTTAGTATAAAATATTTCAGTATTAAATAGTTCGGTGTAATGGTTCAGTACAAATAGTGTATTTGGGAGGTATATATGTCTCTGTTTAAGGGCGCCGGAGTAGCGCTAATTACTCCTTTCAATGAGGATAACAGTGTAAACTATGAAATGCTTAGGACGCTGGTGAAAAGGCAGATAGACGGTGGAACTGATGCAATCATTGTGTGTGGCACCACAGGTGAGCCTGCCACCATGACAGAGGAAGAAAAGCTTTCAGTAATAAAATGTGTGGTCGATGAGACCGCCGGACGGATTCCTGTAATAGCGGGAACAGGTGCTAACTGCACACAAAATGTGATAGATTTCTCACAGAAGGCAGAAAAGCTTGGTGTAGATGGTCTGCTCGTTGTCACTCCATACTACAATAAAGCCACACAGAATGGTCTTTATGCGCACTATGCAGCGATAGCAGGCTCGGTTGGGCTTCCGATCATCATGTATAACGTACCTTCGCGCACGGGCTGCAATATACTGCCGCAGACTGCTGCAAGGCTTGGCAGGGACTTTGAAAATATCGTGGGAATCAAGGAAGCAAGCGGTAATATATCGCAGGTTGCAAGGCTTAAAAAGCTGGCAGGAGATGATCTTGATATCTATTCCGGAAATGATGACCAGGTCATCCCGATACTCTCACTCGGTGGAGTCGGTGTGATATCAGTGCTGTCCAATGTAATGCCGGCTGCAGTGCATGATATGGTAATGGAATACCTTGATGGAAATATTAAATCAGCACTTGATATCCAGCTTAAATACCTGGATTTTATAGAGGCGCTGTTTTGCGAGGTGAATCCGATTCCGGTAAAGGCTGCTATGAAGCTTTTGGGATATGATGTGGGAGGACTTCGTCTGCCGCTCACGGAGCTTGAGGAAGCAAATAAGGTGCGTCTTAAAGAATGCATGGAAAACCTAAAAGAAAATTAGTGGATATAAAAGGATATTAAAGAAAAATTAAAGGATAAATTAACATATGGGAAAACAAAATTGGAAGCCGGGCAATATGCTAAACCCGGTGCCGGCTGTGATGGTAAGTGTCACTGACAAGGCAGGAAATAACAATATAATAACAGTGGCATGGGCGGGGACGGTGTGCACCAATCCGCCTATGCTTTCAATATCTGTAAGGCCTGAGCGCTTTTCTTATAACATGATTAAAGAAACCGGAGAGTTTGTGGTGAATCTGACCACTGAGGCGCTGATTAAAGCCTGTGACTACTGTGGAGTGAAGAGTGGCAGGGATGTAGACAAATTTAAAGAGCTGCACCTGACACCGCTTGCGATGCAGCATGTGTCAGCAGTCGGAATATCGGAAAGTCCGGTAAATATTGAGTGCAGGGTAAGAAGGTGTGAGGAGCTCGGAAGCCATACAATGTTTATAGCAGATGTTGTCGGTGTAACAGTGGACGATAAATACATGGACGAGACCGGGAAGTTTCATATCAATGATACCGGTCTTGTGATGTACTCACACGGAGAGTATTTTGGCTTTGGAGATAAGCTCGGCAGCTTCGGCTACTCTGTAAGAAAAAACAAAAAATAATTTATCGAAGCAGCATATCCATGAGGTATGCGTACACATCCTCGTTCTGATTCTTCCAGTTGCTGCATATGGCCTCAGCCTGCTCCTTTGTGCCGACTGAGAGAGTCAGGTCGATGATAGTTGTGCTCTCCGAGCGCACCTGACAGCGTACTGCATACTTGTGGTCGGTTGTCCTGTAATAGTCGGCAAGAATAGAGTTTTCCTGTCTGAACTCGAGCTTGTTGTCAGTAAAGAAGCTCTTTACATCAGACTCGATACCATCGGTAATCTTGTCCTTGAAGAAACCAAGCGTCTCTTTTCCGGCGGCAGTCAGAGTGTACTGCGTATTGGAATGAGTAGACTCAAAATTAATTAAATCAGCATTTACTAAATCACCGATGACCTCCTGTACACGGAAGTAGTCGGTGTATTCTTTTTCCAAAAAGAAATTGGAAATCTGGGTGTTTGACAGCGGAAACCCCGCTTTATCAAGCATGTATAAAATTGTCAGCTTATATATGGTAAATGGCTCGGCCATAATTTTCTCCTTTAAAACAAGTTTAATCGTCCCTGATATGTGTCCCGGGCTTCAAATCTCTTATTGATTGTGTTTAGAACCCGTTTTTTATCTGTGCTCCAAAGCGGTGCAACAAGTAAAGAGCGTGGTCCGTCACCGGTCATGCGGTGGATAACCATGTCCTTTGGCAGTCTTTCTATACAGTCTACCACAAAGTCACAGTATTCATCCAGCGTAAAAAGCTCAAATGGCTTTTTACTGTAAATATCAGCCAGTGGTGTGCCCCTTAGTACGTGAAGCAGCTGCAGCTTAACACCGAAAATACCGCTTTTGGCAACAAAATCAACTGATTCAAGCATCATGTCCCGTGTCTCATGAGGAAGCCCCAGTATGAGGTGTGCAATGACCTTTATCCCACGGCGACTAAGCTCATCAGTCACAGCTATGAAATCATCAACGCAGGTATGGGTATTCATGGCATCAAGAGTGCACTGATGGATGGTCTGAAGCCCCAGCTCTACCCAGACCGGCTTTATGCGGTTTAATTCTGAGAGCAGCTCATATATTTCAGCAGAAAAACAGTCAGTTCTTGTACCGATGGACAGCACAGCGACAGATGGATCTTCTATTGCCTCATAAAATATGCGCCGTAAGTAATCTACGGGCGCATATGTGTTGGTAAAAGCCTGAAAATATGCGATAAAGTGTTCACAGCTGCTCTTTGAAGCCACTTTTTCTTTGGCGGCAGAAAGCTGCTCCTTTATTGAAAGGCTTCGGTCTGCCGCAAAATCACCGGAGCCACCGGCGCTGCAGTACAGGCATCCAAGCGATGAGAGAAAGCCGTCACGGTTTGGACAGGTCATGCCTCCATCTAAAGAGAGCTTGTAGAGCTTTTCGCCGAAGGTATCGCGGCAGTATTGGTTGAGTGAATAGTATCGCATTAGATTAGATATGTGACTTTACAGCCTCGCTGACAACAGCGGCAACACGAGGATCAAATGCCTCAGGCATAATAAAATCATCATTTAATTCTTCGTCTGAAACAAGGCCGGCCAATGCTTCTGCAGCAGCAAGCTTCATTTCCTCGGTAATCTGTGTAGCACGTCCCTCTAGAGCGCCCTTGAAGATTCCAGGGAAAGCAACCACGTTGTTTATCTGGTTAGGAAAATCACTTCTTCCGGTTCCGACCACTCTGGCACCTGCAGCCTTTGCCACATCAGGCATAATCTCAGGAACAGGATTTGCCATGGCAAAAAGAATAGCATCCTTATTCATGGAAGAAACCATCTCTGCTGTGACGATATTTGGAGCAGAAACACCAACGAATATGTCAGCACCCTTTAAAGCGTCTGCAAGAGTACCCTGTGCATTTTCAAGGTTTGTAACCTCTGTCATTTTCTGCTGCATCCAGTTGAGATTTGGGTAGTCCTTTCCTATGATGCCTAAACGGTCACACATGGTCACATGTGTAAAGCCGTATGTCAGAAGAAGCTTTGTGATAGCAACACCTGCTGAGCCTGCACCGTTTACAACGACCTTACAGTCCTCTTTCTTTTTGCCGGTCAGGCGGAGTGAGTTGATGATACCTGCGAGCACGACGATGGCAGTTCCGTGCTGGTCATCGTGGAATACAGGAATATCGAGCATCTCTTTAAGTCTCTCCTCAATCTCAAAGCAGCGCGGAGCGGAGATATCCTCTAAGTTAATTCCGCCGAAGCCCGGTGCGATATTTTTGACTGCGGTAATAATCTCCTCAGTGTCCTGTGTGTCAAGGCAGATAGGAACTGCGTTTACGTTGCCGAACTCCTTGAAAAGTACGCATTTGCCCTCCATAACAGGCATGGCAGCGTAAGGTCCGATATTTCCGAGACCGAGCACAGCACTACCGTCTGATACTACGGCAACAGTATTTGCCTTCCAGGTGTATTTGTATGCAGCCTCCTTATCCTCGGCTATGACCTTACAAGGCTCAGCAACACCCGGAGTGTATGCGATTGCCAGATCCTCCCTCGAATTAACCTTTGATTTGGCGATGGTTTCGAGCTTTCCGTTCCACTCTTCGTGGCATTTCAGTGCTTTTTCTTTATTATCCATGGTAATTCTCCCTCTAAAAATTCTTTTGATTAATCATAACATTGCAGGTAATTTAAATCAAGTAACTATGGAGATAACCATTTATATTAAAAAATAATGATAAAAAAGAAGAATTTGCTTTATATTTTTGACGAAATGATGTATAATCTATAATTAATGATTCAAAAGTCAATTCAGGCGTTATTTCCCAATAGCTACACAGATATATTAGTATAATTATAGTTTTAATGTGATGTGAATTGAATAAATTACTGTTATCAAATTTAAGGAGAAGACGAAATGGAACAGATGAGAGAAAAATATGAAAGTTTGTCGGCATTTGTGCTTAAGGATCTGGCGAAGGCAAGAGGACTTAAGGGTATTTCATCGCTGAAAAAGGGTCAGATTATTGAAAGAATGCTCGAGGAGGACGCAAAAGAGGCTGAGGAGGCTGAGAAAAACGGTACAGCTGAGGAACGCGCCAACTCTTTTAAAGATGACTATGCAGCACTTGACAGTGGAGAGGAGGCAGAAGGCATACTTGAGGTAATGCCTGAGGGCTTTGGCTTTATCCGCTGTGATAATTATATGCCGGGAGATCACGATATCTATGTGGCACCTGCGCAGATACGCCGATTCAATTTAAAGACCGGTGATATCGTAAAGGGTAATATGAAGGTGAAATCAGAGCGTGAGAAGTTCCAGGCGCTTTTATATCTGACTACTGTCAACGGATATACACCGGATGTAGCACAGAAGCGTACGAGCTTTGAGGATCTTGTACCTATATTCCCAAATGAGAGACTGCGTCTCGAGAGACCTGGCGCCAGTGTTGCGATGAGAGTTGTAGATCTCATCTCTCCAATAGGAAAGGGACAGCGAGGCATGATTGTTTCACAGCCTAAGGCCGGAAAGACCACATTACTTAAAGAGGTTGCAAAGTCTGTAACTGTAAACAATCCTGAGATGCATCTTATTATTCTTCTTATTGACGAGAGACCGGAGGAGGTCACAGATATCAAGGAGGCTATAGAGGGAGATAATGTCGAGGTTATCTACTCTACATTTGATGAGCTTCCGGAGCATCATAAGAGAGTGTCAGAGATGGTAATAGAGAGAGCAAAGCGTCTTGTAGAGCATGGTAATGATGTCATGATACTCCTCGACAGCATAACAAGGCTTGCAAGAGCTTACAATGTGACAGTTCCACCATCAGGTCGTACACTTTCAGGAGGACTTGATCCTGTAGCTCTTCATATGCCAAAGAGATTTTTCGGTGCAGCCCGTAATATGAGAAACGGAGGCAGCCTGACAATTCTTGCCACTGCTCTTGTTGATACAGGAAGCAAGATGGATGATGTGGTATTTGAGGAGTTCAAGGGAACAGGAAACATGGAGCTTGTGCTCGACAGAAAGCTTTCAGAGAAGAGAATCTTCCCTGCTATAGATATAGTAAAATCAGGTACAAGGCGTGAGGACCTGCTTCTGGATGATGATGAGCAGGCAGCAGTCGACAATATGCGTAAAGCCTTCAACGGCATGCGTTCTGATGAGGCTGTTGAGAACGTACTCAACATGTTTGCACACACAAAGAGCAACAAGGAATTTGTTAATCTTGTAAAGAAAAACAGAATTTTATAAAAATGTCTTGCAATTGACAGATTCATGTGCTACAATAACTAAGCTGTTTATCGGGATGTAAACGGACGCAACGTGTCGCTCTTGCAGCAAGTATCATATGCGGATCGGGCATACGGGTATAAAGAGTGAAGCTATAGAAATACGATAAGAATATAAAAGAGGTGAAAATCATGAGAGAAGGAATCCATCCAGATTATTATCAGGCAACTGTTACATGTAACTGTGGTAACACATTCGTTACAGGATCTACAAAGCCGGAGATCCACGTAGAGATTTGCTCAAAGTGCCATCCATTCTACACAGGTCAGCAGAAAGCTAACCAGGCTCGTGGACGTATTGAGCAGTTCAATAAGAAATATGGTATGAAATAGAATCATATAGTTACTTGAAAGGTTGAGGTTGCAATATACCTCAACCTTTTTTGGAATATAGAGAGGTTTTATGAAGTATTCAGGTATTGGCGGTCAGGCTGTCATGGAAGGCGTAATGATGCAGAATAAGGACACATACGCCGTAGCGGTGAGGAAGCCTGACCATGAGATAGATGTCAAGGTGTCAAAGCGCAAGAATTCAAAGACACTTGATACAGTTAGAAAGATTCCTATTTTAAGAGGTGTGGTAAGCTTTGTCGATTCACTTTATCTGGGCATGAGCACACTGATGTATTCAGCGTCTTTTTTCGAGGATGAGGATGATGAAAGCGCATCTTCTTCAAAGAAAAAGGATAAGGAAGAGTCTCTTACAGAGGAAGAAAAAGCAAAAAAGGCTGCCAAAGAAAAGAAGCAGGAGAATGCCATGCTTGGAGGTACAGTGGTACTGTCAATTGTCATAGCGCTCGCGCTGTTTTTTGCACTGCCGTACTTTCTTTCAGGGCTCTTTAAAAAGGTAATAAGCTCACAGCTGCTCATAGCGTTCATAGAGGGTGTTATCAGATTGGCAATATTTTTGGGATATATAGCAATCATATCGCTTACACCTGACATTAAGCGCACATTTATGTATCACGGCTCTGAGCATAAATGCATAAACTGCATTGAGCACGGGTTTCCTCTTACAGTGGAAAATGTGAGAAAAAGCTCAAAGCATCACAAGCGCTGCGGCACAAGCTTTTTACTTATAGTAATGCTCATAAGCATACTGTTTTTCATGTTTATCCGCGTGGATTCAAAGCCGCTGCAGTTGTTGTTACGACTTGTGCTTATTCCTGTAATCGCAGGAGTGTCTTATGAGTTTATCAGACTTGCGGGCAGATATGACAACTCGGTTGTAAACCTGCTTAGTGTTCCGGGGCTTTTAATGCAGCGTATGACGACAAAGGAGCCGGATGATGAAATGATTGAGGTGGGCATCGCATCAGTTGAGGCAGTGTTTGACTGGAAGAAATGGCAGAAGCAAAACAATGTGTGCGCACATTGACCACCGGATAGAAGGTATATATGACATATAGAGAAGCAATTTTACTTGGGGAAAGCATATTACAAAAAGCAAATATAGTTGACGCAAAAAATGATGCATGGCTGCTTTTGGCTATGGCATGCAGGATAGATCACACATATTACTATGTGCATATGGATGAGGAAATGTCGCAGGAGCAGATAAGGGAATATCAGGCACTTTTGAGCAAGCGCGCTGAGCGTATACCACTCCAGTACATAGTCGGAGAGCAGGAGTTTATGGGACTTAAATTCCGTGTGAACAGCAATGTGCTCATACCGCGTCAGGACACAGAGACTCTTGTGGAGGAGGCACTCAAGGTGATAGAGCCTGGGATGAGAGTGCTTGATATGTGTACCGGAAGCGGATGCATAATTATAAGCATCTTAAAGAACACGACCAATGTGGACGGTGCAGCTTGTGATATTTCAAAGCAGGCGCTCAATGTGGCAAAGGAAAACGCAAGGCTCAACGGCGTATTTGTTGATTTCGAGAGAAGTGACCTGTTTGAGCATGTCGATGAGATGTATGATGTGATAGTATCCAACCCACCATATATAAGAAGCAATGAGATACCGCATCTGATGCCGGAGGTGTCAGTGTTTGAGCCGCATGAGGCCCTTGACGGCTCAGAGGATGGGCTTTTGTTTTACAGGCGCATCATAAAGGACTGCAGGGCAAATCTAAAGCCGCAGGGCAGGCTGCTTTTTGAGATAGGCTGCGACCAGGGCAGACAGGTGTCAGATATGATGCAGTTTGCAGGTTTTAGCGATGTACATGTGATAAAGGACCTGGCGGGAAACGACAGGGTAGTATCGGGAGTGTATGACAGCAAGGAGGAAAAACATGTTTGATAAGTTAGAAGATCTTATACACCATTATGAGGAGCTGATGAATCTGCTCAGCGAGCCGGATGTGGCAAATGATGCAAACAGATTTAAAAAGCTTATGAAGGAGCAGAGTGACCTTGCTCCAATAGTTGAGACATATAAGAAATATAAAGAGTGCAAGCAGAATATCGAGGATTCACTGGCTATTTTGGACGAGGAATCAGATGAAGAGATGAGAGAGCTTGCAAAGGAAGAGCTTAAGGATTCAAAGGAGCAGGTGGAGGAGCTTGAGAAAGAGCTTAAAATACTTCTTCTGCCAAAGGACCCTAACGATGACAAGAACGTAATCGTTGAAATCCGTGCCGGTGCAGGTGGAGAGGAAGCAGCTCTTTTTGCAGCGGAAATCTATCGTATGTATGTGCACTACGCAGAGAACAGAGGCTGGAAGGTGGAGACACTTGATGCCGATGAGACAGGAATCGGCGGCATGAAGTCGGTCGAGTTCATGGTAAAGGGCTCCGGTGCATACTCTATCCTAAAGTACGAGTCGGGCGTACACCGTGTGCAGCGTGTGCCTGAGACAGAGTCACAGGGTCGTATCCAGACCTCTACATGCTCAGTAGCAGTGATGCCTGAGGCAGAGGATGTGGATATCAAGATTGATGACAAGGATATCCGAATCGACGTAATGCGTGCTTCAGGAAACGGTGGACAGTGTGTCAATACAACTGATTCAGCTGTTAGACTGACACATTACCCAACAGGTATTGTCATCTACAGCCAGACTGAGAAGTCACAGATACAGAACAAGGAAAAGGCTTTTGCACTCCTTCGTACAAAGCTCTATGACATGGAGCTTCAGAAGAAGCAGGATGCCGAGGCTGAGGAGAGACGAAGCCAGATCGGTACAGGAGACCGCGCCGAGAAGATTCGTACTTACAACTTCCCACAGGGACGTGTGACAGATCACAGAATCAATCTGACACTCTATAAGCTTGACAAGATCCTTAACGGAGATATTCAGGAGATAATTGATGCCTGTATCGCAGCCGACCAGGCGAAGAAGTTAAGCAACATGGAACATGATGCATAAAATACATGACATAAAAGAGTCTGAGAAAATCAGGCTCTTTTTTTTTATAAACTAATATGATATAATCTTGAATAAATATTTATACAGAAATGAGGAATAATATGAAATCCATTAAGAAAAAACCGATTATGATTTTGCTTATGGCAGCATTAATGGCTACATTCATCGTAGGCTTATGCGCATGTGGCAAAAACGACAGCAAAAAGGTAACCTGTGTGGACGATCTGGAGGGTGCCAAAATAGGTGTACAGCTCGGAACCACAGGAGATATCTACGTATCTGATTATGAGAACGACGGATCAGGCACCAAGGTAGAGAGATACAACAAGGGTGCAGATGCAGTCCAGGCATTAAAGGTCGGCAAGATTGACTGCGTGGTCATTGACGAGCAGCCGGCACTTGCCTTTGTAAAGGAAAACAAAGGTCTTAAGATACTGGATGAGGAATTTACAAATGAGGACTATGCATTCTGCCTGAAAAAAGGAAATACAGAGCTTTGCGACAAGGTAAATACCGCGCTTGAAAAGCTGCAGCAGGATGGAACAGTCCAGAGTATTATCGACAACTATATCGGCTCAGAGGATCAGGTGGGAAAGACTCCGTACGTGAAGAAGGACGTTGACAGATCAAACGGTACTCTTAAGGTAGGAACCAATGCAGAGTTCCCACCATATGAGTACTATGAGGATAACAAGGTTACAGGAATCGATATGGATATCATGCAGGCCATCGCTGATGAGCTTGGTATGGATATGCAGGTAGAGGATATGCAGTTTGACTCAATTATTGCCGCTGTATCATCAGGCAAGGTGGATGTTGGAGCAGCAGGCTTTACAGTGACAGAGGACAGACAGAAAAATGTTGATTTTACCGATACATATATCACCACAAAGCAGGAGATTATCGTAAAAGACAGCCAATCCGGCTCGTCAATCGGTATAAAGGAAAAGCTCTATGACAACTTTGTCAAGGACAACCGTTACATGTATATCGTAAAGGGACTTGGCAACACAATAGTTATCACAATATTTGCCGTAATGCTTGGTATTGTGCTTGGATTTTTAATTGCGATAGTCAGAACCAACCATGACAGAAACGGCGGTCTTGCCGTATTAAACGGAATTTGCAAGGTATACCTGACCATCATCAGAGGAACGCCTGTCATGATACAGCTTCTTATCATATACTATGTAGTGCTTGCATCTGTGACTAACAAGATACTTGTAGCAGTAATTGCCTTCGGACTCAACTCAGCTGCATATGTGGCAGAGATTGTGCGTTCGGGTATCATGTCTGTAGATATAGGACAGTTTGAAGCAGGACGAAGCTTAGGACTCAACTACAGCCAGACAATGAAGCTTGTTATCATACCGCAGGCAGTCAAAAATATACTTCCGGCGCTGCTTAACGAGTTTATCAGCCTCCTGAAGGAGACATCAATCAGTGGTTATATTGGTATGATGGATCTGACAAAGGGTGGAGATATCATACGAAGCAACACATACGAGGCATTTATACCGCTTATTGCTGTAGCCCTTATTTATCTGGTTATAGTGATGCTTTTAAGCCACGGAGTGAGCAAACTTGAGAGGAGACTGAGAAGCAATGAAAGATAATAACGTGATATTAGAGGTAAAAGACTTGCACAAGAGTTTTGGAGAGCAGGAGATATTAAAGGGCATAAGCACAGAGGTAAACAGAGGTGATGTAATTGCTATCATCGGACCGTCAGGCTGTGGAAAGTCTACGTTTTTACGTTCACTCAATCTGCTCGAGACACCTACATCGGGACAAATCCTCTTTGAAGGAACAGACCTGACAGACAAGTCAACGGACATCAATGTGACCAGACAGAAAATCGGCATGGTTTTCCAGCAGTTTAACCTGTTTGCCAACATGACAATAAAAGCAAATATTATGCTCGCACCGGTGAAACTTGGTGTGATGACAAAGGATGAGGCATCAAAGAAGGCGGATGAGCTTCTCACAAGGATAGGCCTGCTCGATAAGGCAGATGCATATCCGGCACAGCTTTCGGGTGGACAGAAGCAGCGTGTGGCAATTATTCGTTCACTTGCGATGAATCCGGACGTCATACTGTTTGATGAACCGACATCAGCACTTGACCCTGAGATGGTAGGTGAGGTGCTTGCGGTAATGAAGGAGCTTGCAGAGGCAGGCATGACAATGGTGGTTGTGACACACGAGATGGGCTTTGCCAGAGAGGTGGCCAACAGAGTAATGTTCATCAATGAGGGCAACATAGCTGAGGAGGGCACACCGGAGGAAGTATTTGGAGCGCCAAAGAGTGAGAGATTACAGGAATTTTTGTCGAGAGTATTATAGGAGAAATAAAGCATGGCATCAAAATACTATGCGGTAAAAAAGGGAAAGGTCCCCGGGATATATTTGAACTGGAACGATTGCAAGGCGATGGTTGACGGATATCAGGGGGCTGTGTATAAGAGCTTTAAGACTATTGAAGAGGCAGAGAAATTTATTACCGGAGAGAAAATTATTAGCGGTATGAAAGCATCCGGCAAAAATACATCTGAATCAGGTGAAAGATGCAGCACCTATGCGTTCGTCGACGGCTCCTTCAATAAGGCCACACACACCTATGGCTATGGTGGCTTTCTTGTGACAGACAATGAAAAATATGTGCTGCAGGGAGCGGATAACGATGCCGAGATGGCCACAATGCGCAACGTAGCCGGAGAGATAAAGGGTGCGGAGGCTGCGGTAAAAAAGGCTATAGAGCTTGGAATTAAGGAGCTTGTCATATACTATGACTATATGGGCATAGAGATGTGGGCTACAGGAGCCTGGAAGCGTAATAAAGCAGGTACTATAGCGTATCATGACTATATAATGTCTGTTAGGGAGCAGATAAAGCTTACCTTTGTAAAGGTAAAGGGACACTCAGGAGTAGAGGGCAACGAAGAGGCAGATAAGCTTGCGAAGCAGGCTGTTGGGATACTGTAGCAGTTTCCCACAAAAGGAACAAAAATATAGCATAACAGGAGAAAAAAATGAGCATATTCAATGTAGAACTCAAAAAAGTAGTAGATGACACATATGATATTGAGATAGGCTATAACCTCTCAGACACCCTTGTATCCGATCTGGAAAATGGTCTGGCAGGCAAGATAAAGAAATTTGCAGTGATTACAGATACAAATGTGCGTGATCCTTATGCACTTCCAATCTGTGAGAAGATAAAGCATGCAGGATATTCGGTGGATTTGTTTGTTTTCCCGGCAGGGGAGAAGAGCAAGTCGCGTGAGACAAAGGCAAAGATAGAGGATGCCATGCTTAAAAAGGGCTACAGAAGAGACTGCTGTATCATTGCGGTAGGCGGTGGTGTGGTGACTGACCTATCAGGCTTTATTGCAGGAACCTACGGCAGAGGAGTACCGTTTATCAACTATGCAACCACACTTCTTGCAGCGGCAGATGCATCTGTAGGCGGAAAGACAGCCATTGATACACCTCTTGCCACAAATACTATAGGTCTGTTCAATCAGCCGAAAAAGGTATACATTGACATAGCTGCATGGAAGACACTGCCACAGCGCCAGATGGCAAGCGGTATGGCAGAGACCATCAAGCACGCATGCCTGGGCAGTGAGGATATGTTTGAATTTATCGAGGAAAATCTGGACGATATCTATTCATTCAAGAAATTCGCGTGCGAGTACATTGCAGAAAACAACTGCCGTATCAAGTACAATGTGGTCATGAAGGATGAGAGAGAATCAGGACTTCGCGAAACCTTAAATCTGGGACACACAGTAGGACGTGCCATCGAGACAGTCAGTGACTATAAGCTGCTGCACGGAGAAGCACTGTCAATCGGAATGGCAGCACAGGCACTCATGTCAGCCCGCCTTGGCTATATGTCAGAGGAACAGGCAGAGCGCGTGATAAAGCTCTATGAGAGAGCCGGTCTTCCGACACGTATACCTGACTATATAGACAGGGAGGCACTGGTTAAAAAGCTCTACACCGACAAAAAGGTGCGTGATGGAAAGCTGCGCTTCGTGCTTCAAAAGGGCATAGGAGCCACTGTTGAGTTTGCACCGGGAGTGCATGCGAAGCCGATAGAGGAAAGTCTGGCAAGAGAGATTATAATGGAGCTGTAGCTTATATAATTACAACTCCGTGTGTAAACTCATTTTGCTGTGAATGACACAACCTGCCATACAAATCAGCAGCAAAAATATCCTTGGAAATAAGCTCATACGGAGCATCAGCGACTTTTGTAATAAGGGGCGCTGATGCTCTTTTTTTGAGGAGATGCATAAGCTCCTTGGACGATTTTTTAAAACCGAGTATGCGCAGATAAGGATTATCCATACATATATTAAAATCATTATTCTCAATACCAAGTAAAATATGCGTGAGAACCCTTGAAATACGCGTATAAGTCAGATTTTTACTCTTCAGTAAGTTACAAAACTGCGTAAAACTTTTATATTTATAAATATTTTTAACTATCTTTGCAGAAAGCTCCTTTGTGCAGTCAGCATATTGCTCAAATCCTGTATCTTTCTCAGTCAGCAGACTATAATAAAGCATTTCAGAAATATCATCAGGAAACACAATATGACCTCCCAAAATACAATCTACAAGAATATCAACGCAGTCTGATGGCATAAGCTGACTGAGCTTTGCAGAAATCCCGGAATTATCAAGCTGCATATTAGTAATAGTGTTGTGTTTGTTTATATCAATTAAGGTAGAAATCACCCCGCGCACAGCCGTAGCGGAAGAAAACTCACTTGTCGAATCGGTGCTGTGATAGCCTTCCCCGACTCGCTGAATAGGAAATCCTGTAATATCACAGTCCATCAGAGCCTTCTCATACTCAATGGCCAGAATATTATTGGGTGAAGCTATGAAAGCATCTAATTTCTCTGAAGAGCTATCATATTTATCTTGAAAATATTCACATAGCGCTCTGCTCCTGGCAGCAGGAAAGCTCATCCCACCCTGAATCAGCCGGGCAAGCGATGCAGAATATGCAGCAGGAGGATTCTTGAGCACACCCGCCACGAGCTTTGTAAGCTCATGGTCCACAGACTCCACACCATAGCACAGCGTGTCCACAACGCCGGTGTTTTTGAGCACACTGACTCCGCCGCGGGCAAAAAACTCAGCAGACGCCGTGGCAAAGACCGATGGAAGCTCAAGCACCAGGTCGGCGCCGCTCAAAAGCGCCATGCGGGTGCGCTCGTATTTGTCGATGATGGCAGGCTCGCCTCTTTGCACGAAATCACCGCTTATGACCACGACGATATAATCAGCAGATGTCTGCCTTTTAATCTGCTTTAGCTGATATTTATGTCCATTGTGGAAAGGATTGTATTCGGTAATCACACCTGCGACCTTCATATTTTGATGCTCCTTTAATTAAAAATGTATTTTTTAGAGTTCAAAACCATAATACCACAAAAACACCCTTGTCGCATTTGAAAAATAAGTTTATACTAACACTAGTATTGTAATTTTAAACCAAAGGAGACAAAACCATGAATGTATTAGTAATTAATTGTGGTAGTTCATCACTGAAATACCAGCTCATCAATTCAGATTCGGAGGAGGTACTTGCAAAAGGACTCTGCGAGAGAATCGGAATCGATGGCAGACTCGTATATCAGAAAGAGGGTCTTGACAAGGAAATCACAGAGGCACCTATGCCAACACATAAAGAGGCCATCCAGATGGTACTCGATGCACTTGTAAATCCAAAGACAGGCGCAGTAAAATCACTTGCAGAGATTGATGCAGTAGGACATCGTGTAGTGCACGGCGGCGAGAAGTTCTCAGACTCAGTAGTCATCACAGAGGAAGTAATCGCACAGGTAGAGGAGTGCAACGACCTTGCACCTCTTCACAATCCTGCCAACATCATCGGTATCAGAGCATGCCAGGCACTTATGCCAAACGTACCAATGGTAGGAGTATTTGATACAGCCTTCCATCAGACAATGCCTGAGAAAGCATACCTCTACGGCCTTCCATATGAGTACTATGAGAAGTACAAGGTAAGAAGATACGGCTTCCACGGCACAAGCCACAGCTTCGTATCAAAAGAGGCAGCTAGCTACCTTGGAATGGACTTAAATAACTCAAAGATTATCGTAGCACACCTTGGAAACGGAGCTTCAGTCAGCGCAGTATTAAACGGTAAATGCGTAGATACATCAATGGGACTTACACCACTTGAGGGACTCGTAATGGGAACACGTTCAGGTGATATCGACCCATCAATCATGGAGTTTATCGCAAAGAAAGAAAACCTTGATATCGATGGTGTGATGAACGTGCTCAACAAGAAGTCAGGAGTAGCCGGTATGTCAGGCGTATCAAGCGACTTCAGAGACCTTGAGGCAGCCTACAATGAGGGCAACGAGCGTGCCATCGCAGCAGTAGAGGTATTCAGCTACAGAGTAGCAAAATACATCGGAGCATATGCAGCAGCAATGAACGGAGTAGACGCTATCGCATTCACAGCAGGAATCGGTGAGAACACAAGCTTCGTAAGAGAAAAAATCATGGCATACTTAGGCTACCTTGGCATAAAGATTGACCGTGTAACCAACGACAAGACACGCGGTGTAGAGGCACTCATCTCAACAGCAGACTCAAGCGTAAAGGTATGTGTTATCCCTACAAACGAGGAGCTTGCAATCTGCCGTGAGACAGTAAAGCTTGTTGGTTAATAAAAAGTAAAAAGTTGTTGACAAACACTCTGCCAATATGTATAATTGGTTAGGTGTGAATAGGAGAGAACCATGATTGATATATCAACCATTGTAAAATCTATTAATAAAGAGACAACAATTGAGACAGAGCTTGCGCTCACATCATTTGAGTCGCGATTAGGAGATTATCCTATTCTGAAAAAGCAGCCGATATCACTTCATATCTCAAACGTGGAGAATGCAGCAGTGCATATTACCACAACAGTGGATATAGACGTAGCGATACCGTGCAGCCGATGCTTGGAAGAAGTTCCAACAAACATGCATTTTGACATTGACAAGACTCTGAAAATCACAGACGGAGCATTAGTCGATGAAGAGATGGAGGAAACTGACTACCTGATTGGGTTTGAACTCGATGTAGATAAACTTGTCTACGCCGAAATTCTGGTGAACTGGCCAATGAGAGTTCTGTGCAAAGACGATTGCAAAGGTATTTGTAAAGTCTGCGGGATGAACTTGAATAAAGGCACCTGCAGTTGCGATAGTTTTGTACCGGATCCAAGAATGGCAGCGTTCCAGGATATATTTAACAAGTTTAAGGAGGTGTAAACAAATGTCAATTTGTCCAAAGAATAAATCTTCTAAGGGAAGAAGAGATAAGAGAAGAGCAAACTGGAAAATGTCTGCTCCTACTTTAGTAAAATGCAGCAAATGTGGAGAGCTTATGATGCCACACAGAGTTTGCAAGAACTGCGGATCTTACAACAAAAAAGAAATCATTCCTCAGGACTAATACTAAGTAGTATGAGAAATTAAGGGATTGAACGATATCGTTCAATCCCTTTTTTAGTTTTATCCCAATTATATCCCATAATAAAATGAAGGTACTTTTTACTTGTATATAGCCTGCAGGGATGTTATTATACTGAGAGGATATTTAGATATTAAAGAAAGAAGGAAGCAAACTATTATGAATAATATAGACGATTTAGTTGAAATCTATGAGTGCCCACTCTGTGGCGGTGCCGGTATTCTCGAGGAGGATTGCGGCAGCTCATATTATGTGACATGTCTTGAGTGCGGATGCCACTCTGTGAATATTGATTTTAAGTCGGACGAGGACAGACTTGATGCAGCAAAGCGCACTGCTGATTTATGGAACTGTGGCAAGGTTATTTCAATGAGCCCGGGAGAATAATGTAAGCCATATAGTGTAGTGAATTGGTTATTGATTTATACCTATGATTATAGTATATTTGATTTAATCAATTAGTAGTTTGCTTTTTAGCAGGCATAGGGAGGTCACAATGCAAAGTACAACAAGGGTCGCACTCGATGCAATGGGTGGCGACAATGCACCCGCAGAGGTAGTAAAGGGTGCGGTAGATGCGGTTAACAAAAGAAATGATATAAAGATATTTCTTGTAGGACAGAAGATACCGGTAGAGAGGGAGCTTTCTTTGTATACATACCCTAAGGAGCAGATAGAGATAGTAGATGCGCCTGAGGTTATAGAGATGGCAGAGCCGCCGGTTGTGGCAATCAGGCGAAAGAAGCAGTCCTCAATCGTTGTCGGCATGAATATGGTCAAGAATAAAGAGGCTGATGCATTCGTTTCGGCAGGAAGCTCAGGAGCTGTGCTTGTCGGAGGACAGGTCATAGTCGGCAGGATAAAGGGCATACAAAGGCCACCGCTAGCACCGCTTATTCCGACCGAGAAGGGAGTCTCTCTGCTCATAGACTGTGGAGCCAATGTGGATGCGAGAGCAGAGCATCTGGTACAGTTTGCAAAGATGGGCTCTATCTATATGGAGCACGTTGTCGGCATAAAGAATCCAAAGGTTGCACTGGTCAATATCGGTGCAGAGGAGGAGAAGGGCAATGCACTGGTAAAGGAGACCATGCCGCTTCTTCGTGAGTGCACAGATATCAATTTTGTCGGAAGCATTGAGGCCAGGGATATTCCGAAGGGTGATGCTGATGTTATAGTCTGTGAGGCTTTCACAGGCAATGTTATATTAAAGCTCTACGAGGGTCTTAGCTCCACACTTATCGGAGTCATAAAGAAGGGGCTCATGAGCACACTAAAGAGCAAGATAGGAGCTGCACTTGCGCTTCCGGCTCTTAAAAATACGCTCAAGTCATTTGATGCGACTGAGTATGGCGGAGCGCCGCTTTTAGGCCTTAACGGTCTTGTGGTAAAGACACACGGCAGCTCCAAGGCAAAGGAAATCACTAACTCTGTTTTCCAGTGTGTTACATTTAAGGAAAAAGAGATTAATGATAAAATCAAAGAATATATTATTAATAAGCCGGCTGATTAGATGGCAGTAATGCTGTATGATTAGTCACTATAAACAGAAATGAGAGGTATTAAAAATGGAATTTGAGAAGCTTAGAGACATTATTGTCGAGGTACTTAACGTGGATGAGACCGAGGTTACTATGGAGTCAACCTTCATTGATGATCTTGGTGCTGATTCTCTGGATGTATTCCAGATCATCATGGGTATCGAGGAAGAGTTCGATATCGAGATTCCTAATGAGGAAGCAGAGAAAATCGTCACTGTAGGCGATGCTGTTGAGCAGATTAAAAAAGCTGTAAGCGAGCAGTAGTATGTTTTACTAACGAAAAGCCCTTTATCATGAGGGCTTTTCGTTATACTCACGGAATATGCAGAAATGAATAGATATAAAATTAGGAGAAATTATGGCAGATTTAAATGAATTTCAAAGTAAAATAGGCTATACGTTCAAGAACCGACATCTGCTTGAGCAGGCGCTGACACACAGTTCGTATGCCAATGAAAAGCACATGAAAAAGCATTCTGATAACGAGCGTCTGGAGTTTTTGGGGGATGCTGTTTTGGAGATTGTTTCAAGTGAGTTTTTGTTTATCAATTATCCGCAAAAGCCTGAGGGTGAGCTTACCAAGCTGCGCGCAAGCATTGTTTGTGAGCCGACTCTTGCACTTTGTACAAAGCCGCTTGACCTTGGAAAGTACCTGCGTCTTGGCAGGGGCGAGGATCATACAGGCGGCAGAAAGAGAAAGTCGATCCTCTCTGATGCGCTTGAGGCAGTGATCGGAGCAATTTATTTAGATGGTGGTTTTACTAATGCAAAGGAGTTTGTGCTTAAGTTTATCATGACTGATATTGAGAATAAGCAGCTCTTTTATGATAGCAAGACTATCCTTCAGGAGCTCATACAGGGCAAGCATGAGCAGCTTTCCTATGAGCTTATTGATGAGAGCGGTCCGGACCATGACAAGCAGTTTACTGTTGCGGTGCTTGTGGACGGTGAGCGTATCAGTGAGGGAGAGGGCCACACAAAGAAGGCTGCAGAGCAGCAGGCTGCATATCAGGCACTTCTTTTGTACAGAAACAGGGAATAGGAGTTTTTAATGTATTTAAAGAGTTTGGAAGTACAGGGCTTTAAGTCCTTTGCCAACAAAATTGTTTTTGAGTTCCACAACGGCATCACAGGTATTGTCGGGCCAAACGGCAGTGGAAAGAGTAATGTAGCCGATGCGGTCAGATGGGTGCTCGGTGAGCAGAGCGCAAAACAGCTTCGTGGTGCCAGCATGCAGGATGTTATTTTTGCGGGTACAGAGAACAGGAAGCCGCTTGGATATGCGTATGTTGCCATCACTTTGGATAATTCAGACCATTCGCTTGCGATTGATTTCAATGAGGTTACAGTTGCCAGACGTGTTTACCGCTCGGGAGAGAGTGAGTATCTCATCAATGGCAATCCGTGCAGGCTCAAGGAGGTTTCGGAGCTTTTCTATGATACCGGTATCGGTAAAGAGGGCTATTCCATCATTGGTCAGGGCCAGATTGACAGGATTCTAAGTGGAAAGCCGGAGGAGAGACGAGAGCTGTTTGATGAGGCAGCCGGCATTGTAAAGTTTAAAAAGAGAAAGCTTACAGCACAAAAGAAGCTCGATAATGAGCGTGAGAACCTTGTGCGTGTCAATGATATACTGACAGAGCTTGAGAGGCAGGTTGGTCCATTACAGAGACAGTCTGAGAAGGCACATACATATCTCAAAAAGAGAGAAGAGCTAAAGACCTACGATGTCAACATGTTTTTGCTCGAGTCAGCACGCATCGAGACTGAGCTTAAGGCAGCAGATGAGAAATACACTATTGCGGATGATGAGCTAAAGGAAACCAATGCCACCTACGAAAGCATCAAGGCCGAGTATGAGAGGCTTGGAAACGATATGCAGCAGATGGATGAGCACATCGAGTCTCTTCGAGAGAGCATCACAAGCACTTCATCCACCAGGCAGAAGCTAGAGAATCAGATAGAGCTTTTAAAGGAGCAGATACACACGGCTGAAATGACGGATGAGCATCTGCAGTCACAGCTTTTTTCTATCGAAAAGGAAAAGGCTGAGCGTCTTGAAAGCAGGAAAGAGTACGATGACAAAAAGGCCGCACTTGAAGCTGAGATAGAGCAAATGAAGCAGAACGAGCAGTTTGCTATTGATGAGCATGAGGCTGTGCTTGCAGAGGTCAATCGTTGCAATGACGGGCTTGAAAAGGGCAAGAATGAGCTTATTGCCCTGCTTCAGGAGAGAGGTAATATCCAGTCGAGACAGCAGCGCTTTGCTACTATGCTTGAGCAGATTAATATCAGAAAGGCAGAGCTTACAAAGCGTCTTTTAGATAGAAAGACAAGGGAAGCAGGGCTTGATGATATATTGGATGAGGCCAATAAGAAGCTTTCGGCTGTCAATGAAGAGATTGCAGGATTAAAGGAAAAGGAGTCGGCTCTTTTGGCTAAAGCCAAAGAGTGGAGAGATAAGTCCAGGGAGAATGCCCGCCTGATGGAGGAGGCTTCCACAGAGTATCATAAGTCTGTTTCAAGGCTTGAGTCTCTTAAAAATATTGCTGAGCGTTATGACGGCTATGGCAACAGCATCAAGCGTGTCATGGAGCAGAAGGCCAAAAATCCGGGTCTTCTCGGCGTGGTTTCCGATCTTATCCAGGTGGATAAGCGCTATGAGATAGCGATAGAGACAGCCTTAAGCGGTAATATCCAGAATATCGTTACAGAGGATGAGGCCACAGCTAAAAAGATGATCGGTTTTTTGAAGACCAATCATTTTGGACGAGCTACGTTTTTACCTCTTACAAGTGTGCGTGCAAACAGAAATACTAAAAATGAGGCAGCACTCGGCGAAAAGGGTGTGCTTGGCATTGCAAATAAGCTGGTGAAGTGCGACCCGAAGTTTGATGAGGTTGTTGCTTACCTGCTTGGCAGGGTGATTGTGGTGGACACAATTGACAATGCCATTGCGCTTGCGAAGAAGAATCACTATTCACTTCATATCGTTACTGTCGAGGGCGAGTATCTGGCACCGGGAGGCTCTATGTCTGGTGGTGCGTTTAAAAATTCATCCAATCTGCTTGCGAGAAACCGTGAGATTGAGGAGCTTGAAAAGAGAGTTGATCTGACAAAGACAAAGCTTAAAGAGCTTAGAGCCAGAAAGGATGATATCGCGACTGCCATTGCACTTGGCGAGGAGGATATAGCAGCTGCAAAGACACTGCTGCAGGAAAAGTATATTGAGCAGAACACAGCACAGATTTCAGTTGACAGGGCAGACCAGCAGAAGAAGGAGAGTGCGAATGTCTACGAGGATCTGCGCACGGAAAATGCGGAGATTGAAAAACAGCTCGAAGAGATAAATCAGGGAAAGCTGGATATTGCAGCGCAGCTTGAGGCATCAAAGCAGCGTGAAAAACAGCTTGAGAAGGAAAACAGCTCATACAGTGAGATACTTGAAAAGCAGGGAGTCCTTGAGCAGGAGGCTTCACACAAGGCCGCTGCCATTTCACTTGAGCTTGCAAATATTACAAAGACGGCAGAGTTTGCTATAGAAAATATCAATCGTATCAATTCAGAGATAGAGAAATTTGATGAGCAGAAGCAAAGTCTCGTGGAGGGTGCAGCTACTGCAAAGGATGATATTAAAAAGAAGCAGGCTGATATTGATGCAATCACACAGACCATTCTGGCATCAAAGGACAACAATTCAAAGCTTGACGAAGAGCTTAGGGAGAGCCTTGCCAAAAAGGAAAGGATGTCTGAGAATTACAGAGGCTTTTTTGCAAAGCAGGAGGAAGTTTCAAAGAAGCAGGCTGATCTGGATAAGGAGCTTTTCAGACTGAACAGCCAGAGAGAGAAGCTTAAGGAGGCTTCAGAGACGCAGACCAACTACATGTGGGACGAGTATGAGCTTACTCCGCATGCGGCAGCAGAGCTTAGAAATGATGCATACGATGATCTGCCTTCATTAAAGAAGCTGATTGCAGGCATAAAGGATGAAATCAGACGCCTCGGCGATGTAAATGTCAACGCGATTGAGGAGTACAGAGAGATTTCAACACGTTATGAGTTCTTAAAGGGACAGCATGACGACCTTATCGAGGCTGAAAAGACTCTGGTTGGCATCATAGATGAGCTTGACAGTGGCATGAGAAAGCAGTTTACGGAGAAGTTTGCCGAGATTCAGAGAGAGTTTGACAAATCCTTTAAGCAGCTTTTTGGTGGTGGACATGGTTCACTCGAGCTTGTGGAGGATGAGGATATACTTGAGTGCGGTATCAGAATCATCGCACAGCCACCCGGAAAGAAGCTGCAGAATATGATGCAGATGTCCGGTGGAGAAAAGGCGCTTACCGCCATTGCGCTTTTGTTTGCCATTCAGGCACTTAAGCCATCGCCGTTTTGTCTGCTTGATGAGATTGAGGCGGCGCTTGATGACTCAAACGTTTCGCGCTATGCAAATTATCTGAACAAGCTTACAAAGAACACACAGTTTATCGTTATCACACACAGACGTGGTACGATGGCGGCAGCGGACAGACTCTACGGTATCACGATGCAGGAAAAGGGTGTTTCCACACTCGTTTCGGTAAATCTGATAGAGAATGATCTGACACAGTAGAATTTTATTTATGGAGAGTTAAAATGGAAGAAAAAGAAAAGAAGCCGGGCTTTTTTAAGAGGCTCGTTTCAGGACTGACAAAGACCAGAGACAATATCGTTTCAGGCATAGATTCACTTTTTAGTGGTTTTTCACATATAGATGATGATTTTTATGAGGAGCTTGAGGAGATTCTCATCATGGGAGATCTCGGAGTGAGAGCCACGGAGAATATCATAGAGGATCTGCAGAGAAAGGTGAAGGAGCAGCATATCAAGGAACCTGCAGAGTGCAAGGAGCTCTTGATTGAAAGCATCAAGGAACAGATGAAGGTGGAGGAGACTGCCTACAGATTTGAAAATGAAAAGTCTGTTGTGCTTGTAATCGGAGTCAACGGAGTAGGAAAGACTACCACTGTCGGAAAGCTTGCAGGAAAGCTCAAGGAACAGGGCAAGAAGGTGGTCATTGCAGGTGCTGATACCTTCAGGGCAGCAGCCGGTGACCAGCTGAAGGAATGGGCAAACCGTGCCGGAGTTGATATGATTGGCGGTGCAGAGGGCGCAGACCCGGGAGCTGTTGTATATGATGCAGTTGCAGCTTCAAAGGCCAGAAATGCTGATGTGCTTCTTGTCGATACAGCGGGAAGATTACACAACAAAAAGAATCTGATGAATGAGCTCGGAAAGATTAATAAAATCCTGGAGAGCGAGTATCCGGATGCATACAGAGAGACGCTCGTGGTGCTTGATGCTACTACAGGACAGAATGCACTTGTTCAGGCGAGAGAGTTTTCTGATGTGGCAAAGATTTCGGGCATCGTGCTCACCAAGATGGACGGTACGGCAAAGGGCGGTATCGCTGTAGCGATACAGTCGGAGCTTTCAGTGCCTGTCAAGTATATCGGAGTCGGTGAGACTATTGATGATCTGCAGAAATTTGATTCGGACGAGTTCGTGAATGCGTTGTTTGACACAAAAACGGAATAAAGTTATATTGTTTATAATAATCTGGTATATCAAGGAAAGGAATAACAAATATGCTGACATTAGATAAATTTGAGGAAGCAAGTGAGAAGGTCAAGGAGGTCACCCTTGAGACAAAGCTCATTTACAGTGATTTTTTAAGTGACCAGACAGGCAATAAAGTATATCTGAAGCCTGAAAATATGCAGTTTACCGGAGCTTACAAGGTCAGAGGCGCTTACTACAAGATAAGCACCCTCACAGACGAGGAGAGAGCAAAGGGCCTCATCACAGCATCCGCAGGAAACCATGCGCAGGGTGTTGCATATGCGGCAAAGTGCTATGGCTGCAAGGCTGTTATCGTGATGCCTACCACCACACCTCTTATCAAGGTAAACCGTACAAAGAGCTACGGCGCTGAGGTAGTGCTTTACGGAGATGTGTACGATGAGGCATGTGCCAAGGCATATGAGCTTGCAGAGAAAGAGGGCTACACATTCATCCATCCGTTTGATGATTTAGCTGTCGCAACAGGACAGGGAACTATCGCCATGGAGATATTCAAGGAGCTGCCTCTTGTTGAGTACATCCTTGTTCCAATCGGAGGAGGCGGACTGGCAACAGGTGTTTCTACACTTGCAAAGCTCTTAAATCCAAAGATTAAGGTTATCGGAGTGGAGCCGGCAGGCGCCAATTGTATGCAGGAGTCGTTTAAGAACGGCAAAGTGACCACTTTACCAAGTGTAAATACCATTGCAGACGGAACAGCTGTAAAGACACCGGGCTCAAATATTTTCCCATACATAAAGAAAAATCTTGATGATATCATCACAGTGGAGGATGATGAGCTTATCGTGGCTTTCCTTGATATGGTGGAGAATCACAAGATGATAGTCGAAAACTCAGGTCTTCTCACTGTAGCTGCGCTTAAGCATCTCGGGGTAAAGGACAAGAGAGTGGTTTCTATCCTAAGCGGTGGCAACATGGATGTTATCACCATGTCATCAGTTGTACAGCAGGGACTTATTTTCAGAGACAGGATTTTTACTGTTTCAGTGCTTCTGCCTGATAAGCCGGGTGAGCTTGCAAAGGTTTCACAGACTCTTGCCGATGTACAGGGAAATGTAATCAAGCTTGAGCACAACCAGTTTGTCACTACAAACAGAAGTGCAGCTGTTGAACTTAGAATCACGCTTGAGTGCTTTGGCACAGAGCACAAGGAACAGATTATGGCGGCACTCGAGAAGAAGGGCTATAAGCCAAGAATTGTACGCACTATGATATAAAAATAAAAGTATCAAGTATTTTTACTTGACACCGGGCGAACTATGTGTTATTCTACCATAGGTTCGAGGGAAAAAGAGGATACTTGATATGGAAGAAAAACTTGAACAGGCATATTTATATGATTTCTACGGTGAGCTTTTGAACGAGCATCAGCGTCAGGTATATGAGGATTTTGTCTTCAATGATTTATCCCTCGGTGAGATAGCATCCGAGGAGGGGATTTCCCGTCAGGGTGTTGCAGATCTGATTAAGAGGTGCAATAAGAAGCTGCTTGACTATGAGGCAAAGCTTCATCTCGTCGAGAAGTTTATGTCCATAAAGAGTGACATACGAAGGATTCATGAGCTGACGAATGATTTTAAGAAATCACATAATGAGCTATTAATGAATGAAATCGAAGCTATTTCGAATCAGATACTAGAGGAGCTGTAATATGGCATTTGACAGTTTATCAGAAAAACTGCAGAACGTTTTCAAGAATCTCCGCAGCAAGGGAAAGCTTACTGAGGATGATGTAAAGGCTGCTCTTAAAGAGGTTAAGATGGCACTCCTTGAGGCCGATGTTAACTTTAAGGTTGTTAAGCAGTTCACAAAGAGTGTCCAGGAGAGAGCAATCGGACAGGATGTCATGAATGGTCTCAATCCCGGTCAGATGGTCATCAAAATCGTAAACGAAGAGATGATTAAGCTTATGGGCTCTGAGACAACAGAGATTGCTTTCAGACCGGGCAAGGAGCTTACCGTTATCATGATGGTAGGTCTTCAGGGAGCCGGTAAGACAACCACCACAGCAAAAATTGCCGGTAAGCTTAAGAGCAAGGGCAAGAAATCACTGCTTGTAGCCTGTGATGTATATCGTCCGGCTGCGATTGAGCAGTTAAAGATAAACGGTGAGAAGCAGGGCGTTGAGGTTTTCTCAATGGGTGACAAAAACAAGCCTGCCGACATCGCAAAGGCTGCTGTGGAGCATGCTAAGAAAAACGATTTCAATGTTGTTATCATCGATACTGCCGGACGTCTTCATATTGATGAGGATATGATGGCAGAGCTTATTGAGATAAAAGAAGCTACTGATGTTTTTCAGACCATACTCGTGGTTGATGCCATGACAGGTCAGGATGCGGTAAATGTAGCAGGTACCTTTGATGAAAAGATAGGAATTGACGGAGTTGTCATCACAAAGCTTGATGGTGACACCAGAGGTGGAGCGGCACTTTCAATCAGAGCCGTTACAGGAAAGCCGATACTTTACGCCGGTATGGGCGAGAAGCTTTCAGACCTTGAGCAGTTCTATCCGGAGCGTATGGCTTCAAGAATCCTCGGCATGGGCGATGTGCTTTCAATGATTGAGAAGGCGCAGGAGAACATTGATGAGGAACAGGCCAAGAAGCTTGAGCAGAAGATGCGCAAAAATGAGTTTGACTTTGAGATGTACCTTGATTCGATGAGTCAGATGAAGAAGATGGGCGGTCTTTCAAGTGTGATGGGCATGATGCCGGGCATGGGTATCGGTGGAGGCAAGATGCCGGATATTGATACAGATGAAGCCGAAAAGGGCATGGCCCGCACAGAGGCAATCATCTATTCCATGACACCTGAGGAAAGACGAAATCCTAAGCTTCTAAATCCAAGCCGCAAGGCCCGTATTGCAAGAGGCGCAGGCGTTGATGTATCAGAGGTCAACAGACTTGTAAAGCAGTTTGAGCAGACAAAGAAGTTCATGAAGCAGATGCCCGGTATGATGGGCGGCAAAAAGGGACGCCGTGGTGGCGGTGGTCTGGGAGGCTTATTCAAAGGACTTCCGTTTTAATATGTTTTGTTAACAAAAGTATTTATTTTACTTTTGATATATATTATTCAATAAACCTATGAGGAGGTGAAACAAAATGGCAGTAAAGATCAGATTAAGAAGAATGGGACAGAAGAAAGCTCCTTTCTATAGAATCGTAGTTGCAGACTCTAGATCACCAAGAGATGGAAGATGCATCGAGGAGATCGGAACATACGATCCAACTAAGGATCCTAGCGAGTATCATGTAAATGAGGAATTAGCTAAGAAATGGTTATCAAACGGCGCACAGCCAACTGAGACAGTAGCTAGAATCTTCAAGAGTGCTGGTATCGAGAAATAGGATAAAGAGGTGGCGTAATGAAAGAATTAGTTGAAGTAATTGCAAAATCTTTAGTTGATTATCCGGATGAGGTTAATGTAACTGAGACCGAAAACGAGAAAGCAATTGTTTTGGAATTACGTGTTGCACAGTCTGACATGGGCAAAGTGATCGGCAAGCAGGGACGTATTGCTAAGGCTATTCGTTCAGTTGTTAAGGCCGCAGCCTCTAAAGAAGACAAAAAGGTTATTGTTGAAATAGTACAGTAACATAAAGGCATCTCTTATGAGATGCCTGTTTTTTTATAATTTATAGTAACTATTCAAGGTGGAGTCAGATTACGGGAATGCGAAGCATGTAGTAATCTGATTAATCATAAATGAGGGGCAAAATACCTTCTGACCCTCATATCAGTAATATCAGGAGACAGAGAATGGAAGATTTACTACAGGTAGGTGTGATTACGAGCACACACGGCATTCGCGGTGAAGTAAAGGTGTTCCCAACCACTGACGATGCTGCTCGTTTTAAAAAGCTTAAAAATGTCATTCTGGATAATGGCAAAGAGCGCAGGGATTTGGAAATAACTTCTGTCAAATTTTTCAAGAATCAGGTTATCTTGAAATTTAAGGGCATAGATGACATAAATGATGTAGAAAAATATAAAAAGGCACCTCTTTTTGTGACAAGGGAAAATGCGGTGCCGCTTGAGGAAAATGAGTATTTTATAGCTGATCTGATCGGACTTTCAGTCACATCAGACGAGGGAGAGGAGCTTGGAGTCATAGATGATGTGCTACAGACCGGTGCCAACGATGTGTATGTTGTTAAGAAAGCCGGTGCAAATGATCTGCTGATTCCGGCAATAAAGGATTGTATACTGGACGTTGATGTGGAAAATGGCATGATGAAGGTGCATCTGCTTGCAGGATTGAGATAGTTATATCCCAAACCGCAAAAACCGTAAAATGAGATATAAAATATAGCAAAATCATACATTTAAAATCGTAAAACTGTAAAACAGGATGATAACAGGAGATATAGGAAAATGAGATTTCATGTGCTGACCTTATTCCCGCAGATGATAGAACAGGGACTGTCAGAGAGTATCACAGGCAGGGCTTTAAAACAGAATATTATATCACTCAATACGGTAAATATCAGGGATTTTGCGCACAATAAGCACAATAAGGTTGATGATTACACTTATGGTGGCGGCGCGGGCATGCTTATGCAGGCAGAGCCTGTGTATCAGGCTGTGAGCAGTGTGGTGAGTCAGATTAATAAATGTAATAAAAACACTGCAGAAGAAATAAAAAATCACAATGCGCGTCTAATTTACGTTACGCCACAGGGCCGCGTGTTCAACCAGCATATGGCAGCGGAATTTGCAAAGTGTGATGACCTCATTTTTCTATGTGGACACTATGAAGGCATTGACGAGCGAGTGCTGGAGGAGACGGTAACAGATTATGTCTCTATCGGTGACTATGTTCTAACAGGCGGAGAGCTGCCGTCGATGGTAATGATAGATGCGATTTCACGTCTGGTTCCGGGGGTGTTGCACAATGATATTTCGGCAGAGACAGAGTCGTTTCATGGCAATCTGCTCGAATACCCTCAGTACTCACGTCCTATTGAGTGGCATGACAAAAAGGTGCCTGAGGTGCTCATGTCAGGCAATCAGAAAAAGATTGATGCATGGCGCCTTGAAAAATCTATTGAGCGCACAAAAAAACGCAGACCGGATTTGTATGCCGAGTTTAAAAGACTTGACAACTGCAGAGAGTTTCTTATGAAAAATAAGCTGCTTCATATTGATATGATAGAGCTTATAAACAGGGGCTATGCCGAGATAGTTTTTGAGGCAGACGGAGAATATCTGCTTCGAGATATGGTCTCAAAGGTGTGCTTTCACACAAGGCCGGATGAGGGTGAGTCGAAGCTTGTGGATTTGGCAGTTGAAGGCACCACGGGGCTGGTCGATAAACATAGCAGTCAACATATTCCGGCAACCATTACAGAGCAGATTACGAACGGCATAGTACTTCACCAGCAAAGATATGTTGGGCTTTTTGAGGAAAATGGCTTTAAGGAGACTGTAGAGTGCAGACAGGCGGTGTATACAAACAAAGAAAAGCTCTCAGTAAGCGGACTATACAGACCGGATGGAAAGCCAATGCCAAATGGCTTAATTATAAGAAAGCTGGATGCGCTCGATATACAGGAGGCTGCGCCAATGTATCCGGGCTTTGATGATCCTGACTATATCATAAAAAGGATAGAGGCAGGGGCTGTCTACGGGGCTTTTTTGAGTGATAATAGTGCTGATAATACCATTAATACCCTCGCAGGAATTATCGGAATCCATGAGGAGGGCAGCATAGGCATGCTCTATGTAAAGCCGCAATACAGGCATCAAAAGCTTGCCAAAGCACTTGAAACATATGTCTTCAACAGGGCACTGGAAAATGGATGGATACCATATGGCCAGATAATTGTAGGCAATGAGCCGTCTATGAGGCTGCAGGAGAGCATGGGCATGCATTTTTCAAAATCATCCGTATACTGGATGACTAAAAAATAATCAAAAAATACTTGCAAATCCCATGAATCTGTGGTAAAGTACCAATGTTGTGAATAAAAGAGATGGTCCTCTGTTGTGAAAATAGTAGTAGCATTAAGAACGTCAAAATAATTAGGAGGTCACAAAATGAACGCAAGTGAAATTATTAAGAGCATCGAGAACGAGCAGTTAAAGGCTGAGGTACCTGAGTTTTCTGTAGGAGATACTGTAAAGGTATACGGAAAAATCAAAGAGGGTAACCGTGAGCGTATCCAGGTATTCGAGGGAACAGTTATCAAAAAGCAGAACGGATCAAACCGTACAACATTCACAGTTAGAAAGCTTTCTAACGGTGTAGGTGTTGAGAAGACATGGCCACTCCACTCACCAAACGTAGAGAAGGTTGAGATTGTACGTAAAGGTAAAGTACGTCGTGCTAAGCTTTACTACTTAAGAGACCGTATCGGAAAAGCTGCTAAGGTTAAAGAGCTTGTAAAATAATATTTTTACGCGAAAGAGACCATTTTCTGCGAGCAATCGTATGAGGATGGTCTTTTTAGTTTGCAGAGTTACAGCTTGCAACAAACATGAAAACAATATATAATTAAGATTACGCAATAAATATCAGTTAGCAAGAGGTGTAAAATGTCCAGAAGACGAGCAGGACTTAGCTTTAGAAGGCAAAGAAGAAAATTTAATCTGCCATTGTTCAAGGAAATTGTATCGTGGGTAGTGGAGCTGATTGTAGTGATAGGTCTGGCATATGTGCTGGTATCATTTTTCGGTATACGTACAAATGTGGTAGGTCAGGCTATGGAGCAGACACTGGAGAATGATGATAATATTCTTGTGAACAGGTTTGCATATATCATGTCAAAGCCAAAGGCAGGAGATGTGATAGTATTTCTGCCAAACGGAAATAATAAGTCGCATTATTATGTCAGGAGAGTGGTGGCAGTGCCGGGAGATACTGTTCAGATAAAGGACGGCGCACTGTATGTGAATGATGAGCTGTACAAGGAATCGACGGATGTTGCATCAATGGAGGATGCAGGTCTTGCCTCAGATCCTATAGAGCTTGAAAAGGACGAGTATTTCGTGCTTGGAGACAATCGAAACAACAGTGAGGACAGCCGCTATGCCAATATTGGCAATGTAAAGAGAGACTATATCATTGGCAAGGCATGGTTTAGATTTTCGGGCTTTGGAAGCTTTGGAACCATCAAGTAGCAGATAGTGATAACATACATAGATAAAGGACAGGTGAATTATGAATTTTCAGTGGTACCCTGGGCATATGACCAAGGCAAAGCGTCAGATGCAGGAGGACATTAAACTAATAGATCTGGTTATAGAGCTAGTGGATGCAAGAATTCCGCTATCCAGCCGTAATCCGGATATCGATGAGCTTGGAAAAAATAAATACAGGCTCATTCTGATGAACAAGGCGGATCTCGCCGACAAGGAGCGCACCAAAGAGTGGAGTGCCTTTTTTAAGAAAAAGGGCTTTTTTGTAGTCAGTCTTGATGCAAGAAGCAAGTCCGGCATGAAGAGCATCACAGATATCGTGATGGAGGCCTGCAAGGAAAAGATTGAAAGAGACAGAAAGCGTGGCATCAAAAACAGACCGGTAAGAGCTATGGTGGTTGGTATTCCAAACGTTGGAAAGTCCACATTTATCAACTCATACGCCGGAAAAGCCTGCGCCAAGACCGGAAACAAGCCGGGTGTGACAAAGGGCAAGCAGTGGATCAGGCTCAATAAAAGTGTTGAGCTCCTCGATACACCGGGCATACTGTGGCCAAAATTTGAGGATCAGTCAGTGGGACTTAGGCTTGCGCTTATCGGCTCGATAAAGGATGAGATCTTAAATGTTGATGAGCTTGCCGTGGAGCTTGTAAAGTTCCTAAAAGCAGAGTATCCGGGGCTTTTGGCACAAAGATACGAGGTGAGCGAGGAAAATGATATCATAGAGCTTATAAGTGCTGTTGCTGTCAACAGAAAATGCCTTTCAAAGGGAGGAGAGCCTGATTACAGCAAGGCGGCTGCACTCATCATAGATGATTTCAGAAGCGGTAAGCTTGGCAATATCACTCTGGAGAGACCGGAGAATGAATTAGAATAATAGTTACGAATAAAAGTTACGAAGAATAGTTGCAAAGAATAGACGATAGGAAAAGGATATGTCAGCAGAAAAAATAGGCGAGATTAAGGAACAACTGAAAAACACCACGGATTCACAGCTTGGACACTTCATCGAGGTATATGGCTCAGATGACAGGGGCGGAGTGATTAAGCTTGTAGACAGCGCAAAAAAGCGTCTGGATAAGTACGAGAAGGAGCTTATCCGAACAGAGGGTCTCAAGAAATATGAGCGCGAGTACGCATCATATGCCCATATCTGCGGTATAGATGAGGTGGGACGAGGGCCGCTTGCAGGTCCGGTGGTCGCATGCGCGGTGATTCTGCCAAAGGACTGTGATATCTTATATATAAATGATTCCAAGAAGCTTACGGCTGCAAAGCGTGATGAGCTTTACGATATTATAATGGAAAAGGCGGTTTCTGTTGGAATAGGCATGGCATCGCACGAGCGGATAGATGAGATAAATATACTGCAGGCTACATATGAGGCGATGAGACAGGCAATCGGAAAGCTTGATCCGGCACCGGATTTGACACTCAACGATGCAGTTACAATCCCCGGAGTGGATATAAAGCAAATCCCAATCATAAAGGGAGATGCAAAAAGCATATCAATAGGGGCAGCAAGTATTGTTGCCAAGGTCACCAGGGATAGGATGATGGTTGAGTATGATAACATATATCCCGGCTATGGATTTGCATCAAACAAGGGCTATGGCTCTAAAGAGCATATCAAGGCGCTAAAGGAGATAGGGCCATCACCGATACACAGGGCGTCGTTTATACACAATTTTATTTAATATATTACAATTGTGCGGTTTTGCGAATGTGTGTGGGATGGTTTAGAAAAGTTCCACATTCTGCTAAGATCCGGCAGTTCATGATTCATATTAGGAGAGAAAATGACACTTCAACAACTCAGACAGGTACTTACAATTGCAGAATCCAATTCCATGAACGAGGCGGCAAAGAAGCTTTTTGTTTCACAGCCCAATCTGTCAGCCACCGTACGAGAGGTGGAGGAGGAGCTTGGAATCACGGTGTTCATGAGAAATAACCGTGGAATCACAGTCACCGCGGAGGGCGAGGAGTTTTTGGGATACGCCAAGCAGGTCGTGGAGCAGTATCATCTGCTCGAGAACCGGTATCTGAATGTGGAGTCCAAAAAGAAATTCTCGGTTTCCATGCAGCACTATTCATTTGCAGTAAAGGCCTTTGTACAGCTTGCTAAAGAGGTGGGCATGGACGAGTACGAGTTTGCTGTCCACGAGACAAAGACGAAAGAGGTAATAGACAACGTAAAGAACTTAAAGAGTGAGCTTGGAGTGCTTTATTTAAGTGATTTTAACGAAAAGGTTTTAAGAAAGCTTTTTAAGGAATGCGATATCGAGTTTAAGGAGCTTTTCACATGTAATACGTATGTGTATCTCTGGAAAAAGCATCCGCTTGCCGGTCAAAAAGAGATTACACTTGACGATTTGCAGGAGTATCCGTGTCTGACCTTTGAACAGGGCGTGAACAATTCCTTTTATTATGCTGAGGAGATGATGAGCACATATGAGTACAAGCGTGTCATAAAGGCTGATGACAGAGCCACAATGCTTAATCTCATGGTGGGTCTCAACGGATTTACACTGTGCTCCGGCATTATATCGGAGGATTTGAATGGTGATGACTATGCGGCTGTTCCACTGAGGGAGAGTGAAAAAATGCATATTGGCTATATCAAGCATAAGGGCACGAAGCTCAGCAAGCTCGGTGAAATATATATAGATGCACTAAAGAATTATGAGAATAAAGTCTTGTAAATGAAAAATTGTAAAAAGTGAAATTAAAATAATTAAATATCACACCATTTTTTATAAGTTTTTCACAGTCATATTGTTTTTTTGAAAAAACATGCATGAAAATATAGTGAAAAAACGGTTACGCAAAAGTTATTTATTAAAAAAAATGCCATGAAATGACGGAAAATGACGGATTATGATTTTTTGACATATGAATATCAGATGTTATAATAGGCGCAACAATTAATTAGCATGTGCGAAAGCACTGGTTTTTTAGATTATAAAGGTGGTGTTGACTATGTACAGCAAGGAAACAGTAATCAGACTTAACACATTGGATGATGTTCAGGAATTTGTTGGAGCTGCTTCTAAGTGCGATTTTGACATTGATCTCAAATATAGACAGATTCTTATTGATGCGAAATCACTTCTTGGAGTGATCGGAATTGGTACAAACAATGACTTTAAGGTCTGCTATATGGGCGATGACCAGGCATTTGATAATGTGGTTGATAAATTCACTGTAGCGTAATACAATTGAATAGGATTCTTTGGGAGAGCTTCCTTTTGGAACTCTCCCTTTTTCTTTTGGTCAGGATATATTAAAATGACAGTGTAGACTGAAGCTATTGTAGGAATACATAAACCGGCAGCATAATCCGGAAGATGTAGGAGTGAGTACATGATGGAAAATGAGATTAATAATAGTCACAAGAAGAAAACACAATTACATATTTCGGTCAGAAACCTGGTGGAGTTTATCTTCAGGGAGGGCGATATAGACAACCGGTCATCCAGGGCAATGAGCGCGGATGCCATGATGGAGGGCACGCGCATTCACAGGAAAATCCAGGGAAGCATGGGCAAGGAGTATCAGGCTGAGGTGCCGCTTTCACATGTTGTTGAGGGTGATTTGTATGAGCTGACTGTTGAGGGCAGGGCAGATGGTATCTTTACGGAGGATGGCAGGTGCTTTGTCGATGAGATTAAGGGAATGTACAGAAGGGTTGAGCTGTTTGAAAAGCCGGTTTTTGTGCATCGTGCACAGGCTATGTGCTATGCATATATTTTTGCTCTGCAAAATAATATGGAAATGATTGGCATACAGATGACCTACTGTAATCTGGAGACGGAGCAGACTAAGTATTTTCGTGAGGAATTTTCATTTGAAGAGATAAAAAAATGGTTTGATGACCTGATGGAAGAGTACGGTAAATGGGCAACCTTTCAGTGCGAAATGAAAAATCAAAGGCAGGCTTCAATCAAAGAACTGGGGTTCCCGTTTGAGTACAGGCCGGGACAGAAAAAGCTTGTATCTGATGTCTACAGGACAATCATGAGACAGAAGCTTCTTTTTATGCAGGCTCCGACAGGAGTAGGAAAGACTATCTCTACGATTTTCCCGGCAGTAAAGGCGGTTGGTGAGGATTTAGCAGACAGAATTTTTTACCTGACAGCGAAGACGATTACCGCAACAGTCGCAAAGGAAACGTTTGCGCTGCTTGAAAAAAACGGTTACAGGGCAAGAACTATTCAGATTACGGCAAAGGAGAAGCTGTGCCTGTGTGATGAGATGGAGTGCAATCCGGTGAACTGTCCGTATGCAAAGGGGCATTTTGACAGAGTAAATGATGCGGTTTTTGACCTGCTTTGCAGGTGTGATATGATTGAGCGCGATGATATTTTGTCTCAGGCGGATAGGTATACCGTTTGTCCATTTGAGCTTTGCCTTGATACGGCGAGCTGGTGTGATAATATCATCTGCGATTACAACTATGTGTTTGACCCGAATGTTTATCTTAAGAGATTCTTTCAGGAGGGGATAAAGGGAGACTATATTTTTCTCATTGATGAGGCACACAATATGGTCGAAAGAAGCAGACAGATGTACAGCGCACAGATATATAAGGAGGATTTCCTTACTGTGAAGCGCATCATGAAGGAGCACAGCCGCTCTATTGAGAAAGCGCTTGAAAAGTGCAATAAGATACTGCTTGGGATGAAGCGCGAGTGTGAGAATTATACGGTATATGATACGCTTGGCAATATGGTATTTTCCTTTATGAGGCTTATGACACTTCTGGATGAGTTTTTGCAGAAGGCTAATGAGTTTCCGGGGAAAAAGGATGTCATGGATTTTTATTTTGAGCTTCGCAATTTCCTAAACATTTATGATCTGGTGGACGAGCACTACGTGATGTATTCAGAGCTTGAGGCTGATGGCAGATTTATGCTGAAGCTTTTTTGTGTGGATCCGTCGCTTAATATACAAAAGAGGCTGGATAAGGGAAAGTCGGCTGTGTTTTTTTCGGCAACACTTCTGCCTGTAAACTATTACAAGAGCCTGTTAAGCACAAAAAAGGACAACTATGCCATATATGCTGACAGCACGTTTGACAGTAAAAAGAGGCTGCTTGCGATGGCAACCGATGTGAGCACGAGGTACACGAGGCGCTCAAGGAGTGAGTATGAGCGGATTGCAGGGTATATTAATGCTGTTGTAATGCAAAAGATAGGAAACTATATGGTTTTCTTTCCGTCATATAAGATGATGAATGATGTGGCAGATATTTACTGCGAAAAATATGCAGACGAAGCTGAGCTTATGCTGCAGAAAAATAATATGTCAGAGGCTGAGCGGGAGGAATTTCTGGACAGATTTAGTGAGGAATCTGACAAAGCACTTGTGGCCTTTGGCATCATGGGAGGCATATTCGGTGAGGGCATTGATTTGAAAAATGACAGGCTGATAGGTGCGATTGTAGTCGGAACAGGGCTTCCGCAGATTAGCAATGAGAGGACTATATTGAAGGATTATTACGATGCCGAAAATGGCAGTGGCTTTGACTATGCCTTCAGGTATCCGGGCATAAATAAAGTCCTCCAGGCGGCCGGAAGAGTAATCCGAACGACGGAGGACACAGGTGTCATTTTGCTATTGGATGAGAGATTCTGGCAGAGAGACTATGATCTGCTCTATCCACGCGAGTGGAGTGACAGAAAGCCATGTAATATAGCAAATGTCGGAAAACTAGTTGCCGACTTCTGGGAGCAGATTTAAAAACTCCTCAGTGGATGCTGACACGGGCATTGTAGTGTTTACGGACACAACAATCTGGCGTGGCGGCATCTTTTCTTTTGTTTTCAGCACGAAGAGCTCCTTATTTTCATGGTTGATGCAGTAGTCTGGCACAAATGCGATACCCAGTCCGATTTTGGCAAGGTCTATGAGCAGATCGTTACTGCTTAGCTCAATCTCAGGAATCAGGTCAAGCTGGTGCTGTAAAAACAGATTGTGCAGGAATTCGCTTGTGGTACTGTTTCGGTCGAGCATCATGATAGGGTACTTATTGAGCTCAGAGAAAGCTATCTCCTGCTTGCGCAGCTTGAAATAATTAGGATTTGCCACAAAAACATCGGAAAAGTTGCATATGGTTTTCTGTCTGTATGAGTGATTGAGGTGCGAGTTTGGAAAATTCGTGACAATCAGGTCAACCTTCCTTTGCTCCAAAAGCTCCACACACTGGATGGAGGTGGCATTTGTGACCTTGATAGGCACATTTGGGAACCTCTGATGGAACTGCTTTAGGTAAGGAACCAGCAGATAACGGCATATGGTATCGCTTGCGCCGATGTGAAGCTGGCCAAGTCCAAGTGTGCCTGAGTCTAAAAGCTGGCTTTCACCGCGGGCAATGAGATTCATGGCAGGCTCGATGTGCTTTAAAAGCAGTGCACCGGCTGCGGTCAGCTGTACTTTTTTAGTGCTTCTGATGAAAAGAGTCTGTCCAAGCTTCTTTTCGAGAGTCTTAATAGACTGGCTTACCGCAGACTGTGAAATAAACAGCTTTTTGCTGGCCTCAGAGAAGCTTAGGGATGTTGCCACGTAGTAAAAGACCTTGTAAAGCTCATAATTTATATCCATTTCGTTATCCTCCGTATAAATATGATTATTTGCATCTGTTTTTATCATTGCTGTTTAAGCTATGGTGTGAATAGCAATATATTTTCTGACTACTATTATATAAGAAAACTATAATTAACGCAACTTATAAAACAAATTAAATATATTAATTATACTTATCATAACTAAAGTGTTATACTACAACCATAGTTTAAAAGTCCGATTGTGCAAAAAGCCGGACAGTAACGAATAATGGGTTACATACTCTCGAATTGAAAGGAGAACATATGAGTAACGTACGTCGTGTATATGTAGAGAAAAAACCTGACTTTGCGGTAAAGGCAAAGGAATTAAAGCATGAAATCAAGCATTATCTGGGAATCACAACTGTGGAAGCAGTTCGTGTATTAATCAGATATGATGTGGAAAATATATCAGAGGAGACATACAAGAAAGCCTTGTATACAGTTTTCTCAGAGCCGCCTGTAGATGATATCTACGAGGAGACATTTGACTATGGTGATGCAAAAGTATTTACAGTAGAGTTTTTACCGGGACAGTTCGACCAGAGAGCTGACTCTGCTGAGCAGTGTGTGAAGCTTCTCAATGAGAATGAGGAGCCGATCATCAGAAGTGCTATCACATATGTGATTGAGGGAAATATCACAGATGAGCAGTTTGAAGCTATTAAGAAGCACTGCATCAACCCTGTTGATTCGCGTGCTATCGGCATGGAAAAGCCGGATACACTTGTGCATGAGTTTGATGACCCTGCTGATGTCATCATATTTGACGGCTTCAAGGATATGGCAGAGGACAAGCTGAAGGAGCTTTACTCATCATTGAACCTTGCCATGACCTTCAAGGATTTCCTTCATATCCAGAACTATTTTAAGAACGAGGAAAAGAGAGATCCTTCAATGACAGAAATCCGTGTGCTCGATACATACTGGTCAGATCACTGCCGTCATACTACATTCTCTACAGAGCTTAAGAATGTCAAGTTTGACGATGGCTTCTACCGCACACCGATTGAAAATACCTACAAGGATTATCTCAATACATTTTCCAATATCTACAAGGACAGAAATGACAAATTTGTCTGCCTGATGGATCTTGCACTTCTTGCCATGAAGAGATTAAAGGCAGAGGGCAAGCTTGATGATCAGGAGGAGTCTGATGAGATCAACGCATGCTCTATCGTGGTACCTGTTGAGGTGGATGGAAAGACAGAGGAGTGGCTTGTAAACTTCAAGAACGAGACACACAACCATCCTACAGAGATCGAGCCTTTCGGTGGCGCTGCCACATGTCTTGGCGGAGCAATCCGTGATCCTCTTTCAGGACGTACATATGTATATCAGGCAATGCGTGTAACAGGTGCAGCAGATCCTACAGTACCGGTTTCACAGACAATTGAAGGAAAGCTTCCACAGAAGAAGCTTGTCAGAGAGGCAGCTCACGGCTACAGCTCATACGGAAACCAGATCGGACTTGCAACAGGCTATGTCAAGGAGGTTTACCATCCAAATTACGTAGCAAAGCGTATGGAGATCGGTGCGGTTATGGGGGCGGCTCCAAGACGTGCTGTCCAGAGACTTACATCTGATCCGGGAGATAAGATCATTCTTCTCGGAGGACGCACGGGACGTGACGGAATCGGTGGTGCTACAGGTTCATCAAAGGCACACAATACAAAGTCCACGTCAGTCTGCGGAGCTGAGGTACAAAAGGGTAATGCACCTACAGAGAGAAAGCTCCAGAGACTTTTCAGAAGAGAAGAGGTCAGCCATATCATCAAGAAATGTAACGATTTCGGTGCCGGCGGAGTTTCGGTTGCTATCGGTGAGCTTGCTGACGGACTTCGCATAGAGCTCGACAAGGTGCCAAAGAAATACGCAGGTCTTGACGGAACAGAGATTGCTATCTCAGAGTCACAGGAGCGTATGGCAGTTGTAGTTGCACCTTCTGATGTTGAGCAGTTCCTTGCATATGCAAAGGAGGAAAATCTCGAGGCAACAGAGGTTGCTGTAGTTACAGAGGATCCAAGACTTGTGCTTGAGTGGAGAGGAAAAGAGGTAGTAAATATCTCTCGTGCATTCCTTGATACAAACGGAGCTCACCAGGAGACAGATGTTGAGGTTGAGATGCCTTGTGAGAGTGACAACTATCTGGACAAAATCAGCACACCTGCTGTCGCAAAGATGGTTGAGGCAGGAGATATGAAGGGAGCCTGGGAGGCAGAGCTTGAAGACCTTAACGTATGCTCACAGAAGGGTCTTGTTGAGATGTTCGACGGCTCTATCGGAGCAGGCAGTGTATATATGCCATATGGTGGACGTTACCAGCTCACAGAGACACAGTCCATGGTTGCAAAGCTTCCTGTATTAAAGGGCAAATGCGATACAGTCACAATGATGGCTTACGGCTTCGACCCATATCTTTCATCATGGAGCCCATACCACGGATCTATATATGCAGTGCTTGAGTCTATCTCAAGAATCGTTGCAGCAGGCGGAGATTACAGCAAAATCCGTATGACATATCAGGAGTACTTCCGCAGAATGAACGAGGATCCAAAGCGTTGGAGCCAGCCGTTTGCAGCACTCCTTGGAGCATATGATGCACAGATTGGCTTTGGACTTCCTTCAATCGGTGGAAAGGATTCTATGTCAGGTACCTTCAATGATATTGATGTACCGCCAACACTCGTATCATTTGCAGTGGATGTGGCAAAGGAAAAGGATATTATCACACCTGAGCTCAAGAAAGAAGGCAACCAGCTTGTTCTCTTTACAATAGACAAGGATGAGTTTGATCTTCCAAAATACGATCAGGTCATGACACTTTATACAGCAGTCAGAAATCTTATCCAGGCTGGCGCAATTGTTTCAGCATATGCACTTGACGGAAAAGGACTCGCAGCAGCCGTATCCAAGATGGCATTTGGTAACAAGCTTGGTGTAACAATCGAGGATGAGGTGACAAGCGATACACTCTTTGCACCGGGCTTTGGTAATATCGTAGCAGAGGTGCCTGTTGATGCACTTTCAAAGGTCAGAGAGGTCATTGATGCAGCAGGTATTTCAGATGCAGCCTCTGTAGTCGGATATGTAAACGACAAGCAGACTATTGAGTGTGACGATATGGTGCTTCCTGTTGAGGATGCTGTCAAGGTATGGACAGCCAAGCTTGAGGGTGTTTTCCATACAAAGGCAACAGACGATACAAGCAAGGTGGATAGCGGTCTTTACGATGCAAAGAATATCTATGTATGCAAGAATAAAGTGGCTAAGCCTACAGTATTTATTCCGGTATTCCCTGGAACAAACTGTGAGTACGATAGTGCTAAGGCATTTGAAAGAGCCGGTGCTGACACAATCGTCAAGGTATTCAAAAACCTCACAGCGGAGGATATCCGTGATTCGGTTGATGAGTTTGTAAAGGCAATCGACAAATCACAGATAATCATGTTCCCTGGCGGATTCTCAGCAGGAGATGAGCCGGAGGGTTCAGCTAAGTTCTTTGCAACAGCATTCAGAAATGCAAAGATGACAGAGGCTGTTGAAAAGCTTATCAATGAGCGTGACGGACTTGCACTTGGTATCTGTAACGGTTTCCAGGCACTTATCAAGCTTGGACTTGTACCATATGGAGAGATCAGACAGCAGGATGCACAGTCACCTACACTCACATACAATACAATCAACCGCCATATCTCAAAGATGGTTTATACAAAGGTTGTTTCAAACAAGAGCCCATGGCTTGCACAGGCTAAGCTTGGTCAGACCTACTGCAACCCTGCATCACACGGCGAGGGACGTTTCGTAGCACCAAAGGAGTGGCTTGATAAGCTCTTTGCAAACGGACAGGTTGCCACACAGTATGTTGATCTGGACGGAAATGTATCAATGGATGAGGAGTGGAATGTAAACGGCTCATACATGTCTATTGAGGGTATCACATCTCCTGACGGAAGAATCCTCGGCAAGATGGCTCATTCAGAGCGCCGCGGCGAGTCTGTAGCAATCAATATCTACGGCGAGCAGGATATGAAGATATTCGAGAGCGGAGTGAAGTACTTTAAATAATTCATAACTGAATAATTATAATAATTCATATATTGATTAGATTATTATTTTTATAATATAATCAATTAAGCCCCCATGGAGGTCACGGATAGTGGCTTTCATTGGGGCTTTTATTTTGGGGTTAGCGCTTTCTGACGAATTATGAGGTACTGCATATTTCTGTGTTGAATGGTTAAAATTAAACAACCTTGTTTACTTGATATTTGATAGTCACAGTGGTAAAATCAAGACTAAAATTACCGGTAGTAAACGGTTTGGAAGAAAAGAGGAAGTAAAACAAATGAGATTGCCACAAATAATAAACAGCCTCCTTGAGACTGACATGTATAAATTCAGCATGGGACAGACGATTTTTCATCAGTTCACAAGCTACAAAACAACATGGACCTTCAAGTGCCGAAATAAAGACGTGCATTTTACAGGTGAGATGGTCGAGGAGATAAAGGAACAGGTGAAGGCCTTCTGTCAGCTTCGTTTTACTGAGGAGGAGCTTGAATATCTTGATAACATCACCTGGATAAAGGGCACATATGTTGATTTTTTAAGACTCTGGCAGCCGAGATATGAGGAGTTTACTATCACAACAGATGCACCGTGCGGACTGGCAATAGATGCAGCAGGCACGTGGCTCAACACTTCGATGTACGAGATTCCGGTGCTTGCTATTGTAAATGAAGTGTACTTCCGCATGGCATATGATTATGATGTGCTTCTTAAGCAGTTTAAGCGCAGGCTTGATGAGAAGGTGCGTTTACTCGAGGAGGATACCTACAGACTTAGCGATTTCAGTGAATTTGGACTAAGACGCCGTCTGTCTGCCGAAGCACAGGAGATGGCTATAAAGGCACTCGCAGAGGTTGAGTTGCCGGAGGATTCACATTTTATTGGTACATCAAACGTATATCTGGCAAAGAAATTCAATTTAAAGCCGGTAGGAACCATGGCGCATGAGTGGATTATGTGTACCGGACAGGGCAATCATAAGCATAATCCGGCATATTCAAACTGGTACGCACTCGATGCATGGGTCAAGGAGTATGGTATATTAAACGGTATTGCACTGACCGATACCATAACAACAGACTGCTTTCTGCGTGATTTTCAGCTTACTTATGCGACGCTTTTCTCGGGAGTGCGCCATGACAGCGGAGATCCGTATGAGTGGGGAGACAAGATGATAGCCCACTACAACAGTCTGGGAATCGATCCAAGGACAAAGACACTTTTATTCAGCGACAGCCTCGACTTTGAGCGTGCGACGGCATTGTATGATTATTTCAAGGATAAGGCAAAGGTTGCATTCGGTATCGGAACCTTTATCAGCAACGATACTGATGAGGATGCGCTCAATATAGTTATGAAGACCACCAAGTGCAACGGCATGGATGTGGCAAAGATTTCCGACGTGGCAGGCAAGGGCATGTGCAAGAATCCGGATTATGTTGATTACCTGAACAGGTGTATTGATTACAGAATGAAGAATGATAAATGATAAATGACGGCATGAGGGGCAAAGATATTTTGCCCCTTTAATCATGCGATTGAATTGTGAGAAATGTGTAAACAATACAAAAAGTATGTAAAATATCAGACAATTTAAAATAAAAGTAAAAATTATCAAAAAATATATTGACAAATGGGTAAAATTGGTGTAATCTTAAATCAACAAAAAGAGATACGAAAGGAACAAAAAATAAAACATAGGAGGTACAGTCCAATGGGGATTACATAATTTAAGTCAAAGTACTATAAGGATGATTGAACGGAATATTTAAATCTGTAGGGCGAGCCGAAGAGCAGTAATCGCACAGATATATTAGCAAATAAATAATATCGTTGAAAAAGTTCTTGTAGATTAAAAGTGAAAGATAGAATCTCTCATAAGAGTTTACATAGATGATGTAAAACGTAAAAAATTCATATAGCGAAAGCGGAACTTGGAGGTTATACAGTGAAGCTTACGGAACCAATGCTTTAGGAGCCACTTGATGTAAAATGTAGATCAGGTGGCTCCTATATTTTTCTTTTATGGCTGCATATGGTGACTGGATAGCTATATAAAATGATAACCGTAAGTCCTTAAAACATTGTTATAATTTGATAAAAGAAGGAACGCGGTTTTCAAATACTGTATAGTACATAAACCCGGCATCCTTGAGAATATCTGAAACCCTGTCAAAATCGTACGCCACATGCTCAGGCTTGTGGGCATCAGCACCGACTGTGATAATTTCACCGCCAAGCTCATGATAGCGCTTTAATACCGCCTCGGTCGGATTTGGGTGACCAAGTCCGTATTTAAAGCCTGCGGTATTGAGCTCGATGCCTTTTCCCTGTGAGATAATCTCCTTTAAAATAGCATCAATTATGTCGGCATACTTTTCATATGAGTAGTATTTGTTTTTGCCCGGACCGTATCTGACCACGTAGTCGATGTGACCGTACACATCAAAATCCGCACCACTGTGCAGATTGGCCAGTATAGATTCAAAGTATTCGGTGTAGGCTTCGTGCTCTGTCTTGCCTTTGTAGAAGGCAGGATAGTACGGGTCGATGCCGTTTACCACATGGCTTGAACCTATCACAAGGTCAAACGGATATTTTTTCGTGACCTCGTTATTTTTTCCTGTAATATGAGGCTGTAAACCTATTTCAATGCCCCAGTGGATATTTACCGGGCAGCCCTTTTCCTTAAGAACCAGTGCAAGTCTTTTTATGCGCTTTTCATATGCTGCTATATCAAGGTCAAAAAGTCCTGGCTCCTCTTTATAGTCATAGTCCAGATGGTCTGTAAAGCAGATGCCGTCCAGCCCTTTACTGATCGCTGAGTTTATCATCAATACCGGGTCGGCATCGCTGTCACCCGAAAACATGCAGTGCATGTGCTGATCCCACATATAAATACCTCCGTAAACTGATGTATTGTTGTTTTAAACAACTCTAAAAGCTGCGTGATTTATAATTGTCTGCTGCCGGTTGCCGGAAAGTGCGAATTGCAGTAATTAGTTAAGTGTAGCCGACATTGGAACAAAGTGCAATATGTAAAAAGAAAAATTGTGAAGAATGATAAAAAATATATGTAAATGAAAATATTTAGTGAAAATTTTAACAAACACAAATAAAGTACTTGAACCTTTGAGAATTATTCGCTATAATAAAAACATCTTAGGGCATGTCCCTAAAAATACTTTTTACAATTCTAGGAGGAATTAAAATGGCAGTAAGAGTAGCAATCAACGGATTTGGTCGTATCGGACGTCTTGCTTTCAGACAGATGTTTGGAGCTGAGGGATACGAGGTAGTAGCTATCAACGACTTAACAAGCCCAAAAATGTTAGCACACTTATTAAAGTATGATTCATCACAGGGTAAATACGAGCATGCAGATGAGGTTTCTGCAAGCGATGATTCTATCACAGTTTGTGGTAAGGAAATCAAAATCTACGCATTCCCAGATGCAAACAATTGCCCATGGGGAGAGTTAAAGGTTGACGTTGTACTTGAGTGCTCTGGATTCTATACATCAAAAGAGAAGGCTCAGGCTCATATCAATGCTGGAGCTCGTAAGGTAGTTATCTCTGCACCAGCAGGAAACGACCTTCCTACAATCGTTTACAATACAAACCATGAGACACTTAAGGCTTCTGATACAATTATCTCAGCAGCTTCTTGTACAACAAACTGCTTAGCACCAATGGCAGACGCACTTAACAAGTACGCTCCAATCCAGTCTGGTATCATGGTAACAATCCATGCTTACACAGGAGATCAGATGACTCTTGACGGACCACAGAGAAAGGGAGACCTTCGTCGTTCACGTGCAGCAGCAGTTAATATCGTTCCTAACTCAACAGGAGCAGCTAAGGCAATCGGTCTTGTTATCCCAGAGTTAAACGGAAAGTTAATCGGATCTGCACAGCGTGTTCCTACACCAACAGGATCTACAACAATCCTTACAGCAGTTGTTAAGAAGGCTGGCGTTACAAAAGAGGATATCAACGCAGCTATGAAGGCAGCAGCTAACGAGTCATTCGGTTACAACGAGGATGAGATCGTATCTTCAGATATCGTTGGAATGAGATTTGGTTCATTATTCGATGCAACACAGACAATGGTTAACCAGGTTTCTGACGATCAGTACGAGGTACAGGTTGTTTCTTGGTATGATAACGAGAACAGCTACACATCTCAGATGGTTCGTACAATCAAGTACTTCTCTGAGTTAGCTTAATTCTTGTACCCACAAGAACAGTATATCTCAAGACTACTCAAGAGGCGCGGTCTTAATTGAACCGCGCCTCTTTTTTAAAGCATGGCTATTTCTTATGAATATCCGTGAATTGTAGAATTAAATTATATTTTTTAATATGCACAATATGGCGTGGCCGCATGGCTTATGCCTTGAAATAAGGGAGGACATATTATGTCATTAAACAAGAAATCAATTGATGATATCAACGTAAAAGGCAAGAGAGTTCTCGTTAGATGTGACTTCAACGTGCCACTTAAGGACGGAAAAATCACAGATGAGAACCGTATCAACGGAGCTCTTCCAACAATCCAGAAATTAATCAAGGACGGTGGAAAGGTTATCCTTTGCTCACACCTTGGAAAAGTTAAAAACGGACCAAACGAGGGTGAGTCACTTGCTCCTGTAGCTGCAGCTCTTGAGGCTAAGCTTGGACAGAAGGTTACATTTGTAGCTGATTACAACGTAACAGGTGAGGCAGCAACAAAGGCTGTTTCAGAGATGAACGAGGGAGATGTAGTTCTTCTTCAGAATACACGTTTCAGAGGCAAAGAGGAGACAAAGCCACAGGAAGCCGGAGATGCATTTGCAAAAGAGCTTGCTGACCTTGCTGACGTATACGTATGTGATGCTTTCGGTTCTGCTCACAGAGCACACGCTTCTGTAGCAGGTGTTACAAAGTTCATCACAGCTAAGGGTGGAGAGAATGTTGTTGGATACCTTATGCAGAAGGAAATTGACTTCCTTGGCAAGGCAGTAGAGAATCCTGTACGTCCATTCGTAGCTATTCTTGGTGGAGCTAAAGTAGCTGATAAGCTCAATGTTATCGACAACCTCCTTGAGAAGGCTGATACACTTATCATCGGTGGTGGAATGGCATATACATTCCTTAAGGCACAGGGCTATGAGATCGGTATCTCAATGCTTGATGAGACAAAGATTGATTACTGTAAAGAGATGCTTGCAAAAGCAGAGAAGCTTGGAAAGAAGATTCTTCTTCCTGTAGATGCAGTTACAATCAAGGATTTCCCTAATCCAATCGATGCTCCTGTAGAGACAGAGACATATGATTATGACAAGATGCCTGCAGACCGTGAGGGCTGTGATATCGGACCTAAGACACGTGAGCTTTTCGCTGACGCTGTTGCATCTGCTAAGACAGTTGTATGGAACGGACCAATGGGTGTATTCGAGAACCCAACACTTGCAGCAGGTACACTTGCAGTAGCAGAAGCACTTGCTAAATCTGATGCTATCACAATCATCGGTGGTGGAGATTCAGCAGCAGCAGTTAACCAGATGGGACTTGGCGACAAGATGAGCCACATCTCAACAGGTGGTGGTGCTTCACTTGAGTTCCTTGAGGGTAAGGAGCTTCCGGGCGTAGCTTGTGCTGATGATAAATAGACCGAAAGCAACTTAATGAAATCGAGCCGCAGGCGATGATTGAAATTTGTATATAATTACAAGGAGATATAAAAATGGCAAGAAAGAAAATTGTAGCCGGCAACTGGAAGATGAATATGACTCCAAGCCAGGCTGTTAAATTAGTAGAAGAGTTAAAACCACTCGTAGTTTCAGATGATGTTGAGGTTGTTTACTGCGTACCTGCAATCGACATCGTACCTGTTGTAGAGGCATTAAAGGGTACAAATGTTGCTGTTGGAGCAGAGAACATGTACTTCGAGGAGAAAGGTGCTTACACAGGAGAAATCTCAGCAGAGATGCTTCTTGATGCCGGTGTTAAGTATGTCATCATCGGACATTCAGAGAGAAGAGATTACTTCAAGGAGGATGATGCACTCCTCAACAAGAAGGTTAAGAAGGCTATCGAGGCCGGACTTACACCAATCCTTTGCTGTGGTGAGACACTTGAGCAGAGAGAGAGCGGTGTTACACTTGACTGGATCAGACTTCAGATTAAGTCAGACCTCGCAGGTGTTGCTGCAGCAGATGTTGCAAACATGGTTATTGCTTACGAGCCAATCTGGGCAATCGGAACAGGAAAGACAGCTACTTCTGACCAGGCTCAGGAGGTTTGCGGTGCAATCCGTGAGTGCGTAGCTGAGATCTATGACCAGGCTACAGCAGATTCAGTTCGTATCCAGTACGGCGGATCTGTAAACGCAGGAAACGCAGCAGAGCTTTTTGCAAAGCCTGACATCGACGGTGGATTAGTTGGTGGCGCTTCACTCAAGGCTGATTTTGGAAAGATTGTAAACTACAAGTAATTATTAAATCATAATTTAATATTTGATTTGACAATCACAATAACTAAATGTCACTAAATTCACCAGCTTAGCTGCATTTAGTGGCATTTATTATATTAATGAAATAATAGAGGAAATATAAATGAGTAAGAAACCGGTAGTATTAATGGTACTTGATGGTTACGGCTTAAGTGACCACAAAGAGGGAAATGCCATCGCTATGGCAAATACCCCTGTTATGGATAAATTGATGGCAGAGTGTCCTTTTGTAAAGGGTGCAGCTTCAGGTCTTGCAGTTGGACTTCCTGACGGACAGATGGGAAACTCTGAGGTAGGACATATGAATATCGGCGCAGGCCGTATCATATATCAGGATCTTACAAGAATTACAAAGGCAATTGCCGATGGTGATTTCTTCAAGAACAAGGTATTACTTTCTGCAATCGAAAACTGCAAGAAGAATAACTCGGATCTTCATCTCTGGGGACTTCTCTCAGATGGTGGAGTACACAGCCATATCGAGCATCTTTACGGACTTCTTGAGCTTTGCAAGAAGGAGAATTTTGACAGAGTATATGTACATGCCTTCCTTGATGGACGTGATACACCTCCTGCATCAGGCAAGGACTATATCGAGCAGCTTCTCGCCAAGATGAAGGAAATCGGTGTAGGAAAGATAGCATCTCTTTCAGGACGTTACTATGCAATGGACAGAGATAACAACTGGGATCGTGTGCAGAAGGCTTATGATTCACTCACTAAGGGTGAGGGCGTAAAAGCTACATGTCCTGTAAAGGCTATGGAGGAGTCATATGCAAACGACGTTACAGATGAGTTTGTGCTTCCTACAGTTATTACAAACGAGGATGGCACACCTGTATCGGTTGTCAAGGACAATGATTCTGTTATTTTCTTTAACTTCCGTCCGGATCGTGCCCGTGAGATGACAAGAGCATTCTGTGATGACAAGTTTACTGGCTTTGAGCGTCCATTCCTTAAGACAACATTTGTATGCTTCAAGGATTATGACGAGTCAATTCCTAACAAGCTTATCGCTTTTGAGAAGGAAGAAATCAAGAATACATTTGGTGAGTATCTTGCAGCAAATGGCAAGAAGCAGCTTCGTCTCGCAGAGACAGAGAAGTATGCACACGTAACCTTCTTCTTTAACGGTGGAGTTGAGGAGCCGAATATCGATGAGGCTCGTCTTCTTGTAAACAGTCCTAAGGATGTTGCAACATATGACTTAAAGCCTGAGATGAGTGCTCCTGAGGTTGGAGTGGATCTTGTTGAGGCTATCAAGTCAGATAAGTATGATGTTATTATCATCAACTTTGCTAACCCTGACATGGTTGGACATACAGGTGTGATCCCGGCTGCTGTAAAGGCTGTTGAGAGAGTGGATTCACTCGTAGGTGATGCAGTGCAGGCAATCAAGGATGTGGATGGTGTGTTATTCATCTGTGCAGATCACGGAAACGCAGAGAAGATGATTGATTATGAGACAGGAAAGCCTCATACAGCTCATACAACAAATCCTGTTCCTTTCATTCTTGTAAACGCTGACCCTTCTTACAAGCTTCGTGAGGGTGGATGTCTTGCAGATATCGCTCCAACACTGCTTGAGATTATGGGACTTCCACAGCCTAAAGAGATGACAGGAAAGTCACTTATAGTTAAATAAAATCTGTATTATATAGGCTCCGGCGCAGACAAAGGGTTTGAACCGGAGCTTTTGTTTTGATATATTAAAGATATAATAATAAATATAAGAATTACTAATAAGTGAGATAAAATTATTTAAAAAAACTTATAATATACGTTGACTTTACAAAATGAGCTGGTATATAATTTAAACGTAGCATTTGATTTGCTAAATAAAATTACGCATAAGATGGAGGACAATCATGCAGGAATTTAAACCATTTAAAGAAGGAAAAGTAAGAGAAGTATATGATAACGGGGACAGCCTTATTATGGTCGCAACAGATCGTATTTCCGCTTTTGACCATATTTTAAAGAATAAGATTACAGACAAGGGAGCCATCCTCACACAGATGTCTAAGTTCTGGTTTGAATTCACAAAGGATGTTGTTCCTAACCATATGATTTCAGTAGATGCAAAGGATATGCCGGAGTTCTTCGGTCAGGACAGATTCAACGGAAACAGCATGATCTGCAAGAAGCTTGAGATGCTTCCAATCGAGTGTATAGTTCGTGGATACATCACAGGAAGCGGCTGGGCAAGCTACCAGGAGAATGGTACAGTCTGTGGAATCAAGCTCCCTGAGGGACTTGTTGAGTCTGATAAGCTCCCTGAGCCTATCTATACACCATCTACCAAGGCTGATCTTGGAGATCATGATGAGAATATTTCTTTTGAGAAATCAGTCGAAGTATTAGAGAAGATTTATCCTGAGAAGGGCAGAGAGTACGCAGAGAAGATTCGCGATTACACAATTGCTCTCTACAAGAAATGTGCAGAGTACGCTCTTACAAAGGGTATCATCATCGCAGATACCAAGTTTGAGTTTGGCTTAAATGAGCAGGGAGAGGTTGTACTTGCCGATGAGATGCTCACACCTGACAGCTCACGCTTCTGGCCACTCGATGGATATAAGCCGGGACAGGGACAGCCTTCATTTGATAAGCAGTATGTAAGAGACTGGCTCAAGGCAAACCCGGACAATGATCTTCTTTTACCTGATGAGGTTGTTGTGAAGACTGTAGAGAAATATAAAGAGGCATTTGAGCTTCTTACAGGAAGCAAATTCAGCCGCTAATATATATTATTTTAACTATTCAAGGTGGCTCGAATAGTTACTATTTCGCGATTATAAACGGAGATATTATGAACCAGGACAATAACATAAATCAGTATATAAATACTAGTATAGATACAAAAAGTCATACCGGCACTGAATTAAAAAGGTGTTCTGATATAGACGAGCACAACCGTGTATTTGATGAGCTTCACGAGGAGTGTGGTGTGTTCGGCATGTATGATTTTGACGGAGGAAATGTAGCATCCACTATCTACTATGGTCTTTTTGCGCTTCAGCACAGAGGACAGGAGAGCTGTGGTATTGCCGTGAGTGATACACGCGGACCAAAGGGAAAGGTGACTACACACAAGGGTATGGGCCTTGTAAATGAGGTATTTACTCCTGATATCCTAGAGCCTATGAAGGGTGATATCGGAGTAGGACATGTGCGCTATTCAACAGCAGGCTCATCAACACGTGAGAATGCACAGCCGCTCGTGTTAAACTATGTCAAGGGCACACTTGCCATGGCACACAACGGAAACCTCATTAATGCAAAGGAGCTTCGCAAGGAGCTTGAGTATACAGGAGCTATTTTCCAGACAACAATTGACTCGGAGGTTATAGCTTATCATATCGCCAGAGAGCGTCTCAACTCCAAAACAGCTGAGGAAGCAGTCAGACGTGCCTGCCAGAAGCTTAAGGGAGCCTATGCACTTGTGGTTGAGAGCCCTAGAAAGCTTATAGCAGCCAGAGATCCGTTTGGCTTCAAGCCTCTTTGCATCGGAAAGAGAGACAATGCTTATATCGTTACATCAGAGACCTGTGCACTTGATACAATTGGCGCAGAGTTTGTCAGGGATGTAAAGCCGGGAGAGGTTATCACCATCACTCCTGAAAAGGGCATTGAGTCAGATATGACAATGGCACTTGCACCTGAAAAACAGGCCAGATGCGTGTTTGAATACATTTATTTTGCAAGACCTGACAGCCATATTGACGGAGTAAGTGTGTATGGCAGCCGTATCAAGGCAGGAAGATTCCTTGCCATGGATTCGCCGGTTGATGCAGATATTGTGACAGGTGTTCCTGAGTCGGGAAATGCCGCTGCTCTTGGTTATTCACTTGAGTCAGGCATTCCGTATGGCACAGCATTTGTCAAGAACGGCTATGTCGGCAGGACATTCATCAAACCTAAGCAGTCAAGCCGTGAGTCAAGCGTGCAGATAAAGCTCAATGTATTAAAGGAGGCTGTAAAGGGCAAGAGGGTTGTCATGATCGACGATTCAATTGTCAGGGGAACAACCTCAGACAGGATTGTGCGTATGTTAAGAGATGCTGGTGCAACAGAGGTACATGTGCGCATCAGTTCACCGCCATTCTTATGGCCTTGCTATTTCGGTACAGATATACCTGCAAGAGAGCAGCTTATCGCTTACAACAGGACTATTGAGGATATCAGACAGATTATAGGTGCGGATTCTTTGGGCTACCTTGGACTTGACAGACTTGATGAGATGGTAGAGGGATTGCCAATCTGCATGGGCTGCTTCACAGGAAAGTATCCGATGGAGCCACCGAAGGATGATATCAGAGGCGAGTATTTTGATAAAGAAATCGACCTCGAGAGAAAAATGCTTAATCGCTAATAAAGGAGAGATTATGAGTACAGACAGATACACAAGTCCTCTTTCTGAGCGCTATGCCAGCAAAGAGATGCAGTATATTTTTTCACAGGATATGAAATTCACCACTTGGAGAAAGCTCTGGATTGCTCTTGCAGAGACAGAGATGGAGCTTGGACTTTCACAGGATGGCAAGCCGGTTATCACACAGGAGCAGATTGATGAATTAAAGGCACATGTGGACGATATCAATTATGATGTGGCAAAGGAGCGTGAGAAGCTTGTGCGTCACGATGTAATGAGCCATGTCTATGCATATGGACAGCAGTGTCCTAAGGCTGCGGGAATCATCCATCTTGGAGCAACCTCATGCTATGTTGGTGACAATACAGACATCATCATCATGAATGAAGCATTAAAGCTCGTTCACAAAAAGCTTATAAGTGTTATTGCTGAGCTTGCAAACTTTGCTGATAAGTATAAAAACCAGCCAACACTTGCATTTACACATTTCCAGCCGGCACAGCCTACAACAGTCGGAAAGCGTGCCACACTCTGGCTCAACGAGTTTATGCTTGATCTCGAGGATTTAGAGTATGTGCAGGGCACATTAAAGCTCCTTGGCTCAAAGGGTACCACAGGAACACAGGCCAGCTTCCTTGAGCTCTTCAATGGAGACAATGAGACGATAGACAAGATTGATCCGATGATTGCAAAGAAGATGGGCTTTAAGGATTGTTATCCGGTGTCAGGCCAGACATATTCGCGTAAGGTAGATACAAGAGTGGTAAATGTGCTTGCGGGCATTGCTGCATCAGCTACAAAGATGTCAAACGATATCAGACTGCTCCAGCATCTTAAGGAAGTAGAGGAGCCGTTTGAGAAGAACCAGATAGGCTCATCAGCCATGGCATACAAGAGAAATCCTATGAGAAGTGAGAGAATTGCATCACTTTCAAGATATGTCCTTGCAGATGTTATGAATCCTGCAATCACCTCAGCTACACAGTGGTTTGAGAGAACACTTGACGATTCAGCAAACAAGCGTCTTTCAATACCTGAGGGCTTCCTTGCAATAGACGGAATACTTGACCTCTGTCTCAACGTGGTAGATGGATTGGTTGTATATCCAAAGGTTATTGAAAAGCATTTTATGGCAGAGATTCCATTTATGGCAACAGAGAATATCATGATGGATGCTGTAAAGAACGGCGGAAATCGTCAGGAACTTCATGAGAAGATCAGACAGCTCTCAATGCAGGCCGGAAAGACAGTAAAGGAAGAGGGAAAAGAGAATAACCTCGTAGACTTAATAGCTGCAGACCCTGCATTCGGACTGACAAAGGCTGATATCGAAAAGAACCTTAAGCCTGAGCTTTATGTGGGACGTGCACCACGCCAGGTAGAGGTATATCTGCGTGATGTAGTTAATCCTGTGCTTGAAGCACATAAGGACGAGAGTGGAGTAAAGGCAGAGATTAACGTATAATATTATATATTTATCTAAGACAAAATCCCCGGCGTATAGACCGTTAAACAGGTTTATATGCCGGGGATTTTTATATAGCAGTCAGATACGATGCTGTAAACTTCGCTCAAAGGTGATTTAGTCAAAGCTAGTTCAAATTAATTCTTTTTGTCATCATTTCAGGATTGGTAGCTTCACTGATTGCCACCTGCTTGCTGATTACACCGGCCTTGTACAGATTGAATATACTTGTATCCATTGCAATCATATTTTCTGCGGCGGAGGTGTAGATGATACCATCAATCTGGTGTACCTTTCCCTCACGGATTAGGTTTCTTATTGCGGGTGTGAGTACCATAATCTCGAAAGCAGGAACCATCTCGCCGTTTGTGGCAGGTAAAAGCTTCTGACAGACAACAGCCTGAAGAACAGAGGCAAGCTGGATGGCTATCTGGTGCTGCTGTGAAGCAGGGAAAGCATCAATTATTCGGTCGATGGTATTTGCGGCACCGATCGTGTGGAGTGATGAAAATATGAGATGACCGGTTTCGGCGGCTGTGACAGCTGTATTGATGGTCTCATAGTCTCGCATTTCTCCAAGAAGTATGACGTCAGGACTCTGGCGGAGTGCAGCGCGGAGAGCAGTGAGGTAGCTTTCGGTATCTGTGTTGATTTCACGCTGTGACACAATACATTTGTCATGGCGATGTAAGAACTCAAGCGGATCCTCGAGTGTGATGATATGCTCCTCCTTCTCATGGTTGATCTGATCGATAATACATGCCAGTGTGGTGGATTTACCGCTTCCGGCAGGTCCGGTCACCAGCACCATGCCGTTGTTTGTTTCCGCAAGCTCCATAACAGAGTCAGGTATATGTAAATCGCTTGGCTTTGGCAGTGTGAATGAGATAACGCGGATGACAGCAGAGTAAGAGCCACGCTGCTTGAAAGTGCTCACTCTGTAACGCGATACTCCCGGTATGGCGAAGGAAAAATCATCATCTCCGGTTTCCTCAAATTTTGAAATATCTCTCTCTGCAAGGGCATAGATTGATGTGACAAATTCAAAGGTTTCTTTTGGGATCATTCTGATTTCATTGAGACACTCCATCACTCCCTTTGATTTGTATGTGAGAGGGCGGCCGGCCACTATGAAAATATCCGATGCTCCGTTGTCAGTCGCTTCCTTTAATATCTTTTTAACATCCATTTTAGTTTCCTCCAATTAAATTTAGTGTATCATTTTCTTCGAAAGCTGTGTCAGTATTGAGCTTCCATTTTTTTATTTTATAAAAAGCATCCTGCTTGTGAACCGGATAGTTGATATCAAACTCTACAGTGAGAGTCTGCGTATCGCTTACAGTCTGAGTGATTGTATAGGTCAGGCCGGTAACCTTGCCATTTGCTTCATTTTCAGCGAGATTTTTGTTTTGCTCTGAATTGATGTCTGATAGAGCTGCCTTTATGGCTTCATAGTATGCTGCTTTATCAGGACTGCTCTCGTAGGCTGCTGCAAGAATGGTATCAATCTGTGATATCTCATCCCATACCTTTTCACATGCACGGTAATACGAGCTGTTATTGTCAGCAACGCGTTTGCTCAGCTTATAGTCAGAGTTAGCTGTGACAAAGGCGAGTGCCGAGAACGTGACAATGCATATCATGGAAAAAGTAAGCAGGATAGTGGAAAAGCCGAAATTTGAAAACTCTCTTCTTTTTTTCATGGGGTACTCACCTTCCTTCCGTCAGAGGAAAGTGCTGTATAGCTGCACGCTGTAATGCTGTATACACAGTGGCTGTCCGATGCTATAAATTCTATGTCAGCCTTTTGTACTCCGTAGGCATCCTGCCCAAGCCTGCTTACAATAACCTTGTATGCGGCATCATCCTTATCACATGGATGATAGCTTTTGTCGAGATAAATGAATAGCTTTTCATCTGCACAGATGGAGCCGTCAAAGAGCGATGATACGGCGTTTAAATCACCATGCTCCTGTTCGTATGCGCTTGCAGCATTGCTGCATGCATTAACAGCCTCATGCAGCACCTGAGTTTCTTCTGTCAGCTTGTGAGTCTTTATGAAGAAAAGCAGACCCACAATCAAAAGAGCCGAAAAGAGCAGCAGATTAATGGTAATCTCAAGCAGGAATATTCTGTTTTTCGATTGTTTAAGCTTTGTTGAAATCATTGTTTATTCCTTGTGGTATGTATGTTTGTATGGCATCGACCGGTATATTAAGGGCGATGTGCATTATATTACTGCATTTATTGTCAGGCTATTCTTAGTCGGAATTGACGGAGCAGTAGGTATCGGTAGTGCCACCGGATGTATCGGTGATAGTTACAGTGATCATTTTGTCGGTGGTTTCTGTCATATCAAGCCCACCGATTTCGACAATCCTTTGTCCGCTGTCCAGACTGTATGAGGAGCCATCCTGCACATAGAGCTCTCTTAGAGAACCCGCATAGTAGTATATGAAGGTATCGTACACGATGTCATTTATTGTGTTTTTCAGACACAGAGCCTTTGTGCCATTTATTATCTCTACACTGATTGCTGCGTCGGAATCATTCTGTCTGACCTTTTCGCGCAGATAAGATGTGACAGTGCGTACCTCGTAGTTGTAGTTCATGGCATTTGCAGTGGCTTTGTACTGCTTTACGCCAATCAGCACGAGAATAAAAGCGGTCAGCGCAAAAAGAAAAAACAGCAGCATCACAAAAAAACTGTCAGCCTGATGTGATCTGGATTTTAGCTTGAACATGGGTCATTTCCTCTCTATTATTGTCACATCGGGACGCAGATTGGAGCCGATGTAGTGATAGTCTATGTAATAATAGTCACTGTCATAGGTGAGACCATAGTGGTCTGTGAGATAATCTATGTCCGGAGGATATGTTCCTTCAAGAGCATAGCATTGTGTAATGCTTCTTGTGAGTGCACGTTCCAGCGTGCTCTTGCTTCTTCTGGTATTGTCATCTGACAGCTTTGAAGAGAAAACACCAAACAAAACGGTACATGCGATCAAAAGCATAAGTGGTATGAATTTCCATAGGGTTGACTTTTTTTTCTGAACAAAAAACAGCATACTGTGCCTCCGTAAGCTATCCTATGCTTGAGATGATTCCAAGCAGTGGGAGTAAAAATGATACAAGTATGAAGCCAATGAATATACAAAGCAGGATAACCATGGCAGGTTCAATCACTGATATGAATCGTGACAGCCTTGCATCTGTGTCATCCTCGCAGGACGTGCATATATGCTGCATGACCTCGTCCATGGAGCCGGTTTTGCTGCCGATTGCAATCCAGCTTGAGTACATCTTTGAAAAAATATTGGAGTGCAGCAATGCCTCCGAAAACGTCTCGCCATTTGATATATTTTTACGGCAGGCGTTTATTTTTGAATCCAGAACAGGATTGTTTACAAGAGCCTGTGCCAAATCCAGGCCACGATCTGTGTCAAGTCCGCTTGAGAGTGCTAAAAACATGCAGTTTGCAAAGCGGCTGGATGCGATTGACATGGAAAGAGCAGTTTTCATAAGCTGCTTTTTTCCGATACGCGTCTTAAAAAATATAAAAAGAACCAGTGCGGCAAGGAGCATGACAGCTATAATGATAAGCAGATACCTGTTGATATATTCGCTGAGCTTCATGAGCACGGCTGCGGTACCGGTAAGCTCACTTCCAAGCTCTGCATATATCTGTGAGAATACAGGTAAAACCTTGGCGATCATTACGACAATAACGGCAATCATCACGGCAGAAAGCACGAGAGGATAGGCAACGGCACTTTTGATGCCGGAAGCTATTTCGTCTTCACGGTCGTAGTATTTTGACAGAGAGCTTAGGACCTCTTCAAGACGACCGGTTTCCTCACCCAGCTGTATCATATTAATCATATATTTTGGAAAGTATCCTGTATCTTTAATTGCGCTGTGAAGCGTGGCGCCAAGCTCCATTGGCTTATATATCTGCTCGAGCAGATCGCGCGTCTGTTCATCAGGTGCTTCATCACATAGTATGGAAACACCATAGTAGGTAGGCAGCCCGGCTGCTATGATAAGAGAAATCTGCTGACAGAAGGCAGAAAGCTCTGCATTGCTTAAAATCTTGGATTTTCTAGACATTTATGTCCTCCTAATAGACGTATTTGGTAATGTAATCACTCTTTTGAGCTATGAACTTCTTAGGTGAATCACTGGTAGATGCAAATGTTGGATCCAGCATGTTCCATGAGGTACCATCAAACTCGATGATGCCGTTTATCCAGCCCTTGTCCTTTATATAAGTACTGATCCAGGCATGATATTCTTCACCGGCGTATCCTACCTCTAAACGTGTGGGAATAGCCTGAGTCCTTAGCATAGTGGCCATGACTGCCGCATAATCAAAGCATATACCGGTATTTTCGGTAAAGACCTTGTCCACATCGGGCAGATAGCCGCTTTTGACATTTTTAGCCTTGTCATAGTCGTATTTGAAGTTTGAAATGATATAATTGTATACACTTTCCACGACCTCAGTATCGCTGCTACAGTAGTACGCCAGTGAGCTGCCCTCCTTCACAGCCAAAGAATCGGCAGTGAAATTTACATACTGGTTAGGGTACAGATACGGCCCGAATTCATCAGTGATGGAGACGGAAATCACCTGCGACAGCACGGTGGCATATTGTGTCCCCTCAACATTTTCAAAAACGGTTACAGTATACGAGCCACTTGAAGCGACAAGAGGAAACACTTCATTTCCTCCATGCAGATCAAAGGTGTACGTGACATTGTCGGGCCCGGTTATCTGAAGCTTGACCTTTTGATTAGAACCGTGATAATCAACTATGATATAGCCGCTGCTGCTGTTTGAAGCGTCGATAGTAGCCACATCACATGTATAGGTTTGTGTGCCGTCGGCAGTCGGAGTAAGCACCTTCGGAGCAGAGTCCCATGTGCCTTTTTCAGTGGAATGATTTAAAGCAGGCTCCTTAGATACATCGTCACTTTTGGAATTACCGCATGCACCAAGCAAAAGGCATGATAATAATATGAGTGGAAGTGCTTTTTTATACAGAATGCACTTCATAAAAATCTCCTGATATAAAGATGTTTCTTTTTTAAAAATCATATATTAATATTATAATGTATTTTCTTGTAAAATAAAATGGAAAAATGTATAATATTAAAAAATGGTTCAAATCATCAAAAGAAGAGAGTGAAAAAGAAAGGATACCAGTGATGAAAAAATTTTTTAATGAATTCAAAAAGTTTATCAGCAGAGGGAATGTCATGGATATGGCAGTTGGTATCATCATAGGTGGTGCGTTTACCAGCATAGTCACATCCTTGGTCAATGACATTATAAATCCTATACTTGGAGTGTTTGGCGGCATGAATTTTGACCAGCTTTCAGTAAAAATCTTCGGAGAAGCTACCCTTAATTATGGAAAGTTTCTTACTGCTGTAGTCAATTTCCTTATCATGGCGATTATCGTATTTTGTATAGTAAAGGCTATGAATGCGGCAGGAGAGAGGTTTGGGCACAAGGAGGAAAAAGAGCCTGACACAAAGGAGTGTCCATACTGCAAGAGCAAGATTGCTATTGCTGCAACAAGATGCCCGAACTGTACATCAATGCTCGATACGGCAAATGTAAGTGAAAAATAGCTATAGCTAACTTGAAAAAGTAAATTCCAGTGCAGAAGTAAATTCCACACTCATTTAAAAGTTCTTGATTTTCTAAGAGTTTTATAAGCTCAAAACGCTTATTTCTGTTATAATAGGAGTAACTTCTTG
>NZ_CDRTEH010000014.1:0-66075 GCF_977054825.1 Agathobacter sp.
CAATGTTCTCCATATCGTGGATGAGATGTCAATCCTAATATGCATGGATAATTTTTACCAATAATTGTTCTAATTCTATCTCCCCAACTATATGTATTTGCAGTTACTGTAGTTGGTTTATAGTATTAGTTTGATATTAAATTGTTGTGAGTCCGACAAACTTGAATCTGTCGCTTTAATACCCGTGGTCAACATGTTCCCAATTTCCACTGTCATTCCTAATTAGAATCCATTTCCAATCATCATATGTTGAATCCGGATTAAGCGAACCATTCCCGCCTGATGAGTCTACATCGAAAGATGATAATATTACGATTGCTTCATCCGCGTCATATTGTTCAGCCCATTCATAAAATTCATCGGCGTATGTATCTCCGGGATAGGTCAGTTTTGTCAGTGTGCAGCCGTCAAATTCGTTGCCGAAATAGTCTTTTACTGTTTGGAAAGCCGCCTCAATATCACTGTCTGAATATATTTCCGATGGTTTCCAATCAGGAATTTGAACATTGTCAATATTCCCACCACTATTCTTTCCACCACAGCCGGCAAGAACAAAAATCATTATCAAAGCTGTCAGAAAACAGAATATAGTTTTCCTATTCATTTTTCGATACCTCCTACGAATTCAAAGTTTCTCGTGTTTACCAAAATGGAATTGAATTGACTTAACACAAAGTGTTGTCTATGTACTCGATAAGAGGCTTTCTATTTACCTTATCCTTATTGTGGATATACCAAGCATAGGCTTCTTCCAACCCCTGTTCTAATGATTTTACATCGCCCATTAGTTCATACTGCAAGGAAACATCCAAGCAATACTCATACTCATAAAAACTAAAATAATTCCTTTGTTCAATATCTTGATGAATTTCTACAAATGTAGCTTGTTTTCCAACAACAGCGTAGCATAACTCTACCCACTTACGAATCGAAACACCTTCCTTATTTCCTACGTTAAAGATACGCTGTGACGGTTTTACTTTCAACAGAACATCAATGAACCTACATAAATCATGAACATGGAAGAATTGCAACTTCATATCACCAGCTTTAGGTAAATAGAATTTTCGGTCAGCCAATGCACAATCAAAAACAAACGCTTCTCTATATACATTGTTCATTGGACCATATAAGTATGGAGGTCTAAGAATATATGCGTTTGGATTTCGTTTTAGCAAAACAGTTTCTGCATCTATTTTATCTGTTCCATACTTGCCCCAATACTTGTTGATAGAAAGATGAGCATATTCCTTGAATGGTTGTGGAGCATATTCTGGATATACGGCACTTGAACTGATAAGAATATAGTTTTCATAGTCTCCCAAAGCGTTAAGCAACAGTTCTACATCATCACCAGTATATGCCGTATCTATTACTGTATCAAAACGATATTCGCGAAGGGTCTCACCAAGATTATGCCTGTCAGCTTCAATAAGTGTTACGCCCTTTGACTGTTCTTTAGTGTTTCGATTAAGCACGTATACATCGTAGCCTTTAGTAACATAATACTCTGCAATATACCGACTAACAAATACCGTTCCACCTGTTACAAGTATCTTTTTCATATCTGCATTCTCCTTCAACTTCAAATTCGTCACATCACTTTCATTGGAACTATTTTCCCAAATTAGAACATTGTAATTTAATTGCCTGTATAGAAGTGCGCTCTTAGCTTTGCTAAAAGAATTATGCCGTATCCGGCGTGTTATCTTTTTTCGATTTCTTCTACTTTCTTCTGATAAAGTTTCATCAATTCTGCAACACAGGCTGCTTCGCTTTTATACGCTTCACTGCCTTTTGTAAATTCGTATGCCTGCATGACTGCCATATCATTCTGGTGATGTGCTTTTCTCAACTCCGGCGGCTTATGCCCCGTATTTCTATAGCCCTATACTATGCAAACTGGCTATTGTAGAGGTTCGCATAAAATCCGTCCGCTGCAAGTAGGCTCTCATGATTGCCCTGTTCTATAATCTTTCCGTCTTTCATAACAAGGATAATATCCGCTTCCCTGATGGTGGACAGACGATGAGCCACTATAAAGCTTGTCCTGCCCTGCATCATGGTAAGGAACGCTTTTTGAATCTTAATCTCTGTACGTGTATCAATCGATGATGTAGCCTCATCCAATATCAGCATAGGCGGTAAGCAGAGCATGACTCTTGTGATGCATAATAGCTGCTTCTGTCCCTGTGACAGGATGCCGCCGTCCTCACCGATTTCAGTGTCATAGCCCTTCGGCAGACGTCTGATAAAGCTGTGTGCATGAGATGCCTTTGCTGCTGCAATGATTTCCTCATCTGTAGCATCAGGCTTTCCCATTATGATATTGTCACGGATTGTACCCTTCTTGAGCCATGTCTCCTGAAGCACCATACCATAGTTGTCACGAAGACTCTCTCGTGTGATTTTTCTGATATCGTGTCCGCTCACCTTAATTGTTCCACTGTTTACATCATAAAACCTCATAAGCAGATTGATTATAGTAGTCTTTCCACAGCCTGTCGGACCTACGATAGCCACGCGCTGTCCCGGCTTTACATGGAGGTTGAAATCCTCAATAAGCTTTTTATCCGGCACATATGAGAAATAAACATCCTCTATGTCCACGCGTCCGTCTGCCTCACCAAGTGTTACCGCATCCGAAGCATCCGGTAGCTCCTTTTCCTCTTCAATAAGCTCAAAGATACGCGCAGCACAGGCAAGTGCGTTCTGAAGCTCTGTGATGACACCTGATATCTCGTTGAACGGCTTGGTGTACTGGTTGGCATATGATAAGAAGCATGAAAGCTGTCCTACTGTGATTCCGCCGGTGAGTGCACTCATGGCGCCAAAGATTCCGACTCCGGCATACACGAGACTGTTCACAAAACGTGTACTCGGATTTGTAAGACTTGAGAAAAATGTTGCCCGCAGTGAGCATTTCTGTAATCTGTCATTTATCTCGTCAAACTGCTCCAGAGCCTCATCCTCATGATTGAAGGCCTGTACTACCTTTTCATTTCCCACTATCTCGTCGATGAGTGATGTCTGCTCTCCCCTTGTTCTGGTCTGCAGCTGAAACATGGAATATGTCTTTTTAGTGATAAAGCTTGCCACAAAAAGCGACAAAGGTGTGATGAGCACTACAATGCATGATATCTTCACATCTATCGTGAGCATGAAAATAAGCGTGCCTGCTATTGTTGCAATTCCTGTAAAGAGCTGTGTGAAGCCCATCAGAAGTCCCTCTGAAAATGTATCTACATCGGCGATGATACGGCTGACCATATCACCGTGTGAGTGGCTGTCAATATAGGACAGCGGCATTTTTTCAATGTTTAAAAATGCATCATGCCTTATGTCCCTCACTATGTTGTAGGTCATCTTGTTGTTGCAGATATTTGTAAGCCACTGAGCTGCTGCCGCTATGACTACTATTATCGCTGCCCTTGTAAGGATGGCTGTCATAGCCGAAAAATCAACCTTTCCTTTTCCTACAATCAAATCAATAGCGCGTCCTGTGAGGATTGGAAAATAAAGCGTAAGCGCCACTGTAACAACAGACAGGGCAAGAGAAATCACAAGCAAAGGGATATATCTTTTCATGTAGCTTAGTACCTTGCGCATTGTGCCAGCTTTATTCATCTTCGCATTATCCGTAGCCATTCTCTACACCTCCTTTTGTTTAGTCATATCCGACTCTTTTTTAAACTGTGAATCATATATCTCTTTGTAGGTCTCGCATGTCTCAAGCAGCTTTTCATGCGGTCCGAAGCCAACCATCTGTCCGTCGTCAAGCACTATGATATTGTCCGCAAACTGGATAGATGAGGTACGCTGTGACACGATAAATATTGTCTTGTCACCATGCATATCCTTTAATGCCGCGCGAAGGCTCGCATCTGTAGCAAAATCAAGTGCCGATGCACTGTCGTCAAGTATCAGTATATCAGGATCCTTTACAACCGCCCTGGCAATTGTAAGACGCTGCTTCTGACCGCCTGATAGGTTCTTGCCGCCCTGCTCTATCATGTAGTCAAGACCGCCCTCTTTGCCCTTTACAACCTCTGTGGCCTGTGCTATATCAAGCGCCTTCCACATTTCCTCCTCTGTGGCATCATTTTTGCCCCAGCGCAGGTTGTCGGCTATCGTTCCTGCAAAAAGCACTGCCTTTTGCATTACGACACCGATTTTGTCGCGAAGCTGCACTGCATCGTAATCATTTATATCATTTCCCTGAATCCTTATAGTGCCCTTTGTGGCATCATAAAACCTCGGAATGAGATTTACAAGGCTTGATTTTCCTGAGCCTGTACCACCGATGATACCGATCGTCTGCCCCTTTTGCACTGTAAAGCTTATATCTGTGAGTGTCTCATCGGCTGCCCCCTCATAGGTCATGCAGACATGGTCAAACTCAACCTCAGCAGCCCCTTCCTTTGCATCAATAAGCTTAGGATTTTTCTCAGGAAGCTTGGATGGTATGGAAAGCACATCCGCTATACGGTTGCCGCACGCCACAGCCTTTGTCACCTGTACGATGAGGTTTGCAAGCTTTATCAGCTCGACAAGTATCTGTGACATATAGTTTACAAGTGCCACAACCTCGCCCTGCGTGAGTATTCCTGCGTATACCTGCTTGCCGCCCAATACGATAACCGCGATTGTTGCAATATTTATAATGATAAATGTAAGAGGATTGGTGAGTGCTGAGATTCTTCCTACAACCTGCTGCATATTGGTTAAAAGCTTATTGTCCCTGTTGAAGCTGTCAATCTCATCATTTTGCTTGTTGAACGCTCTTATAACCCTGGTTCCCTCTAAATTCTCCCTGGTGTGCGAAAGCACTGTATCAAGAGAGCTCTGCACCTTTTTGTAAAGCGGAAGACTTGCAACCATGACTGAGAATACCACTATTGAAAGCAGAGGTATAGTAACTACAAAAACCATTGCCGCTCTTACATTTACTGTAAAAGCCATCGCCATAGCTCCAAACACAATAAATGGCGAGCGAAGGAAGAGGCGAAGCACCAGATTGACTCCTGACTGTACCTGGTTTATATCGCTTGTCATCCTCGTGATAAGTGTCGATGTGCCCACTGTATCCATCTTTGAGAATGACAGTGACTCTATCTTTTCAAACAATATATGGCGAAGCTTTGTTGAAAAACCAACTGCCGCCTTGGCCGCAAAATACTGCGCTGTGACTGAGCTTATCAGGCCGACTGCCGCAAGCAGCACCAGCACGCCTCCCATCTTCCATATATATGGCTTGTCCGAAGCCGCAATTCCGTTATCAATGATTGCCGCCATAACAAGCGGTACTATAAGCTCGAAGGATGCCTCGAGCAGCTTAAACAGCGGAGCACAGATGCATTCCTTTTTGTACTCCTTCAAATATTTTAATATCTGTTTCATCTTTTCCCCTTCCAGATTTTATGTTACCGTTTACGACTCTGTATAACAGACAACGTTAACAGCTTCACTATTATAGATTATTTTTCTCATATATACAAGCAAAACGATACACAAAAAAACCAGTGCCCTGCGGTACTGGTTTCATTCGCCAAATCGTTTGCCACACCCAAATGTAACAAATAACGATTACAGTTAAAATAAATTATTCTAACACTTATGTATATGCTTCTTGATTGCTTCAAAGCTCTCAGGGCTTATGACATGCTCTATACGACATGCGTCCTCTGCGGCAATCTCCTTATCTACACCAAGCTTCTCTAGACACTCTGACAAAAGCTCATGTCTTTCGTATATCATCTCTGCTATCTGTCTTCCTGACTCTGTGAGTGTGATAAAGCCTGCATCACTTACTGTGATATTGTTCTTTTCCCTAAGGTTCTTCATGGCTATACTCACGCTGGATTTCTTAAATCCAAGCTCGTTTGCTATATCAACTGAGCGTACCACAGGAAGCTTCTTGCTGAGAATAAGTATGGTCTCTAAATAGTTTTCTGATGATTCGTTGTTTCGCATTTCGAATACCCCCGTGAGTTTATTTTCGTTCGTTTTCATTCAGTTATATTATTATAACATACATTTTATTGTTTGCAAAACTTTTCTTTTTGATTTGTACGTGATTTATGAAAATCCGAAAAAATCACAAAAATCCGCTTTTGTTATTGACTTCTAATTTATGTTAGTGTATACTAACTATCGAATCAGAAAACAAACGTATGCATGATATATTTCTAAATCTTGTATGCCATAAATGTTTAATTATACCAGATAAGACCGGCCGATCACCGGTCTTATTTATTTTATAAAAAAGGTAACTATTTAGCTCATGCGAGAGCTCTCTTTAGCCTTTCCAGACCTTCCATAAGCACTGACCTAGGGCATGCGATATTTAATCGCACAAAGTACCTGCCGTTGCCTCCAAACTCGGCTCCCTCCGACAGATAAAGACCTGTTTTTTCGCGAATCATCTGCGTAAATGCCACAGAATCATCTGTGAGTGCGCTGCAGTCAAGCCACATGAGGTATGTCGCATCGGCATCCACTATGTGTATCTGCGGCAGGTTTTCTTCCACAAAGTCACATACTTTTTTGCGGTTTTCCCAGAGATATGTTCGAAGCTCCTCAAGCCACGGCTCACCCTTTGTGAACGCCGCAACTGCTGCAGTAATTGCAAATGCATTTGGCTCTGCCACCTCGTCTGTATTTAATGCTCGCCATATCTTGTGACGCAGAAGCTTATTTGGCACCATCACTGCCGCAGTCTGTAAGCCTGCCATATTGAAGCACTTGGTCGGTGCCATGCAGGTGATGCTGATATCGGCGCAGTCCTCTGATGCTGCAGCAAACGGCACGTAGGACTTTCCCGGTGCTGTGATGTCACAGTGTATCTCGTCGGAAATGACTGTCACATTGTGCTTCTTGCAGAGTGCTCCTATTTTCGCAAGCTCCTCCCTTGTCCAGATGATGCCACATGGATTGTGAGGGTTGCAAAATATCATAAGCGTGGTCTGTGGATTGGAAAGGTCATGCTCGAACCTGTCATAGTCCACGAAATACCTTCCGTTTTCGTACCCAAGCGGGCTTTCTTGCACATTTACGCCGTTATTGAATATGGAATTAAAAAATATATTGTATACAGGTGTCATGATAAGCACATTCTCACCGGGTGTGGTGAGCTTTCGCACTGTAGATGATATGGCCGGTACGACTCCTGTGCAAAAAATCAGGCTGTCCCTTTCGATTTTAAGCCCATGGCGTCGGTCCCACCACGAAATATACGCATCATTCCACTCATCCGGAATGATGGAATAGCCAAACACTCCGTGAGAAACACGCGCTGAAATTGCATCTATTATCTGCGGTGCTGTCTTAAAATCCATATCTGCCACCCACATCGGGAGCTCATTTTCCGCCACATCCCACTTTAGTGAGCCTGTATTTCTTCTGTCTACAACGGTATCAAAATCATACATAGATTATTTTCCCTCACATATTATCTTTGTCTTTGATGGGTCAACCTTGTCCTTTTCGATAGTCAGTGTGCCAATCTCCTTAGCCCTTATCACTCCGCTTGTCGGATTCAAAACACTGTCCACCCTGCTGCAAATCTCCGCATCTACCGATGAATACTCAAAGGCAAGCGTAGTGTTTATCAGCTTGCAGTTTTTCATGACGAGATTGTCGATGTAGCAAAGCCCCTGCAAGCTCTCGATTGTACAGTTTATCAGTGTCAGATTCTTTGCATTCCAGCCAAGGTATTCGCCTGTGATAAATGAATCATAGACTGTGACATTTTCCGTATTCCAGAAAGCATCCTTTGAGATAAGCTTTGAATCGTGCACCTCTACATTTCTTGAGCCGTCAAACGAATAGTTGCCGACAAGCTGAAAATTCTTCATGGAAAGATTATTTGTATTCATACCAAAATAATCTCCCTTTGCCGAAACATTCTCGATATCGACATGATCACAGCTCCAGAGTGTCTCCTGGGCATTCGGAAACGTCACATTTTTAAGCTTTAAATTATTGCAGCGCCTGAAATTCTTAGGTGCCTCAACTATTGAATCTGTGACTGAGATATTGTCTGTATACCAGACTCCCGCACGCGCCATGTCAAACCATGTACAGTCCTTTACTTCTATGTCACTGCAATACCACAGCGGATATTTCCAACGGAAAAAGCAGCCTGTCAGACTAATGCCATGGCTCTCCTTAAGAGGTGACTCTCCATCATCAAAAATTGTATCATATATATCCATGTCGTTGCTTGCAAACAGTGCTCTTTCGCCTGTCAGAAACTCCTGATGGATTTGTTTTCTTTCGCTCATTATATATACTCCTTTTGCTCTAAGTTGTCCTAAAGTTATCTGTCATTAACTAAAAGAACTGCCAGGCACATAAGAATATGCAGCCCGACAGTTCTTTATTATACCCCAAATCCTACTTGATTCATAGTATTTTATATAAGTTTAATATTATAAAATTAATATTAAAAGCCTGATATTTACAGCTCAAGCCCATCGATAATATTCTTGAGTGCATCAGCAGACTCCTTGAGCTTTAAAGCCTCCTCACCGTTTAACTCGATCGGGATATCGCTCTCCACTCCGTTTGCTCCAACGATTGCAGGCATTGAGAGAACCACATCATCGATGCCGTACTGTCCGTGCATCATGTGTGAAACAGGAAGAATCGACTTCTCATCGCGCATAATCACCTCGCAGATACGTCTGACAGACATTGCGATACCGTAATATGTCGCATGCTTTCTGTTGATTATCTCGTAAGCACTGTTCTTTACGTTTGCAGCGATTTCCTCTGTATTCTCCTTGTGCTTGTAATGACCTCTCATCTCGCACATCTTGTGAAGCTCTACTCCGGAAACATTGGCTGATGACCATGCAACCACCTCACTGTCTCCATGCTCACCTACGATGAATGCATGTACGCTTCGGCTGTCCACCTCAAGGTGCTCTCCGAGCGCATACTTAAGTCTTGCACTGTCAAGCACTGTGCCCGAACCGATGACACGCTCCTCAGGAAGCCCTGAAAGCTTCTGCGCTACCTGTGTCAAAATATCTACAGGGTTTGCTACGATAAGTAAGATTCCACCGAAGTTTCTCTTTGCAATCTCCGGAATGATGCTCTTGAAGATTGCAACATTTTTATTTACCAGATCAAGCCTTGTCTCGCCCGGCTTTTGTCCTGCGCCTGCAGAAACAACAATGATAGCAGCATCTGCCACATCATCATAGCCACCTGCATATATCTTCATAGGTCTGGCAAAAGGAATACCGTGGCTTATATCCATAGCCTCTCCCTCTGCCTTATCCTTATCAGCGTCAATAAGAACTATCTCAGAAAAAAGACCGCTCTGCATAAGTGCAAAAACCGATGCCGAACCAACGAATCCACATCCGATCATGACAGCCTTTCTTGGGTTTGTCTTAACAACTGCGCTAGTTTTATTGCTCATGTTAGTTCCTCTCTTTCTAAAACTGTAATTAAAATAGTTGCTTTTCTTTTATTTATATTATACCCGCATTGTACAGATAATCCGTTGTAAAAACAACAAATTACTTGATAAAATACAATCAATAGCCCATTGTTCCTATTTTTATACAATTTTAGCTGCAGCAGCTTATTTTGTGCTTGAATTTCTGTACTCAAGCGGTGTCATTCCATACAGCTTCTTGAACTGTCTGTTAAAATGCTCCACATTCTGATATCCTGCCTCGATTGCGATATTCTCAACAGTTGTAATGCTGTTTCTAAGCAGTGTGCGTGCCTTCTTCATCTTGGCATTGGTGACCAGCTCTCCGAAGGTCTTGCCTGACTTCTCCTTTATGTACTTGGAGATATAAGGCTCTGTCAGGTTGAACTGTGCAGCCATATCTGCAAGCGATACTGTCTTGTAGTTGGCCTGGATGAAGTTGAGCATGGCGATATAGCGCTCATCCTTCACATGGCTGTCAGCCTTGGTGGCAAGGTAATGGTTTACTGCAACAACAAGCGCTCCGATTGATGCCTTGATGATATCCTCATCCACACCTGCGCCCCAGAACATCTTGCCGTCAACTGTGATACCCACGTATGCCATAGCCTTTGATGAAGAGCCGTGTGAAAGCGCATGCTCCTCGTATACGGTAAGCTCAAAGCTGATGTCAAAATACTGCTTTATAATATTGCTGACTGCATCGAGACGGCCGTTTCCGTTGGCATCTACCTTTCTGGTGCTGTCATTGTGTAAAATGACTGCCTCTGCAAAAATACCGTTCACCTGCTTAAAGTGGCACTCCGGTATAGTGAAATATGGATGGAAATCCACATAATTGTCTGTAAAGATACTGTGTACCCAATCAGGTGAAAGCTCCTTGTGCTCCTCGTCAGATACCTGCTTGACCATGTATCCTACCTGCTCTCTCATCTGCTGTGGCACATTGATACCGAAGCTCTGCTTAAGGATATAAGCCACTCCGCCCTTTCCTGACTGGCTGTTGATACGGATAACATCGGCCTCATATGTCCTGCCGACATCCTTTGGATCTATAGGCAGATATGGAACTGTCCACTTATCAAGCTTCTTTTCCTCTCTCCATGCCATGCCCTTTGAGATAGCATCCTGATGTGAGCCTGAAAATGCAGAGAATACAAGGTCTCCCACATATGGCTGTCTCTCGCCTACCTTCATTCTGGTATATGTCTCATACTTCTCCCTGATCTCAGGCAGATTTGAAAAATCAAGCTGTGGATCCACTCCGTGTGAGTAAAGATTCATGGCAAGTGTCACTATATCGACATTTCCTGTTCTCTCACCGTTTCCAAACAGTGTACCCTCTATCTCCTCAGCTCCTGCAAGCACGCCAAGCTCTGATGTGGCAACACCGCAGCCTCTGTCATTATGAGGATGTAAGCACAGCACTACTCCGTCTCTGTACTTAAGATGCTTGTCGATATACTCTATCTGTGTGGCAAAAACATGTGGCATAGCATTCTCTACCGTGGTAGGGATATTGATGATGGCCTTATTATCAGCCTTTGGCTGCCATACATCAAGCACTGCGTTGCACACATCAACCGCATAATCCACCTCAGTGCCCGAAAAGCTCTCCGGTGAATACTGGAAGCGGAAATTACCGTCAGTCGCAGCCGCAAGGTCTCTCAGTAAGATGGCACCGTCAACCGCAAGCTGCTTTATCTCTTCCTTTGACTTCTTAAACACCTGCTCACGCTGTGCAACAGATGTGGAATTGTACAGATGTACAACCGCTCTCGGTGCTCCCTCAAGTGCCTTGAAGGTCTTCTTGATGATATGCTCTCTGGCCTGTGTCAGCACATGTATAGTGACATCATCCGGAATCATATCCCTCTCAATAAGAGCTCTTGTGAAATTGAACTCTGTCTCAGAGGCTGCCGGGAAACCTACCTCGATTTCCTTAAAGCCTATATCTACAAGCATCTTAAAGAAGTCAAGCTTCTCCTCAAGGCTCATCGGCTCGATAAGAGCCTGGTTGCCATCACGTAAATCAACCGAACACCACAGTGGTGCTTTATCTATATAATCCTTCTTAACCCAGTCATAAGTGCATTCAGGAGGCAGAAAATAACTGCGCTCGTATTTTTCATATCCTTTCATCTTAAAACCTCTTTTCGTTTGAACTGATATAATTGTAACACATAAGCGCAGTTATTGGAATGATTATATTTAATCACTTTGGTTGATGTAATTTAACTTTTTATAAAAATATAATCAACTTTATTGATTTTGATTATTCTAATCAGATATTTTGGTCAAAAATCTGACTAATCCTCTCTCTTATTGCCCCAGAAAAACAATGCAACTGTTCCGGGACCGGTGTGGCTTCCTATTGTCGTACCGATATCATTTATCTCTACCTTGCCATTCATCTTAGGAAAGGCAGCCTCTATCAGATCAGCTACGGCTTTAGCATCCTCATAGCATGCGGAATTTGATATGTAGACCTTATCTGAATAATCGGCACCGTCCTTGCAGAGTGCCTGCATCTTCACAAGCATCTCCTTTATCGCCTTCTTTTTGGTACGGATTTTCTCACGCACAATAAGCTTTCCCTCATTGCTCACATTCATGAAAGGACAGATATTCAGCACATTTCCCACGAAGCCCGCGGTCTTTGAGATACGGCCTCCCCTGATAAAAAATGTAAGGTCTGATGAGAAGAACCAGTGATTCACCTCAAGTCTGTGCTCCATAGTCCAATTTGCCAGTGTATCGATATCCATGCCGCTATCCCTAAAGTCAGCGAGCTTATCCATCAAAAGGCCAAAGCCAGACGATGCTGCCAGCGAATCAATCACATATATCTTTCTGTCAGGGTATTCCTCCTCCAAAGCCTCCTTTGCAAGCCTTGCTGAGTTGACTGTACCTGATATACCGGAGCTTAGTGCGCAGTGAAGCACATCATATCCCTCATCCAGAAACTGTCTGAAGTACTCCATGTACTCCTCCTGATTGATCTGCGAGGTCTTTGTCATGGCACCGGCTTCCATTGCCTTGTAGAAATCCGGCAGTGGCATGGACTGTCCTAAATCATCCATATATTCTTTGCCGTCGAGCTCATAGTGAAAGCACGCGTACTTAATGTCTCTCTCAAGCATATGTTCTTTTGTAAGGTCTGCTGTCGAGCAGCAGCTAATCACATAATTTGACATATTATTTTCCTTTATTTTAGTTATTGTTTTTTATTATATATAGTCAGACACATATGGTATCTCATGGTACAAAATATCATCAAGCTTTGCAACAGCATCATATGTAGTCTGTATTTTGCCCATCTGCAAAAGCTTCTCAGCACTCTTGTAGCCTAGAAGCAGTGTGGTAAATGTGCCAATAGACATGTTAAGGCGATACTGCGGCTTTTTGTCGGTGAGAGCACAGTGCCCTTTCTCAAAATCAATGACGAATGTGCCATTGTTCCACGGCAGAAGCTCATCCTCTATCTCGAAGCTAAAGCAGCCGCTTGGACCATCCGGGTCACAGTTGTACTGTGAAATAAACTGCGCCACATCGATGATTCTGCCCATGGCGTATGGTCTGATCGTCTCCTTTATATCACTATCGTCGAGCTCAAAAGCGATAGGCTCGCTGTAATAGTTGTTGCCTCTGACCTCATCTATCATGGAATCGTGGGCATGAATGTATTCCCACAGGCCAAGCTGTGCCTCACGGTTTAAGTAGATGAGCTCCTTGATGTGCATGACATCGGAGCTGATAAGATACACCATATAGCCACACGGTTCATCATCCTCGTTGTAGTAGATGGCGACCATCGTATCGTCCTCATCCCAGCGGAAGTACTCCTCCCAAGCCAGATTATTTCTGTACAGACAACCGTGCGTCTTTGCGGCAAAGTGAGTATGAAGCTTCTTAAACTGCTCGTCATCCCACTGCACACGGCGCACATAGCCGGGCTCCTTAAGCTTTGTTGGAATCTGTCTGTCCTTTATCACATATGTCATCTTGTTTGAGATAATCTCCCAGCCAAGCCCTCTGTAAAGAGGTATGGAGTATGGGTACAAAAGAGCAAACGACTTGTTGCTGTCGCGCATTCTCGTAAGACTCTTTCTCATGAGCTTTTTCATGAGACCATGACCGGTATACTCAGGATACGTGCAAACACTTGTGACAAAGCCCACCTCGTAGCGCTCGCCGTATATATTCATATCGAGCGGATATACCGCAAACTGAGCCACAAGCTCCTCTTTTTTGTCAATGATATTGAAGCAGCCGAGCACATCAGCTCTCTCAAGCACCGGAAACTTCGACTGCTTGATTTCGTCATCCTTCCAGCCTGTCTCGGCAAGATCTGCCTCTGTCACCTGAAAAGCATAACGAAGCAGTGCATTGTACTCCTCCGCATCATCCTTTGTCAGTACTCTTATCTTAAATTCATCTGATTTAAAAGAATGCATAGTGTCCTTTCTCGCCTGTCTTTACTGTATACATCAGATCGTCCGCCTTCTTAATGAGCTCGGTAATCTGACTCTCACTGGTAACATTTCTCTCATATGAAATACCGATGGAACAGGTGATATTCTTCTCCTCATTAAACTCTACGTCATGGTTGAGATATTTCTTTATCTGGCTGCTAAAGCCGTCTGCCTCTGCAATCCTTGCATAAATATCCTTTGCGATATTCTCAAGCTCGTATCTGGCGCATGACTCAATAACTATGATGAACTCATCACCGCCATATCTGCTCACAAAGCCTCTGTCCTTAGCAACTTCCTTGAACACAAAGGCCATCTCCTTAAGTATCAAATCTCCCACATCATGACCATATGTATCATTATAATGCTTGAAATTGTCCAGGTCAATAAACATAAGCCCCACATCCATGCCACCTGATGTCACACTTATGCGCTTTTCAAGCTTTTCAATCTCCTGATACATACCTGCTCTGTTATAGATACCGGTAAGCATGTCAGTGACAGCTGCCTGCTTCAGCTTCTTGTTCATCTCATTAGCCTTCTCATTGGCCTCAATACGGGCAATGGAATACTCAAGCTCTCTGAACAACAGCTTGAAAATGCTCAGATCATCCTCATTGAGCATGTATCGCTCGATTGAGCCATGCCAGTTGTCCTTCATGCGCACATATGCTATGAGCACACTTGAAAGCGCATCATTCTTGATAAAAGGCACTGCGACAAATGAGCATACATCATCCACGCCGAAGTACGAGATGACATTTTCATACTCGTAGAAGCCCTCTCCAATCTTTGATGTGGCAATGCCCTCCGGATAGTCTATCATGATATCACATATACCCTTTATAACCTCATCTGTCATATCACAGCCCGTATCATTATAAAGTACCTGCGGCTCCTTCGCGTGCAGATCTATGATCAGCGCACAGTCAAGACTGAAATGATTGATGAAATTGCTCATGGCATTTTCAATCATGGTGTCCTTCTTCTGGTCATTGACATCGATAATGGTCTGCCATATGGAAATAAACTCCATCTGCCGCTTTGAGCCCTGATAATCCTTTTCGAGCCCATGCTGCTTTACAAGCATATTAATCTGCCGCTCATTGATATGGCCATCACTCAGTGATTCCAGGTTGATATTTTTTAACATGTCAAGCGGAGCTGCCTCTGCTATTTCATGCATCCTTTTATTGTGTGCCTCCAGAAGCATTTTCTCATGCTCTATAAGCTCATTTTTGCCGAGCAGCGCAAACAGCTTCATCCTGCTTTCCCTGTATATCGAATATGCAAAAAATTCATTTCCCTCGGCATTAACGAGATATCTCTCCGCATCCTCAAAACGTAAAAAGGCTTCTTCCTTTTTATCATCGTGCCACAAGAGCATAGCCGATGCAAAGGAGTAAAGGAACATCTCATCATCGCACCTGGAATAGTCATGGACTGCCTCAGTTCTTGTGGTGTCAATTACTCTGTAGATGACATAATTAAGAAACTGCTTGCAGCTGAGCAGATAGCGCTCACAGCTGAATCTGTCACCAGAAAATATAGATGCAAGCGCAAGAAGCGCATATACCTTACTCGTGTTGCACACCCTTAAGCTGTTTAGATGAAGCTTTATAATAGTCTTCATGGCAACTAAAAGTGCATGGACAGCCTCCTTATAATTGCCCTGCATGATATAGTTAAGAGACTTGTTATAATACACCTCAGCTATATCCTCCGGCAGCTTCAGGTAATATAACATATTGATTGCAGCATTGTAATAATCATCAACCAGCTCATTTTTACCCATAGCACTTAAATTGTAGCCTATAGACGTAAGCACTCTCGCAACATATATATTGCCGTGTCCCTTCATGAACTCGTATGTACGGATAACATATAAAAAGGCTATCTCATTGAGACCGCTTGTGCTGGCAAGCATGATAGTCTTCTGATATGCATCATACACAAGCTGCTCATTTCCTATCTCCTTCGCAAGCTCAAGCCCCTTTGTAAAATGCTTTAGTAATGATTCATCATAAAAGGACTGCTTCACCACATCACGGCTATTGTCGTATGCGTAAATATATATATGTGCCAGATGATTCCTGTAGCCGTGCTTTATGAGCTTTTCTATAATTTCATCACTGACAGGTATATCCTGTACACAGAAGAATATATTGTACCAGCCTGACATCTTTATCATGACTGACAAAAGCTCTGCCTTAAATATCAGTATGTCATCCTCTGCCAAAACTGCATAGTCATAGGCACTCTTTGCACTGTTTCCGGCCTTCTCAAGCTTGCCCTGATACATATAGCAGGTGCCCTTCATGAAATAATACAGTGAAAGATAATGCTCACTGTCATTTTCCGGTATCAGCGCTTTGTATTCATTCGTGAGCTCAATCGCTTTGGACATCTCTCCAAGTAAAACACAGGTCCTGGCATAGACCAAATAAAAACGTCTCAGACTCTTTTCATCAATCCATGCATCCTCAAACTTAAGCTTATGCTCTATGATGCGGCAGCCTCTTCTTGCCTGCTCAAAATCCAGAAACTCCATGATATTTGATGCTTCCTGAATGCTCTGCTCAAAGTTTGTAGTGATATACAGCTCATCATCATTCGTGTTTTTTATGTTATTTTTAAGCGATCCGGCACTGCCTATATAGTATATGGCACTCCTGTCCTCAAGCGACTCAACTATACGATCCCACACCTCAACAGTACTGTCAGTACCCTTGACCATGGCATTAACACCTAACACGATACCGATATTGGTACACGGATTGTCAATCAGATACTTGATGGTCTCAATAGAGCTCTTTGACGCCATCTGGAATCTGTTTATCACAATCATCAATGGCCTCACTTCTGAAAGCCTCTTAAGCATATCAACTATAGCCATAGTCATACGTCTCTGCTCGTATGCTACCTCATTTAACAGCACTGTTTCCTCTCTGAAGCACTCACCGGTCTCATAATAGCTGTTTAACACCTGTCTGTGCAGATAGTACACACCGCACTCCTTCTGGAAATCATCAAAGCTTCCGCCTATAAAGCGCCTGTGCATATTGCATATGATGTCCAAAAATGGCTCATAAGCTCCGACCAGCGTATTGTAAGAGAACTCACTGTATGCAAAAAAGACGTTATCCTCATTGCTTTGATAACGTCTTATAACCTCAAGATTTTCAATCGAAAAATCATTGCTATAATTCGCCATTACGATATTTCGAGTCTCTTTTCCTATGCGATTGTAAATCTGCTCGATTACCCCGCTATAATACTTCTCTATCATCTAATTACCCCATCATGTTCCAAAGCCGACACAGTGTATATCAATCCTCCTGTAATCAAGCTTTTCCGAAATAATCCTAAAACCATAGTAGACCAAAACTCCTAAAAAGTCAATCTTTTGACTCAATAATGATAAATTTTCCTCTATGGATATCAATCAGTGCATGATCATCGACTATTTCATTGGATATGCCAAGCGATGTAAACCTGTCAAAGGAATAATCAGTAACAGGATACTTAAAGCCCTTAAGGCTTACCTCATTGTCGTCTGTCAGTGCTATAAGTGAGACAAACCTGCCATACTGTGCTGATTTTTCAATGGTTACAGGCTTATCTGCCATCCTTATGCGGTTGTTTGTATCGATAATGCGGATGTCAGTTCCACTTTCCAGGCCTATTCCCAAAAGTGAAATATTTCCAAGCACATGGTCTATTCTGCTGCCTGTTGCTCCAAGCACCACTATGCTTCGTGCACCCTCGCTTATTGCCAGTCTTATGGCGTACTCTGTATCAGTATCATCCTTTACGGGATTGAGCCTGCGTATCTCAGTCTGTCCCTTTCTCTCAAAATACTCCAATGCATTTGTCTTAGTCGAATCGAAATCACCTACAATTATATCAGGTGTGACACCGTTTTCGTACAGAAAATCCATTCCGCTGTCAGCTGCAATTATGGCATCTATTCCGTCAGTCTTTATCTCGTTTAAGCCAAATTCCTTATCTATTTTTCCACCACATACAATCAGATACCTCATTTTATCCACCCTCTCCTTAATAACATATCCACATCTGCTACATCATAGTGTTGAGAAAACCTGTCACATTTTCTTCTATATCTCCGCTAAACACCGCACTTCCCGCAACAATGATATTGGCACCTGCCGCAAGCAGTGTCTCAACATTCTCCAGATTGACACCACCGTCCACCTCTATATCAGCCTTATTTCCTGTTTTCTCAAGAAGTGCCTTTAAGTCGCGTACCTTGTCTACCGTGTACGGAATAAGCTTTTGTCCTCCGAAGCCCGGATTTACCGTCATGATAAGCACCATGTCCACCTTAGGAAGCACATACTCTATAGCAGACAGCGGAGTAGCCGGATTTAATGCTACGCCTGCCAATATGCCCTTTTCCTTTATTGCCTCGATTGTCCTGTCAAGATGCTTGCACGCCTCCGCATGGACTGTGATGATATCAGCGCCTGCTGCCGCAAAATCATCTATGTATCTGACCGGCTCATCTATCATCAGATGCACATCAAACATGCGCTCTGTGCACTTTCTGATTGTCTTTATGACCGGCAGTCCTATTGATATGCTTGGAACGAAGCTGCCGTCCATAACATCTATATGCACATACTGTGCTCCGGCCTCGTCAAGCTGCTTAAGCTGCTCTCCAAGTATTGAATAATCTGCTGATAAAATTGATGGTGATAAGCAGTTCATGTTTTCCTCCGTTTGATTATGCTTTAAATTAATACTTTTGTCTGTTTTTCAGCTCCTCATACAGAAGCTTATAGTTATCATACCGCACCTGCGATATTTTTCCATCTGAAAGAGCCTCCTTGACACCGCAGTCCGGCTCGTTTATATGACTGCAGCCCTGAAACCTGCAATACGGCTCATATTCTACAAACTCCGGATAACAGGTCCACAGATCCTCCTTTTCAAAGCCCGGCACATCCATCGAGCTAAAGCCCGGTGTATCCATGATATATGTGCCATCCTTTATCGGAATAATCTCAGAATGTCTGGTCGTGTGCTTTCCGCGCTCTATTTTCTCACTTATGTGCCCGGTCTCCATCTGCACATCATCCTGCAGACAGTTGATGATGGATGACTTGCCAACACCTGAGGGGCCTGCAACAGTGGTCGTCCTTCCCTCTAAAATGTGCTTTATCTCATCTATTCCCTCACCCGTTTTCGTGCTAGTAAACATCACTCTGTAGCCCGCCGGCTCGTATATGCTTTTAAGCTCCTGCTGCTTTTGTGGTGTGATTAGATCCTTTTTGTTGAAGCATATGGTGACCGGCACATGCTGATACTCCATCATACACAAAAACCTATCAAGCAGGTTGAAATTGGGATCCGGCTTTGCGGATGCAAAAATAACCAAGGCCATGTCTATATTGGACACAGCCGGCCTGATAAGTTCGTTTTTCCGTGGCAGTATACGCTCGACATTGCCTATGTGCTTTTCCTCGTCGAGGACTGCTATATCGACTGTATCGCCTACCAGTGGCTTTATCTTTTGTTTTCTGAAGGTGCCTTTTGCTTTGCACTCGTAGAGGGTGCCGCCTGTGGCAGTTTCGTTTGCTTCGTTTGCTTCTTCCACGTAGACGTAGTAGAAGCCGGCAATTCCTTTAATAATTTTTCCTGTCATGGTTTTCCTTGTGTGCTTTTGTATTTGAAGGAGTCACGCTTTCGGCGGGGATGCCGCGCTTTGAGGTTGTGAGGTTGCGATGGCAGGCATATATTCCTCTTAAAAAATATGAAGCAAACCCCGGGCTCTCCTACAGACAGTCTATGGCTTACTCTGCCCTGTTCTTTCCTCGGTAGGCTTATGGCACCCCGGGGCAGTTCATATTTTTTCCTCGGAACACATGCCTGCCCCGCTTCCCTAGTTCCTCTCCGCGAGTTCAGGTTTTCGCCCGCGGTGTGACGGAAAACTTGACGTAGCTGCGCTACTGCTCGTTTTCCTTGTGCTGCCCCACGTTATGGCAATATCTACCTCTTTTTTGCTATTCCGGTTTATAATAATTATTTAACTTCTCTTATGCTTATGGCACGCTATACGTTACCGGATCAAGTGTAACTTTTGCAGGATTTCCAGCTTCATCTGTTTCCCCTGTCTGAACTGTCCAAGTAACTACAATACTTCCTGTAGCTTCTTTCATTGTTCCTGAAACTGTAAATGATGACGTATTTTCATATGAACCCTTATCGTATACAGTTCCACTTTTACCTACAAGCTTATACTCTGCTTTTACTACAGTTCCCTCTCCACTATAACTAATTCCTTTACTTACGTTAGTCGATATCTCCTGCTTTCCCTTACTGAGTGTCAGTGTGATTGTGGTGCCTGCAGCTACGGTTTCGCCGGATTTGGTCTGGCTGATTACGTTGCCGGCGGCTACGGTGTCGCTGTACTGGGAGTCAGCGTAGGTGTACTTGAGGCCTGCTCCTGCGAGGGCACTTTCTGCCTGTGACTGTGAATAGCCTACTACGTTTGGCACGGTGATTGGCTTCTGGCCCGGTGAGAGGGTTACTGTTACTGCGCTGCCCTTTGCGGCCTTGTTTTTGGCTGATGGTGACTGTGCTGTTACTACGTCTGCTGCTACACTGTCATTGTAATCTCCGTACTCGAAGGTGACACTAAAGCCGGCTGACTCGAGTGTGCTCTTTGCTGAGCTCTTGGTCTTTCCGATTACACTTGGTACCTTGACCATCTCTGATGTGCTATCACCTTTTCCTGCGATAACTACATTGATCTGTGAGCCACGCTTTACTGTATCTCCGGCCTTTACATCCTGCTCAAGGATTGTGCCGTCCTTTTCATCTGACTGCTTTGTCTCAAATGCAAATACTGTGAGGTCAAGCTTTAAGCGGTCTACTGCCTTCTGAGCATCCTCCACTGACATGCCTCTGATGTCAATCATCTGACCCTCTGTCTCAGTCTGTGTCTCTGACTCTGATTCTGACTCGGTCTGTGTCTGTGACTCTGTCTGCTGTGACTCTGAGTTCTTTTTGCCACCAAACTTAAACACTCCTGCCACTGAAAGTGCAAGATATATGATAACTATTACAATGATTACGGCTGTTACTATACCCATGATTGTGATTGCCTTATCCATCTTTGGATTTAAAAGCTTGCCGTCATCATCATCATCATCATCGTCGTCTTCATCGTCAGCATCGTCGTCTAAGAGTGACTCATCATAATCATCATCGTCTTCATCGTCAGCATACTCATCATCATTATCTGCATCGGTATCATCATCGTTTAAGTCCTCTGCGACACCTCTGCCCTCTTTTATCTTGTCAAGCTCCTCAGGGCTTATAACCTTGGTCTTGCCACCGTCAACGAGTGGTGCTATTGTGACGAAATCCTCATCAGGATGCGCAAGCGAGCGTCTTATGTCTGTGAGAAGCTCCTCTATAGTCTGGTATCTGCGATCCGGTGTCTTTTGTGTACACTTTAAGATGATTTTCTCGAAGCTGATTGGCAGATCCGGTGCGTAGATGCTCGGCTTTGCAATCTCCTCCTGTAAGTGCTGCAGTGCAACTGCCACCGTGGTATCACCGTCAAACGGTACACGGCCTGTAACCATCTCAAACATCACGATTCCCAGTGAGTAAATATCGCTTCTGCCATCAACGAAGCCGTTTCTTGCCTGCTCCGGAGATGCATAGTGTACTGAGCCCATCACATCTGAGCTTATTGTATTTGAAGATGTAGCCTTTGCAATTCCAAAGTCTGTCACCTTTACCTTGCCATCTGTAGAAATAATGATATTCTGAGGCTTGATATCGCGGTGAATTATATTTTTATTGTGAGCAGCCTCTATGCCTCTTGCCACCTGGATTGCAATGCTTGCAGACTCCTTGAATGACAGCTGGCCCTTTTTCTCGATATAAGTCTTAAGTGTAATGCCCTCGACATACTCCATGACAATGTAGTACAAACCATTCTCGCTGCCTACATCATAGATATTTACGATATTCGGATGCTCAAGTCCTGCTGCCGACTGTGCCTCAGCACGAAACTTGGTCACAAATGAACTATCCTCTGAAAACTCCTGCTTTAAAACCTTTATAGCTACAAAACGGCTCAGTATATGGTCCTTTGCCTTGTATACATCGGACATACCGCCTGCGCCAACCTTGCTTAGGATCTCGTATCGATCCGATAAAAAACTTCCTATCTCTAACATCTGTTATTACCTCGTCTTAAAATGGTTTAATGATCATTACAGTGATATTATCGCGGCCACCGTTTGCATTGGCCATGGCGACAAGCTGTGACGCTGCTGTCTCGATATTATCATTTTGCCTAATAGTATCGCATATCTCTTCATCTCTTACCATATTGGTAAGTCCGTCTGTACACAGAAGAATCCTGTCGTCCTCACATAGCTCGACCTCAAAGAAATCTGCCTCCACATGATCCGCTGCCCCGACAGCTCTGGTGATGATATTCTTGTCCGGATGAACTCTCGCCTCATCGGCATTTATCTCACCCAGCCTGACCATCTCATCAACCAGTGAATGATCCCTGGTAATCTGTCTGATCTGCTCTGTGCTGCCTACAATATAAAGCCTGCTGTCGCCTATATTGGCCACAAAAAGCTTGTTTCCTATAATAGTTCCTATGACTAAGGTGGTACCCATTCCACGCTTAGCTTCATCCTCACGAGACTCAGCCACCAAAAGCTCATTGGCCTTGTTGATTGCCTCTTTGATGATGGATACCGGTTCATCCCCGGCATTTCTCGATACCGATGCAACCACACGCTCTATAGTGTATCTGGAAGCATAGTCACCGGCTTTGTGTCCTCCCATTCCATCTGCTACGATGAAAAGATTCGGAAGATTTCCTACTGCAGTGTCAGACGAGAAATAAAAATCCTGATTCATCTCACGAATAGCACCTGCATCCGTAATGGAAAACGTCTTCATCTAGTTTATTCCTCTCTCTTTATCTATATGCTTCTTGCGAAGCTGTCCACAGGCACCGTCTATATCTCTGCCCATTTCCCTTCTAATAGTAACATTAATTCCGTTTTTTTCAAGTCTCTTTTTGAAAGCCTCTATAACATCCTTGTTGGACTGCACGTAGTCGCGCTCCTTTATAGGGTTTACCGGAATCAGATTTATATGACAGTTCATGCCATGCACAAGCGCAGAAAGCTCTGCTGCATCCTCGGCTGTGTCGTTCACTCCGCCGACTAAGCTGTACTCAAAGGTGACTCTGCGGCCGGTCTGTGCAAAATAATACTTGCATGCATCGACCACATCATGTATATCAAAGCTGTTTGCAACAGGCATGAGAGCCTTTCTCTTTTCCTGATTGGAGGCATGCAGTGAAAGCGCCAACGTGATTGAAAGCTTTTCATCTGCAAGCTGTCTCATGCGAGGTACGATACCGCAGGTGGAAACAGTCAGATTGCGCTGGCTGATATTGATACCGTTTTCATCAGTGAGAAGCTCTATAAAGCGCAGCAGATTGTCGTAATTGTCAAGAGGCTCGCCTGTGCCCATGACAACCACATTTGAGATGCGCTCTCCTATGTCCTTGCCTATCCGGTAAATCTGGTCAATCATCTCAGACGGCCTAAGTCCCCTGACGAGTCCGTCAAGAGTGGATGCACAGAATCTGCACCCCATCCTGCAGCCGACCTGCGAAGAGATACACACCGAATTACCGTGCTTGTACTTCATAAGCACACTCTCTATTACATTGCCGTCGTCGAGCGAAAAAAGATATTTTCTCGTGCCATCGAGCTTTGACACCTGCACCTGCTCTTTTTTAAGCGAGATGAGCATTGCATTGTCCTTTAATACCTGTATGAACTTTTTTGAAATATTGGTCATCTCATCAAAGCTGTCCACATGCTTCACATGAATCCACTCATATATCTGCTTCGCACGGAATTTCTTTTCTCCGAGCGATATGATAAACTCTGTGAGCTCGTCCATATTCATTGATTTGATGTCGGTTAGTTGTTCTTTTATTATCTGTTCCATATCACTTTTATTAAATTTACATTTAATTACTGCTCTATAATTATTGTTATTGCTTATTGTTTATTACTTCATGATTTACTTTTTATAAATCTTGCAATAAAGAATCCGTCACTTCCATGCTCACCGGGCAGCATCTGTTTCATTCCGACGCCATCCGCAAAGCTCTTATCCAGCTCAAACTCAGGATGCTTTTCAACAAACCACCTCACATTGCCCTCATTCTCAGACTCATCTATCGTACATGTACTGTACACGAGCACTCCGTTTGGCTTCACATATGTATGCGCGGTATCAAGTATCTGTCTTTGAAGAGCGACAAGCTCATCTACAGACTCAGGTGTCATCTTGTAGCGGATGTCCTTCTTTCTGCCGAGCACTCCAAGCCCTGAGCACGGCAGATCACAGATCAGTATATCTGCCTTTCCTATGGAATCATCGTCAGGCACTGTGGCGTCCCACACCTCTGCAGACATATTGTTAAGGCCATGCCTTTCTATATTTTCCTCAATCATACCAACCTTGGTATCAGTCAGGTCACGCGCCAGCACATGGCCGCTTCCCTGCAAAAGCTCAGCGATGTGGGTGCTCTTGCCCCCCGGTGCTGCGCATACATCTATCACATAGTCGCCCTTCTTTGGAGCTGCAGTCTGTGCAACAAGCATGGAGCTGATATCCTGTACATAGAAAAGTCCGTCTCTGAAGCTCTGCAAGCCATTCAAATAATCAAATCCTGATATAACAAATGCATAGTTAAGTTCATCAACCGCTGTGACCGTCACACCCTCCGCCTCAAGCATCGCGCGAAGCTCATCCGGAGTACACCTGGTCAGGTTTGTCCTGATGCTTATTGTGCTCTTACTGTGAAAGGCCTTGAAAATCTCCTCTGCCTTCTTCTCTCCGTATGCTGATACAAATCTGTCCACTATCCACTGTGGCATGGAGTATCGGATGCTTAAAGTATCAAACTGTACTGAATCTATATTTCTTGCAATATTTCTGAGTACACCGTTTACAAAGCCCGAAAGCTGTGCAAACTTATGCCTCTTTGCAAGCTTCACCGCCTCATTGCATACAGCTGAATCCGGCACCGCGTCCATGTACTTTATCTGGTAAACGCTCATGCGAAGAAGGTTTCTGATGAAGGGCTTCATCTTCCTTACCTTTGTCTTTGAAAAAGAGTCTATGATGTAGTCAAGCTGCAGCATATACTCGATAGTACCGTCAACAAGCCTCGTCATAAAGGCTCTGTCCTGCTTTGACAGATACTGATACTTGTCAAGCACACTGCGAAGCACGATATGTGAAAATGCTCCACGCTCATTAATCTCAATAAGCATCTCAAGGGCAAGCTCACGCGTATCTACAGAGTGCTCATTATGCGCTGCCACGTTTGATTTTGCCGGTCTGCCCGGTATATTATTTTTGTTTATTTGGCTATTTTTATTATTATGATTATTTTTACTATGATTATTTATCATGATGATGTTTCCGAATAGTTACATATACATTTAATTTTCTAACTAATATATCCAATTTGAACTGCCACCCTGTAAAATCACAGGCAAACAGAATCTAAAACAATATCAGTCGTCACGCCTGCGTCCGTTTGTGATAAGTATTATACGAAGGAGCTGTAAAATAGCAGCCGCCGCACTGGCCACATAGGTAAGTGCCGCTGACTTGAGCACCCTTCTTGTGTACTTAAGCTCATCATCTGCAAGTATGCCCTGTGTACGAAGCATGACAAGCGCACGTCTTGAAGCATCAAACTCTACCGGCAATGTCACGAGCTGGAAAAGCACTGCTGCCGAAAACAGCAATATGCCTATATCAATAATAAGCCCTGACGAGCGTGTGTTAAATAATAAGCCGATAAGTATGACCGGCCATGCAAGCATTGAGCCAAAATTAGCTATAGGCACAAGTGCACTCCTGATTGAAAGAGGTGCATAGCTTTTTGCATGCTGTATAGCGTGTCCACACTCATGGGCTGCTACGCCAAGTGCTGCGACCGATGTGGCATTGTACACAGGATCAGATAAATTCACTGTTTTGGTGCGCGGATCGTAGTGGTCCGTCAGACTACCTGACACATGACGCACCTGCACATCATATATGCCTGCCGCCTGAAGCACTCTCTGAGCCACCTGCGCACCATTCATGCCTGACATGCTTCTTAGCTGTGAGTATTTATTAAATGTACCTTTAACTCTTGCCGATGCAATCATACATATCACTGCACCTATCACAACTAATATATATGTCGGATCCCAGTAATAATATCCCATGTATCATCTCTCCTTGCTTTTATTGTAACTATTCATCCCCGCCTCATCAGCTTTTTGGTTCTCAGTGATTCTGAATAGTTATCTTATATTTATAATGTGAAGAATGAGCCCTCTTCCACATGACAGCCTCTCAAAAATGAACCTGTATCCATGCGCTTCTTGCCCTGGAGCTGTACCTCTACTAAAGATAATGCTCCTTTTCCTGTCTGTACATACATATCATTTTTTCCGATATGATAAATACAGCCCGGCTCGTAATCATCGCTGCCGTCAATCACCCTAGCGCTCCACACCTTAAAGGTCTTGCCGTTTAAATGTGTATATGCGCTCGGCCATGGATTGAGGCCTCTTATAAGCCTCTCAAGCTCAACAGCAGGCTTTGTCCAGTCGATAAAGCCAAGCTCCTTGCTGATCATTGATGTATGTGTGGCTTCCTCACTGTTTTGAGGAGTGTACTCTGCAGTGCCATCCTCTATCATCTTCATGGTCTCCACGCACAGCTTTGCTCCCTCTGCCGAGAGCTTTTCAAACAGGCTGCCGCCCGTCTCATCAGGTGCGAGCCTGACTGTGCTCTTTGCAATCATATCGCCGGTATCTACACCCTCATCCATCCTCATGGTAGTGACACCGGTAAACTCATCACCGTTAATCACAGCCCACTGGATAGGCGCCGCACCTCTGTACTTTGGCAGAAGTGAAGCATGCACATTGATACAGCCGTAGCGCGGCATATCAAGAATACTCTTTGACAGAATCTGTCCAAAAGCAACCACAATTATTATATCTGCATTAAACTTTCTGAGGTACTCTATATTGGCAGACTCTCTTATTTTAACCGGCTGGAATACCTCAATGCCATGCGAAAGTGCACACTCCTTGACCGGTGTGTACTGCATTGCCTTGCCGCGCCCCTTTGGCTTGTCCGGCTGTGTGACAACCAGTGCCACCTCATGCCCTGCCTCTATAATTGCCTCAAGTGTTCCCACCGAAAAATCCGGTGTTCCCATGAAAATTACTCTCATATTACTGCCTCCCAGATATTTTTAAAAGCCCGGATAACAAATGTCATCTTAAGGATTACTCCTGTGGATCCTCATAGGTCACATCGTGAAGTGCTCCCTCAACCTTCTCCACATAGAGATGTCCGTCGAGATGGTCAAGCTCGTGGCAGATGCATCTGGCCAAAAGCTCCTCTCCCTCTATCTCATACTCATTCATATCCTCGCCCATAAAGCGGGCCTTTACATGATTCGGGCGTGTTACCTGTCCGGCCTTTCCCGGTACTGAAAGACAGCCCTCATCGCCGGTCTGCTCTCCGTCAGACTCGATAATTTCAGGATTGATCATCACGATTGGACCCTCGCCCACATCGATAACAACAATTCTCTTAAGTATGCCGACCTGCGGTGCAGCAAGTCCTACACCATTAGCCTCATACATGGTCTCGAGCATATCATCAATAAGTGTTACTATCTTTGGAGTCACCTCCGTAACCTCTCTGCATACCTTGCCAAGTACAGGGTCTCCCTCCACTCTAATAGTTCTAAGTGCCATAATTGCCTCCTTCTATATCTGTCAAAATCCACTCATCGGATTAAAATCAAATGAGATATTTGCATTTTTCATTGCCGTATCAGCCTTCACAGCCTGCTCTATGCCATCCTTTACGGAAATGAGCGCTGCATAGGCAGATGTCTTCATGTAAATCACCTTGCGGTATATGTCATTTACCTTTGCGATGGTCGCATCCGCAGGGCCTATGAGCTGAATCTGATGCCTATCATCCGGGCTCTGACTCTTCTCTATATGTGATATCATCTGTGCCGCTGTATCGTGCACTCTCTGCGCCACGTTGCCGCACTCACTCTCATCAGGTGATGTGACATGGATTAAAAGCATATTCCATACAGGCGGATAGTTCATAAGCCTCCTGTACTCTATCTCCTTATCGTAAAAAGCCTCATAATCCTGCTCTTTGGCAGTCTGAATGGCGTAGTGGTCAGGGTCGTAGGTCTGTATGACCACATTGCCGGGCAGCTTTCCTCTTCCGGCGCGCCCTGCCGCCTGTGTCAGCAGCGCAAATGTGCGCTCCGCCGCGTGAAAATCATTCACATGCAGTGACATATCCGCCGCCAGCACTCCAACCAGCGTGACATTTGAAAAATCATGCCCCTTCACAATCATCTGCGTGCCGATAAGTATATCAGCCTCATGATTGGAAAAAGCCTGCAGAATCTTCTCATACGAATCCTTTGCCCTCGTGGTGTCATAATCCATGCGCAGTATACGCGCCTGTGGAAAACGCTTTGCCACCATCGCCTCTATCTTCTGCGTGCCTGCCTTAAAGCCGCTGATGTACTTTGAGCCACAGCTCGGACACACCTTTGGCACCGGCTGTCTGTAGCCGCAGTAGTGACAGACCATCACTCCGCCGCTATGCTCACTGAGTGATACATCGCAATGAGGACATTTTACCACAAAACCGCACGCTCTGCACGACATAAATGCCGATTTGCCTCTTCTATTTAAAAAAAGCATGGTCTGCTGACCATTTTGAAGCCTCTCCTCCATGAGCTCCTGAAGCCTGGTGGAAAGAATCGAGCGGTTTCCCTCACGAAGCTCCTGCCTCAAATCAACAATCTCACACTTTGGAAGAGGTCTGTCGTCCACACGCGTATCAAGCTCCAAAAGCCTGTAAACGCCTGTCTTTGCCTTGTAGTAGCTGTCCACGGACGGTGTTGCAGAGCCAAGCACCACAATAGCATCGGACATGCGCGCGTACTCTATCGCCACCTCTCTGGCGTGATAGCGCGGCACCGACTCACTCTTGTATGAATTCTCATGCTCTTCATCTATTATGATAAGTCCTAAATTTGAAAAAGGTGTGAACAGCGCCGACCGCGGGCCAATCATGATGTCAATATCACCATTTTTAGCTCTCTCAAACTGGTCATAACGCTCACCATTTGAAAGTCTTGAATTGATTATTGAAACCCTGTTCCCAAATCTGGAAAAAAAGCGCATCACTGTCTGGTAAGTAAGTGCAATCTCGGGAATCAGCACAATCGCCTGACGCCCGGACTGTATACAGTGTGCGATAAGCTCCATGTACACCTCTGTCTTGCCACTTCCGGTGACACCCTTAATCAGATAAGTATTTCTAAGGCCAGAGGCAATATCACCTTGTATCTCATCAACCACACTCTGCTGCGCAGCGTTCAGCACCTTATCATAGGTATCCACACTCATATGCTCCACAGGATTTCTGTAGCCGGTCTGTGTGATGACCTCGATAAAGCCGCTCTGCTCAAGCGTCCTTATAGTAGCAGCTGACACCGACAGCTTGCCTGTCACAAAGGAATACTCAAGGCTCGCCCCATCATCTGCATCGATCAGGGCACGAAAAAGCCTTGCCTTTGCCTTTTGTTTTTTTGCCTCGCAAAGCGCAAGCTGCGCCCTCGCCCTTACCTTGTCTATTTTCAGTGCAATGCTGCGGCTCACCTGCTCCTTAGCCTGCTTCTTTACAGGTATAACAGTCTTAAGCGCCTGATTCATGGTAGAGCCGTAGTTGCGCCGTATCCATGCCGCAAGCGCGATGAGTTTTGCCTCAACAGCCACAGAGTGCGCCTTTATCCCGATAAGAGGCTTTGTCCTTGCCGGGTCGTACTCAGGCTCATCCGTGACCTCAATCACATAGCCTGTGATAGTGCGGCTGCCAAATGGAATATCCACGCACACACCCGGGCGGATGTCGCATAAAAGCTCATCCGGGATGCTGTACTGAAATGTCTTATCCAGTTTTTCGTGGGATATATCCACAATCACGTTGGCATACATAACTGATACTATTTAACTCCTTCGTATTTCTCCTCGCAGTACTTGCAGCGGTAAACTTCGTTTTTCTCATCGGAAAGCACGAAAATCTGGTCAAGCTCCTGCTCAATTGAAGTGATGCATCTTGGGTTTTTGCACTTGATGACATTTTTCACCTGATGAGGCAGCTTAAGCTCCATCTTGTCCACAATCTTGTCACCCTTTATCACATTTACAGTGATGTTGTGGTCGATAAATCCAAGGATATCGAGGTCTAATGACTCTATCGGGCACTCTACCTTGATGATATCCTTCTTGCCCATCTTGCTGCTCTTTGCATTCTTTATGATTGCAACCGTGCAGTCAAGCTTGTCAAGCTTTAAATCCCTGTAAATCTGAAGACTCATACCTGCCTTGATATGATCGAGCACAAAGCCCTCATGTATTCCACTAATATTCAGCATATTATCCTCCTTTAGTCCTCAGCCAGTCCAAGCAGTGTCAGAATCAGCGCCATACGCACGTAAACCGCATACTGCGCCTGCCTGAAATAGCATGCTCTCGGGTCGTCATCCACATCAACAGAAATCTCATTCACACGTGGGAGCGGATGAAGTACAATCATATCATCCTTTGCAAGCTCCATCTTCTCCTTGGTCAGAATGTAGAAATCCTTCAGACGCACGTAGTCCTCCTCGTTGAAGAAACGCTCCTTCTGGACACGTGTCATGTAGAGCACATCAAGCTCTCCCATGGCATCCTCGAGCTTTTCTACCTCCTTGAACTCGATATTGTTGGCACGAAGCACATCATCGCGCACATAGTCAGGCACCTTAAGCTCCTCAGGCGAGATAAGCACAACCCTCACATTGTCATATCTGATAAGTGCATTGATCAGTGAATGCACGGTACGTCCAAACTTTAAATCTCCACAAAAGCCGATTGTGATATTATTCAATCTGCCCTTGATGGAACGGATCGTAAGGAGATCAGCAAGTGTCTGGGTAGGATGCTGATGACCGCCATCGCCTGCATTGATTACAGGAATACGCGATTTCTCCGAAGCTACAAGCGGTGCACCCTCCTTAGGATGACGCATGGCACAGATATCTGCATAGCAGGAAATAACCCTGATAGTATCTGAAACGCTCTCGCCCTTTGAAGCAGATGACGAATCAGCACTGTGGAAGCCCAACACCGAGCCTCCCAGATTAAGCATGGCAGCCTCAAAGCTAAGCCTGGTTCTCGTGCTTGGCTCGTAAAAACAGGTTGCAAGCTTCTTTCCATCGCACTTATGTGCATATTTCTCAGGATGAGCCTCTATATCATTTGCAAGATCAAGAAGCTTGTCCAACTCTTCTACAGAAAAATCCAACGGACTCATTAAGTGACGCATAATTTGCCTCCATTCTTTTTCGCGTAACATTATTTTTTACATTTTTTCTATCATATAATATCTCAGCGCAATATTCAAGTTGGCTTTTACACTTTTTTGTTGTAGAATATATGTCAGAATATAACTGTTCTGAACGCTTAGCAATTGTATTGAAGTTTTCATACAATTACGACAATTTCAACATCAAAAAGGAGAATAATATGTCAGTAAATGAATCACAAATCAAAAACACCACAGCAGGCGCCATCGATGATGACGATGCCGTAATCTTTAAGGAGAGAAAGAGACTGCTGTTTCTCGGTCTGCCGTGGACCTTCACGAAGTACACCATCACACCATCCTTTATCACTGTAGAGTCCGGACTCTTAAGCACCACAGAGGATGACTGCTACATGTACAAGGTAGCTGATGTAAAGCTCACCACATCACTGATGGAGCGCATTTTCAGGCTCGGCACCATAGTCTGCTACACAGGCGATGTCACAAGCCCTGAGCTTAAGCTCGTTCATGTAAAGCACTCACGCGAGATAAAGAGCTATCTGCTCAAGCAGTCTGAGGCTGCAAGGCTAAAAAGACGCACCTTAAACACTGTGGATATCGGTGCACACGGAGCAGACATGGCAGATTTGGACCATGATGGTATTCCGGATTCGCTGGAATAAGATTCGCATATTTAAAGGAAGCAGCTTCCGGTTAGTCCGGAGGCTGCTTCTATTTACATTTCATGCTATCTAATTTAGACAAATATCCTTCGCATATGAATAAGAGATTATTTCTCCCTGCTTAGTAGCAATATAACCTTTTTCTTTATGCGAATAGTTTGATATATCAACTGAACCAAAATCCTTAAATTTCAAATAAATGCGTTCAAGAACATTCTTTTCCTCATCGGATAAAATACCATTTGGCATATCACACTCAGGAATCACCTGATGCTTTTCATATCCATTATCATAAGTCACCTCAATATGAGCCAAATGGTCTGCAGCCATCCTTCCAAAAAGCATATCAAAATTTTCAGGAACCGGGCCATATGGTAAATGCGCATACCTTAACCCTGATATTGAAATACCATTTTCCTTATAAAAAATCATGTCTGAATAATTTAATAGCTTCATCAGCTTTGTCTTTAACAGCTCTGTGCTTTTATTTGCAAAAAATAAAACCATTGCACACAATTTTTCATAATCAAAACCTTTAAATCCATTTTCCTCACATGGAGTTTCGGAGAAAAATTCATCAAAAAACTTTCTATTTTCTCTGTATTCCAAATTCTGCTCAAGTTTTTCTACAATATCAAGCAATTTTGTTTTCTGCTTTTCATCAATGTCTATCTCATTTTCTGTAAGATATGACCTCATATTCTCAGGATTTTTCAAAAAAATCAAAAGACTATTATGAGCCCGGTCCTGTAACGAACCATTCTCGTATCTGCAGATAGTCTTATCTCCCCAATTCAATAATTTTGAAAAGCCTCTCTGGCTTAGTCCATACTGCTGTCTTATTTCTTTAATTTCTTCCGGAAGAAGAAGCTTATGCCTCCTACGATATTCATTATATGCATTGATAAGAGTAGCATTATCTAATTCCTCAGAAAATAATTCCTCTCCGCACTCAGCACATACAAGAACCTGCGCGTTTACATCTATCATCTCTCCGCATACATTATAAGATTCTTTTTTTGTAACTATTGTAGTCTCAACTTCTTTTTTGCATTCTTCACAATATCTTTTCATCGACTCCACCTCCTATAGCCTATGCGAAATCATCCTCATGAAAACCGAGACACTTTAGAATGTCTGTTCCATTTTCCTGCGTAATTTTTAGCTTTATGTAAAACAATCTTCCGGCAATATATTTTTTAAATTCCCATATATCCCCCGGCTTATCCGGATTAAAGTCCTGCTTTGGGCCCTTATAATAATCACTCACGACAAGTTCCAAAAGCTCTGCCTTTGCATCAGTGATTGTTAAACCGTGCTGTGCAAGAGACTGCATATTATTTCTCCTTGGAACAAAATCATATCTGCCTGCTGAAATAAGCGCTTTTGCATTTTCAAGAAATATGGCTATATCCGATATGTTAGCTATATTATTCACTCCCCCCACCTCCATATATATGATATATTATTTGTTCTCATATGTCAAGAAAAATGCGGTCATATGACCGCATTTTATCATTCAATAATTAAAAATATCCTCTTACCACAGCCTTTCGCGCCACAAGCTTCTTAAGCCTCTTATACATCACGACTGCAAACTCACAATCCTCTGTATCAAGCTTATCCGGTCCGTAATTGGCCATAAGCACAAGCTCCATAAACCTCTCAAAATCGCTCCTTACAAGCTCAGGGTAAGTAGCAATCACCACATCTACAAACTCAGGCCTTGTGGTATCCATACAATTGGTATCCTCACAAGCACCCTCATTAGCAGCCAGCCTGCCATCCCTCTCAAGCAGCTCATAAAAGCTCCTAAATATGATTCTGACTCTATCGCCAGGCGAAAGCCTCTTATCGAGCGCAAGCGTACGTCTCTTCACATACCATATACGAAGTAAAAGCACAATAATAACAATCAAGCTGCCGCAGACTGCGCCAAGCACCAGCTTAATCTGCCTGATGCGTTTCATATCGGCCCCGGTATCCGCTGTATTCTCTCCGTCACGGTCAGCATCCTTGTCCTTTTTGTCTGCAATGCTTTCAGTGTCCTCTGTGTCAGCCTCAGGCATATCGAGATTGGCAATAGTGCCGGCAAAGCCCGGTGTCGTCTCCACAGGAGTCCAGCCGCAGTCAGGCATGTAAATCTCCACCCACGCGTGCGCATTGTCATCCTGAAGCACAGCCATATACGAGCCGTCAGCCTGTCCCGAAAACAGATTGGCAGGAGCCGCATAGCCCACCACATAGCGAGCCGGGATGCCGCAGGAGCGGAACATCACAACAGCCGCCGAAGCAAAGGCAGTGGAATCACCCTTCTTTTTTTCAAACATAAAGCGCTCTACGTAGTCCTCATCATCAGAAATCCTTGAAGCATATTTGGAGAACTCACACCTCTCCCACAAAGTCCTCACAACAAAATTCTTCACATCATCAATTTTTTCATATGACAGGTCCTGCTTTTGCGTATCGCTCAGATTTCCCTCAAGCTTCTTGTCCCACTCCTTTTTCTTCTTTTTGCAAAGCTTCTCGATGCGCTTTTGGCTCTCAGGCACATCGGTATAGTGGGTATTCACATACGACTCGTATGAAGCCTCAAGCTCATCAAGCATATTCTGATGATTGTACGAGCCCAGCGCACCTGCTGAGTCACCGCCATCAGAACCTGCCGCACCACTGCCTGAGCCTACTGTGTCACCGCCATCAGAACCGGAAGCATCCACATCCATCCACTTCTTCATCGTATCGATGTATGCGCTGCTTTCAAAGTACTCATACCGGTCATCCTGTGCGGTCTGCCCCTGCACCGAGCAGTCACCACCTAGGATATCATAATAATCATTCAGGTAAGCCTGATAAGGCACATAGGTGTACGCAGTATTCGCATTGAGCCTCTCGACGGAAATCGTGCGTGAGGACACAGCATCCTCACCTCCCACGGCATCAGAGCCATCCCATTCACCGGCACCATCCATACGGCTCTGCACATACATCATCCGAAGGAATGGCATATTCCGGATATAAAGGAGCGAATCACCATCCGTCTTCCAGTTTAAAGCCGCATCTGTCAGACTGTCTGCATCGCCCATGCTCCACCTGTTTTGCGTATAGTCTGCACCCACATAGCCCTTTAAATAAAGAATCTCTGTAGGCTTCTCACTGACAGTCACCTTAAGCGACTCCACCTCATCATAAGCCGTACCGTCCACATCGCCAAGCACACCGTCAGACACGCCTCCTCCCACGCCCTCGAGCGAGAGATTGAGCCTGCCGCCTGAAACCTGCGGCAAAAACCTATACAGAAACTGTAACCCGCTGCTCTTCACAGGAGCAGTCACATCCGACACCACGGAAAGCGGAGCATTTACAGCCGGCCGCACCACAAAAAAAGCTAAAAGCACCACAACCGCACCAAAGCCTGCACAAAAAGCCGCAAGCATATTGGCGATGCGTCTGGCTTCCTTCACATTCGTATCAAACACAGCCTCATCGCCCTTGCCCCAGAGCCTTCTTCTCACGCGCACAGACGAGCCTGCATATGTGCCTAAAAAACAAAGGAGCAATACAAAATAAGCTCCCTTTGAAATCCTTCCTCCACTAAGCAGTGAGCATATCACCACAGGAAAAGCTACAAACAAAAACATAGCTCCATCCTGCCTCTTAATCACAGCCTCAGCCATCAACCAGGCAACCATAAAAAACAAAAAGATAAAAAAAATGGTTGCCCCGGTTCCGGCATCTGAAATGAGAGTTATGCCACTTTGATATGTCCGGTTCATCTGACCGGCAACACAATTAAAGGTATATAGTAAGCCCTTCTTAAAAACATCCTGCGCAAGCAAAATGCCAAAGCACCACAGCATAATGCTTAAAAGAAGGACGAAAAAGCGATATCTGTCCCATGCCCTATATTCAAATATAAATGTAAACCACACACAAAGGGCTGCCCCGACAGCCGCAAGCACCGGGTAACTTACAGACACTGAAAACGCATACAGAAAAATCCTAAAAAGCGCCATCACCGAAAAAAAGCACATGGCCGTCATAGGCCATATAGCATGTGTCCCCTTATTCCCGGGCTTCGTGAGCAGTGTGGCTCCTACAAGCTCTAAATCTCCCATACTGCAAGCTCCTCATCCACCTTGTCACAGTCAAAGTGCTTCACGCACACACCGTTGTGATAAAAGCTGCCATCCATGCCAAGCCGCATCGTATTGCTGTCAGCCGCAATCTCCCTGTTCTCATAGAGCGCCTCCACATCCACAGACTCCTCATACATGCCCGACTCACAAAGCTGCTCGAGCATAGAGTATGTATCAGACTCACTCGCAACAAACCGACTCATGATGCGCTTCTCCTTATCATCCCACCAGATAACATGATGCTTCATAGAGGCTTCTGCCATAGACCACGACACAGAGCCGAGAATCTCAAGAAAGGCATCCATCACACTGACACGTTCATCGCCGGTGCCTTTATATGACATATCGGCAAAGATAAATGCAGTCTCATTCATCGGCAGACTGTACTCCTTCACCATGAAATCATCAATCTTTGCGGAAAGCTTCCAGTGAAAGCTGTGGAGAGAATCGCCTCTCCTGTACTGTCTGATATCAAACACCTCAGACGAATCCTCACCATGACGCAGCTTTGAAAAAAGCTCACCGTCCACCGACTCCGAAAGCCCAAGCACGCGCGCCATATCAAGCATATGAATCCTCGGCAGCACAAACACAGACGAGCTATGCTCCGAAACGCTGCACTCGCGCGTAAAGAGGCTCAGGTAATCCTTCACTGCGACCTTTCCTATATTGAAATACAGCTTGCCGCAGTAGCCGGTACGCAGGTAAAAGCAAAGCGAAGAGCCTGAGCCCGGCGTAACAAAGGCGTCGCGCGTATAGGCACTCTCCCTGCTTGAAAGCCTGCTGTGACACTCAAGTGTAACCGGCACCGTGCTCATCGGAAGCACAGAAGCATTTGAGACATGCACATCCACCTCAAACCTCTCTCCCTTTGGCACATATCTGTCCGGCACTACTAAGGACGCACTCAGATTTCGCTCCAGATAAACGGAAAGCATAAACAGGCACGGCACAAGCAAAAGCTCAAACGAAAGCAGTGTGCGCGCTATATCATTGTCCCAGAACAGTGCAACTGCGAGTGTACATATAATTAAAGCTATGTAAGAAACCTTTTTCTTCATCAATACCTCCGAAAATCAGACAGGCTATCAGCCTATTGTCTGCGGTGCCGGCTGCTTCACCGACGCCAAAATCTCAGCAAGAATATCCTGCGCAGACTCATTGTACATCCTGCCCTGCGCACTCAGCACAATCCTGTGACGCGCCACATTGATAAACACAGAAGCCACATCACGCGGCAGCACATACTCACGCCCCTCAACATAAGCAGCCGCCTTGCTCATCCTCGCAAGTGCAAGCGCACCACGCGGGCTGACTCCCAGCTCTATCCTGTCATTATTTCTCGTGGCCTCCACCAGGCTCACGATATACTCATAAACCGTCCTGTGGACAAATACACCCTCCACTTCCTTTTGTATCGCAACGAGCTCATCAGTGAGAATGGACGGCATGATATCCTCCATAGGATTGCCATGGTCACGGCTCATCAGAATATCAAGCTCATCTGCCCTGTCTGGGTATCCCATGCTGATGCTTATCATAAAACGGTCAAGCTGTGACTCCGGCAGCATCTGCGTACCGGCAGAGCCGATAGGGTTCTCCGTAGCGATAACGTGAAACGGTCTTGGCACCGGATGAGTCACACCATCCACCGTCACCGTGCGCTCCTCCATCACCTCAAGAAGCGCGGACTGTGTCTTTGGCGATGTACGGTTTATCTCATCAGCCAGAAACAGATTGCACATGACAGCGCCCTCCTCATAGTCAAACCTGCCAAGCTCCTTCCTGTAGATGGAAAAGCCTGTGATATCCGTAGGCAGTACATCAGGTGTAAACTGCACACGGCTCTGCTTCATATCCAAAACCTTCGCAAACGCAAGCGCCATGCTCGTCTTGCCCACTCCCGGAATATCCTCAATCAGTATATGCCCGTTTGCAAGAATAGCCTCCATGATGGCAAGCACACAGTCATCTTTTCCTATAATCACCTGTTTCACAGATTGTATAGCCTGAGCGGCCTTCTCATAACCCTTCATATATTACTCGTTCCTCTCTCTTCTTCTGCGCCTTACAATTATAATAAAAATCACAGTCTCAAGTGTACCTGCCACAGCAAGCGCCACAAGCATCCACGGCCACACATCCACTATTCGCTTCGTGAGTGCGCCCGACTGCATCTGATTCTTTGTCTCACTCTTCTTCTCGCCTGTGTACTCAGTACGCTCACCGCGCACCAAGAGACGGTGCGAATTAATCGCATACGGTGTACAGGTGACGAGTGTACAGTAATCCTTCCCCTCCACTATATCAAGGTCTCCCGACTCGTTAGGCTCAACTACCTTAATCTGATCCACCTTGTATGCAAGAATCTCATCAAGCACATGCAGGTAAAACTCATCACCCATCTCAAGCTTATCAAGATTCGTAAAAAGCACTGCACTCGGAAGACCTCTGTGGCCTGTCAGCACGCAGTGAGTACTCTCGCCACCGAGCGGATAGCTGGACTGCTCCATATGGCCAACACCCTTTGCGAGCACATCATCACTCGTGCCGCTATATATAGGCAGATTCACATCAATCTTTGGAATAGTGATATATCCAAGCGACTCTCCGACATCCACAAGATCTGCATAGCTGACCGCACTGCTCTCACTCTCTGTGCTCTCAGCCGACACCACAGTACTCAGCTGGTCATTGTACTTGGTCGCCGCCTCCTTTAAGGCATCCACCTTTTCCTCGTCCAGCTGCTTCACCTCACTGTCGTATGTGGTGATAGCAGAGCTTGCATGCTTTTCATTTATACGGTTACTGATATATGGGTAGAGCGCAATCGACATTCCGGTGAGGAAGAGGATAGCGCAAAAGATTATTCGCAGTTTCTTCATAGCTTGTATTCCTATAGCTTTTCCTATACCTAAGGCTTCTGATAGCACTTATTCAAATCCACAACAGCCTAAGCTGCATGCCTGTCTGATTGCAGGTTTGAATAAATGTTAGCATATCGCTTCAAAAATGTAAAATAGAATGGTAACCTCCGCACACGCAGACCTGTAAGTCTGTATGTACGAAGGTTAGTCATCCCTTTGCTCTGTAAGAGCACTTTATTTGGTTAAATCTTATCTAAACTCTCTTTGGCTATTGCCATTGGTTAGGCTCTCTTTCTTCCTCTGAGCATGATATATACTGCAGCGAGCATTCCACCAATACCAATGATAAGGAACATTGCAGTTCCGATGTCACCGGTTTTTGGGAGAGTGAAGCCCTTGCGGTTTTCGATTGTTACGCTGTAGGTACCAGCGTTAGTTGCATCTCCACCTGTGAATTTGGTTGAAGTAACTGTTGTCTTTGTACCAATTAAGTTACTATTTTCATCATACCACTTATCAGTAGTCTTTTTTACTACATAATCAACATTTAAGTTCACTTCTACAGGTGCTTTCAATAAGTTATAACCACCTGCGGCTTTTGTCTCAACAAGGAAATATCTTCCATTTTTAAGACCTTTCAAACCATTCTCTGTAATCTTGCCATCTGTTCCAGTTGTTAAATTAGTTTTGATGGCAGTTGCATTTTGTTTTAATTGCTCTTCAGTAGGATTTGTCTCTTTTCCTGTATATCTGTATAAATCAAATTGTACACCCGAAAGCTTGGTTTCATTGTTATTTCCATCTACCTTTGTCATATCAATGGCAAAAGAATATACTATTGCCTGATCCTTGATATGATCCTCACCAGGGGTTTTACCATCATTAGGATTAGTTGGATCTACTGAAGGATAAATTGCATTTGAGTAATCAAGCTGTGCATCGTTGAGGTTACCTGCACTACCTATATTTGCATTTTCATTTAACTTTGTTTTGAAAGTTACTTCAATTGAATCAATAGCTGCTGCTTTAAGTTTAGTCTTACCTGCACTAGTAAATTCGATTGTCCATGAACCACCTGCTTCGTCATCAGTTGGCTTTGTTAATTTATAATCACCTGTTTCTCCCTCTGTAAGAGTAAGGCTAGGTACTTCTACTTTATTTGATTTATAAGTCAATTTAAGTTCTGCTTTATCGTCTACCCATGTAAGAGCACTTGACATTGTATCAGTGATTGAATATTTCTTTAACTGGTCTACATTTGATGGTACAGATGCAGACACTTTCCACTCTACCATATCACCGATTGAGGCATCTGCTGCATTTGCATATGTATCACCTTTTTTTACCTCTTTCTTGAGGTCTGGCTTTTCGTTGTCTGCGGTGATAACAATACTATCGCCTGTTTTTCCGTCGTATGTGATTTTTTTATCAGTTCCTACTGTAAACACATATGGGGTTCCGTTTAAGATATATCCATGGTTTGTCTCGCCTATTCCTAAGCTTGTCTCGATAAATCTGTACTTATCCGGAGCAAGTCCATCAACTGTTATCTGACCTACTGTTCCAGCTTCACTACTTGTAGTATAAATGCCATCTATATGGTCAGCAGTTGTAACCAACTCCCACTTATTTGATGTCGTATTATATCTTTGCAAAGCAAACTGTACTCCACTGAGAGCTGTTGGAGTACCTTTTGTGCCATCAGCATTTATTGTTGTACCAGTCTTTTTAAGTGTTATTCCTGAATAAACTGCTGCATTCTTAGGCTCTGCAACTACATCATAGTTCCAAGCTGTACCAGCCTCATTTGTCATAGGAACTGAAACTAAAAAGTTTGCTGTTTTATTTACAATCTGTGAAGGAGCCTTTGTCTCCTGTACGAGATAAAGTCCTAATTCAAGGTTTGTAAATTTAGCAGATGCTTTACCTGTTGTGTCATCTATTACTGTGGTTGCTGTTATTCCATTAGCTAATGTACCATTTTCAACTTCCTTATTAGTATTAAGTTTATTTAATACTTTGGTATATATCTCATCAGTATATTCCTTTGGATCTGTCTTTGTAGATTCAAAATCACTGGCCTCAAGTGCCGTCATTGTATTCACCGGTGTATATTTAAATCCCACCTTTGACACAACCGACGTATCCTGATCAATATCTGCCACTTTCCAAATTGTAAATTCAACACCTGCTAATGGTTTATCCTTTGACACGTCTGCATCTGTACCCTCATACTTATTGATTGTCAACATACCTTTCTGAGCTGTATCAATAGTAGGTAAAGTATTTCTTGTAGCACTATCCGCCCAGGCCGGTGTGCCGAATAATGTCAGCACCATGGCTGCGCCAAGGAGACCAGCCAACATTTTTTTAATTTTTTTCATGCTTTTTTCCTCTCTTATATCTTTTTCATTGTTATCGAGTTACGTGCGACCGGCAGGTGTTATTTGCCAATCGCGTTTCTTCCTTGTCTCTTAAGTCTGGAGTATTGTACCTCCTTTCTAAGAGTAATCAAGAAAAATATCAAGCAGCCTAGCGTTGCAAGCGCCATTCCGCATAATATGAATAACATTGCTCCATAACCACCGGTTTTTGGTATAAGGAACTTCATACGGTTGCTTATCTGGAGGCTGATGGTGTTTTTTGTATCATCAGTATCTCCAAATGTGTAGTTATGTTTACTTTCATCATAACTCTCACCCTCGCTGCGCACGATTGTTGTTCCTGTTCTATCTATTACAATGATTATTGGATCCTTTAATAAGCTGTAGCCCGCTTTGGCTTTCGTCTCTGTCAGGCGATATCTTCCATCCGGAAGATCTTTGAATTCTGCTATACCAAGAGGAGTATTTAAGTTATCTGTGCTATTTCCACTTGTTTCAGCAATCATTTTTCCATTTGTTCCAAAACTTGTATCTGCCTCATAGCTCTCACTACCAGCAGAAACTGGTATCAATTTTTCAAGTGTAAATTGTACGTCATTTAGCTTTACATCAGAGTTAGACGCATCCACCTTGGTTATTTTGATATTAGTTTTTGGGCTGTATACATTAGTGATTGTATATGTCCTGTCTACCTTAGTTGAAATTTCGGATGAATCAACCGACACATTAGTACCATTATTATATGACTGCACTTTAAAGCAATCATCAAAATAGTCTCCCGTACTCAGCTCCTTATATGTTTCTCCGGCTTTGACTACCTCAACAACACGATACTCATATGGATTCTCTTGCGATGTTGTATAATCAGGATATCTGTCAAGGTTTTTAAAAACATATTTCCAGCTATTGGCTGTATTTTGATTATCAGGCCTAAGCGTAATAACAGTTATTTCATTACCTTCGCTATCAGTAACTGACACATCCTCCCATGTCGCTTCAGTAGTTGATTTCACTCTTCTTTGCAGCTTAACTGTTACACTATCCGGGATTTTTGTAAATGTATTGCCATTTTTATCAACCCACTTCTTTTCAACAGTCAGGTTAATAACAGGTTTTTTCGTATTTTGGAAAGTAAATACAGTATTCTCTGCCGTTGAGTCTGCTTTGATTTTGCCATGTATAACCCAGTTTCCGTTACTATCCTTTACCTTGGTGGCTGTATACTTTGAGTCATCGCCACTGTAAGCAAGCTGATTAATTACTATATCATTGAGCGATGAGTCATCGTCCGGCAATATCTCTGAGATAGTATATTCAGTTCCTGCCGGAATACCTGTAATATCATAATGTTCTCCCCATTTCAGTTTATATGTATATTCATATTTCTTTCCATTCTCAAGAGCCATTCCTGCAATATTGGTAAAAGTAACCTTAATCTGATATTCCCCATTAAGGTTTTCAGCAGTATCGCTTAAATATGCTCCTGCTTTTGCTATCCTGATTGCACCGGTTTTGACTTTGTTTGTGTATTTTACTTTCAGCTTTGTAGCGGTTGTTGAGCTATCAGGATCCGTGAATGACCTAAACACTATTGTGTTTTTCTCATCCCTGTTAGCATCAGAGCTTGTAGTACCATTTTTCTTAGCCCATCCAGTAGTTGTATAACCGCTATTAGATTGTTCCTGACCATCTGAATCAGTACCACTAACATGTTTTTCCTGTCGTCCATCCTTAATGGCTTGTCCATCCTGAGTTGGAAGTGTAACCTCTTCAGCCTGCTTAACAGTTGTTGAATTCGCTGGTACAGTATTTTTTACCTCTTCTCCATTTTCATATAATGTCCACGATGGCGCAAAAACCTCTGTATCCACATCCTCACTCAGCGCTATATAACTGCCTCGCCTGAACTGATCCGCAAATGTAGCAGTCTCTCCATTTGCCAGTGTAAACGTTCCATCTGCACCCAGTAAATTTGTTGTGGATGAAGTTCCTGACGATACTGTATATACTGCATTTACCGGATACATCAACGTTCCCGATGCTACAGAGCCATAATCCGGTATATCGTACTGTTTAGTAACAAAGCCTGTTGGCTGTGTCACCTCCGTCGATGGTATAAAGGTAAAATCATCGAGATACATATCCCTGCTTAAGTTATAGTCAAATTTGATATTTACAATCTTTGAAAAATCAAACTTCGTTGTAGCTTTACTCAGCTTGTCCAAATCTATTGTAATTGTATTCCATTTTCCTTTTTTCAGATTCAGACTGTTATATGTATTACCTGCCGAAAGGAATCCACCTATTGTATTGTTACTACTATCTTCCAGCTCTACATACATATTGTTAAGTGAAGGTGTTTCGGTTACAACTCCATCATACAGACTAAACTGCAGATACTTATAATGATTTGTAGTGCTTTTGCCTATTGTATATGTAGCATTGAATGCTTCTCTTTTTCCGGTCGAAGGGTAAATAATGCCCCACCTTAATTCCTTGTATTGACCAGCCTCGTCTGATAATTCAGCCTTCCAATGAACCACATCGCTCTTTGCGGCTCCTTTATCAGCTTCATCCTTGCATGTTTCTAAATATTCAAACGTATTAGTTTCTAATACTTTGGAAATGGTATCACCCTTAAATTCATTATTAAAGGTTATATTTTCAATTTTCTTTCCACCGGTGGCTTCTTTTGCAGCATAGTGCGTTGCCTGATTTAATATAGTAAATGGGAATGCTGATACATCGTCAAAGCATGATTTAAAATCTTCAGCAACACCAGTTGTATCCACATTCTTCTCCACCTGGAATTCGTTCTCATCCGGGAAGTTGAATGATATAGACATATTTGACTCCCAAAGACCGCGCTCCATGTAGAACATGGTGAGGGTGTGCTCTTTGGTGTTGTCTTCTTCTTTAATTGCATCAAATTTTTTTGCTGTTCCATTTGTATCAGCACCACCACCCGTAGGGTTCTTTATACCTGATACGGTTACGGTTTTATCTCTAAAATTTATCGTTCCTGAAACCTTACCATGTCCTCCACCTACATCAAGCACCAGCTTACCATCAATATATACCCATACGTCATCATCTCCGGAGAAGTTGAACTCAATCGGTACCTTCGCATTCTCACTTGTAGTAACTGTTCCATCAGACGACAGCCTAAACTTCAAATCAAACTTCTGGCCAAAACCATAATTAAGCTTTGCAGCCGTTCCTGATTGATTATTATTATTAAATGGAAAATAGTTTTTACCGCTTTTACCATCAGCTGCTGTCGTAGGGAAACCAGAATCCGCTGTCTGTCCATATACTTCATTGTTTGTTGGGTTAAGGAAATATCCATCTGCCTCACTGTGCTGAAGCTCCAAATTTCCATTTTTAGCACTCTTAGCGCTATCGAATGTCCAGTACTCTACAGTTCCTGCTGCACTGCTATCAGACTTACTAGCCATATTTTCTTTTACAAACGGAAATGTAACACCCTTATATACTTTGCCAAGCACAGTATTCTTTGAGTTATTACCAGTAAGGAATGACTCATCAAAGTAAGGCGCTTTAACGGTTCCACTTGACGTTTTAATCATCAGATTGTTCTCTGACAGTGTATCTGACACAAGTCCCTGAGTGGCGTTATTACCATTTGATAATTGTCCGGATTTATTTGGACTTGGACACGTTGCTGGCACATTGCTACCCCACATTGAGTTATTATTAAATATGAACTTGCTCCAATCACTACTACCATACAAATTCAAGGTTTTCGAAATCTCGCTATATGGGTTTCCATCATAGTTTTGGAAGTTTCCCCAATATATAGGTGACGTAGCGTTATTATCACTATAATATGTACTCAATGCCTGATCAAACTGTCTGAATGGCTGGTACATAAATTGCAGTTTTCCATTTTTAGCTGCGGTAACTAAATCTGTGTTAGAATAATTATCTCTGTTATATCCATTCAGCTCATAATCGGAATAGTAGTCATACAAGGTTGTATTGACATAGAGCATGTCACTATCCCTGGTGAGGGTTCCCTCCGGTATATCAACTACTTGTTGATCCTGTCGGGCATTTCCAGTACCTGTTATTGTACCATTATTATAAATGTTATATGTTCCATCTTTCTTCTTGCCATCAGCATCTCTTACCCTGCCTACTTCATCCCAATAACCTGAACGTAATGGTGTAGCAATTGAAGTAGATGCAGCGGTATAAATACTATCATCACTTGTATCCGCATAAAAGCAAGGATTGTTGTACAAATTCCATGGAATGGTCAAATCACATGTTTTACTTGAGTTATCATCTACAGCTTTATTATTGTCATTCGGAAGTATCTGACTTGAAGCACTATAAAATAATATGTTTGTATATGTGTTACTTAAATCAGCTTTATATACAGTTCCTTTTATATCATTTCCACTAGTAGCATCAACTTTTGTAAGTTGCCCTCCAGCAGCCTCATAACCATCTCCCCATGCATAATAATAAATATTTTCACTAGGTCTTGGCAGAGAATTATCCGTTGTATCACCATTATAAGAAAGCTCTGACAACGTCGCATCAAAATATACTGTATATGTACCACTAGGGTTATTTCTATATATACTTAATCCAGCATTTCCTTCACTATCTATAGTAACCAAACTCAGATTTCCATTTGGATAAAATCTATAGCTAGTATTACCTTTTTTCACTTCTATAATAGTGTCTGATGATAATGTTTTTCCAGTGAGGTCATAGCTTAGGATTGTATTATCTTCTGTATCTACACTAGCATCTGCATAATCAACAGTTCCTATTTTCACTTTGATGTTATCTTTTTCAATAGTTGGAAAATCACTTCTATCAAAATACAGCTTGGTAATTGTCGGTGCAGATGAATTTTTCTTATCTTTACTCCATACTGACTTTATTCCATCAGAATCCGTTCTGATTCCATAGTATAGTATGCTTCCATTATTAATAGCATCTTCAATTTTTGTAGATGCAAGAAGCTCAGTATTATCATTATTTTTAATAAACTTGACATACTGATATGGATATACACCATTTTCAGGTATTGTCACCTTATTACCTGTCATGTCTATAGCATTAGCATTATCAAAATTAGAACCATCTGTACTAAATAAAGCCTTTATGCCAATGCCTGAGCCAGTCATATCTACAACTGATAAAGTCTTGCCTGCATATGATGGAAGCTCTTTTAATGCATAGACATTATGTTTATCTATTTGAGTATCATTTATTCCATTCTGTACAAATACTTTTCCACCAATAGATGAGACTTCCATTGTGTATTCAGCTGTTCTATAGTAATCATTCTGTTTTATTTTGCCGTCCCAGTCATTTGAATATGTAAAAAAGAAATTCACCGTACCACTCGATGGTAAATTTAAATTTTCAATTTTCCACTTCCATAATTTGGCACTCGAATCATACTCACCGTCTTTTACAGCATAATTGCTTTGTACTATTCCAAAATATACTTTATCTTGACCTTCTGTCCAATCATACCAGTGCGAATTGTTATTTAAATTCATTCCCTCAGGATTCAGATAAATATAGCCACTATCTAATGATGTTGTACCACTCTGTGCCTGCTCCTGCGCTTCCTCCGCAAACGCACTTACCCCATAAACTGCTATTCCTAATATAACAAGCACTGCCATCACAATGCTGACTTTTCTTTTGAGTATTTTTTTCATTACTCTCATAATCAACTCTCCATACGATTCTACTCTTAGACTATTTTCGTTATATATAATTATATACTTTAGAGACTTTTCGTAAATATAAATATTATCAGATTTGTATCACTATTTTCATATCTTTTCATTTTTAACTTAAAAACATCACTATTTAAATGGTATTTTGTTCCTAATTTTAGTGCTTTTTGTCGATTTTTGCCTCTCGGTTTACATTCTGCCGCAGCGAGAGGGGCTTCATCCCCTGAGACTGGCTGGGGCACGCTCTCTCGCATGAGCGAATAGCGAAGCTGCCTAGATACTGTTGAATTATGCACACGCTACACAGAAATGCCCTGCCACGGATGGCAGGGCAAGGAGAACCGCGCCACGGACGGCGCGTTTCGACGGTTTCGTCAAGCATAATAAATCTGCAAGGCATAATTCATACAGTATCTTGGCTGCGTAGCGTAGCTCAAGCGAGAGAGTGTGCACCAGTCGTTTCTTGGGATTAAGCCCCGCCACCGAATTTTTTGCGCTTTCTGTACTCGCTTGGACTCATTCCACAGATCATCTTAAACTGCTGTCCAAAATACGATACATTATCAATGCCCACCTTCTCACAAATCTGGTTTACCTTCATATTGGTGGTCTCAAGCAGCCTCTTTGCTTCCTCTATACGCTGGGAGATAATGTAATGACTGACTGTATCCCCTGTCGACTGCTTGAAAATGAGACTCAAATACCCCGGTGAAAGAAAGACCATATCGGCAAGGCTCTCCAGATTTATCTTCTCTGACAGATGTGCCTTGATATAGCTCTTAACCAGTGCAATATCCTTTCGGATCTGCTTGTCATCTGTAGAGATATTTTCCTCGTAAATACAGAGATTTTCTTCTATAATATTGTATAAATCACTTAGCTGTTCTGCTTCAAAAAGCTTCTCGACCTGTTTCTTGCCCTGTCCATAGACACTTCCATGAGCTGCATTATACAGCTCGAGTGCAATCTCTGAAAAAACGAACTTCACAAAAGTCTCTGAATCCGATTTATTCTGAAACATCATGTGCTTCAAGTGCCCATACTCTTTTCTGACAAGCTCGATATCTCTCTTTCTGATGTACATAAGCAGCCTGTTTATGCACTCCGTTCTCTCAGACTCATCGCGCTCAACAAGCTCATCATCATCGTGGTAGATGCCATTGTTGTCAGCAAAAAATCTGTTTTCCATAAGCTTTAGAAGCCTCTTACAGCTATCGTGTATCTCATAGATATCACTTATACCGGAGCCCACGGCTATATAGCATTGCTGTCCATATACCTCAGTAAGCATATAGTATATACCCTCAGCCATATAGCTGGACCTGCTGTAATTATTCTCCCCAAGCAGGATGAGCACATAGTTGCCACCCAGACTGACCGCCTCTGCTCTTGAAGCAAATCTTTCTTTTATTCTGCCGATGACCCTATCTGCATTTTCCTTCCAAAATGCACTGTCTATCCACAAAAGCAGGATATTGCTCACAAACTCTACAGTATTTAGTTCATTCCTTTGTGCAAAGCTGATAAGCTCATCCATATACCGTCTGTTTCCTGTTGCGATATATTGCGACAACAAAAATCCACACACACAAACGGCCATTTTGTTTTTTTGCTCTTCATTTTTTCTGCTATCATGTATCTCACAAATCATCTGTGCCATACACGATACAATCTCCGTTGGTGCAACCGGCTTTAAGATGTACCTCTCCACACCACGCTCTATGGCCATTCGGGCGCTCTCAAAATCACGCTGTCTGCTCACTATCACTATATGTATATGAGGATTGATGGCTTTTTCTCTAGCATACTCTATGATATCAGTCCCGGTCTCTGCACTATCAAAAAGCTCCGTAAACATGATATCTATCCTGCGCTCACCAAGCAATTGTGCGGCTTTTTGTGGATTTGCCGCCTCCATTATCTCGTATATAAAATCAGAGTCTACGCTCTCGATTGTTGTCCTTAGTTCCTGCCTGTCCTCATTGTTGCTATCCAGGATTAGTATATTCAACTTCTCCATTTTTGCCCCCTAAACTAACCAATATAATGTCGATGCAACCTATAAATCTAGTACTATTATATTGCATTTCAGTATCTTTTTCAATTTAAAAAATAATATAATCAGCATTAGATACGCCACTGCATAATGACAAATAACAGCCCATGTCTCATTGAGCCACAGGCTGTTATCATTTGTACAGTTATTTTAAAATATATACTAGCAGCAGAACATCTGCCAGCAAAGGAATGTGGCAAGCAAGCTGCAGCACTCGCTGCCCCTGCCACTAGGGCGTCCGTATATGTCTCCCATATCCGAATACCATGAGCCGCCGTTTTCAAGTATCTGCATAAACTGGCGGTACTGCATGTTGTTTGGCTCAAGCGACACTGCACGCTGTATGTGCTCTATGGCTGTTGCTGTGTTGCCGAGCTTTTGGTTGGCAACAGCACTGTAGTAGTACCATCTGCCGCGTCTCTCAGCAAAAGGCACCTCCTCAAGCACCTTCAGTGCCTCATTGTAGTAGCCGTTGCTGATGAAATTGCCTGCTGCACGCACCTTCGGATTGTCATCCTGTGCACTGCTTCCTGCATTATTGTAGGTATAGCGGCCATAGAAGCCACCGAACGGTCCGCCTGCTCCAAACGGATCACCTGCGCCCTGTCCACTACCATACGCCCCACCATAGGAGCTGCCACCGTACGAGCTGCTTCCCGCACTGCCATATCCACCGGCTCCGTAAGCACCTGTTGCACCGGACTGCTTTTCCTTCATTATCTGGTCATATGCCTGCTGCACCTGCTTAAACTTTTCCTCTGCCTGATCCTTGTTGGGATTGTTGATATTGGCATCAGGGTGATACTTCCTGCTTAAGCTTCTGTAGGCCTTTTTTATTTCATCGTCACTTGCACTACGGCTGACACCGAGCACCTGATATGGATCTATCATTTATGTTTCTTCCTTTTCTTCATCTGAATATACTCATACTTGCTCCACACACCGGAGTATAGAACATTTCTGATTATATCCGCATGCAAGAGAATTGGCAACCTCTCAAATATTTTTGCTGCCTCTGAAAGCATAGATGTCATCATAAGCCGACAGGATTTGTCAAATTTTTCGCTGTCATTATTGCAGCAATGCATGAGCTGTATAAGTGGATTGTATGACTTCTTTTTTATATCATCCTCAATATCCTCATATGCATCCATTATATAAATAAATTTGCCCATATAACGGCCAAACTCCTTCATATCCTTCTGCCACTCATTCTGCTTCCACGCAAAAAGCGTACCGAGCATCTCCCCTGTCAGCCCCGCCACAGTATCGATATTGGTATCATTGCTCCTCTCGCACTCTGCAAGCCTTGCAATGTAGTCCTCTATTGCCTTTGCCTGTATCGGATAGCTTTTTTTTGCCTTCTCGAAGTCCTTTTTAAGCATCTCTGCATAGGTCTTCTTTGTCAGGCTCTTGTCATCCTTCCAGTCATCTATCAGATTGTAGTATGCAAGCAGTATGTTCATTGCTGCCGCATACTCTGTAATCTCGTTTGTGCGAAGTGTGCGCTTCTTTGTGGGATGCACGCTGCATACAAATCCATCCCTCGTCACACTATCCGGCTCGTACAAACCTGTCAGAAGCACTATGAGAAAAGTCATGTCATAGTTTAGTGCCATCTGTGCACGCCTGCCATACTGCGATTTCATAGTCTGGCACAGCCCACAGTAGTAGCTTTGATATATTTTTTTATTTTCCTCGGACAAGGTGTCCTTATTGACAGTTATATATCCAAACATTTCTTTTCTCCATGCTCTTATGTAAGCTAAAAATTATATATTAGCTGCGTCTCACGAACTGCTCACGGCACTTCGGACAGGTAATGCAGATCTTGCCATGTCCTCTTGGCACCCTGACATCCTGCTTGCACATAGGGCACTTGAAGAACTTGTACTGCTTTCTCTGTGCAAAGCGCTTTTTCCTGCGCTCTGCCTTTACGGTCCACTCATACCTGGCATTTAAAAACTTCTGATTCTCTGCATAGCGCTTGTTTACATTCCTCGAAAATACACGAAAATACATATGTATCATCAGTCCTATAGCCAGTATATCAAGTATCGCCGACCTTGTAAATATTGAAACCAAAAGTAATATCATTACTACCCATGACTCAGCCCTTGCAAGCTCGTCCATCCCGTTTCTTCCATTCATAAATCTGATAAATTTTTCTCTCATAATTACCGCCTCGCCCTATATTTTCATTATAGCCAAATTCTTACCTCATACAGTGTCCACGCTAAGAATTTGAGGTTTTAAATCGCTCTTTACATTATTAAGATAATATTGAAGATAAAAACCGTCAATAGACCTATCGTCTTTTAAGAAACATTTTATATTTCGTTTATTAAAGTTGGTAAAAAGGCTTGATTTTTGGAAAAATGCTTGGTATATTAAATAAATATGCAGGACAGGTGATCGCGGCTGCAGGTGTCGAAAGACCGCAGGTGAGGAAAGTCCGGGCTTCATAGGGCAGGATGCCGGTTAACGGCCGGTGGAGGAAACTCTAAGGACAGTGCAACAGAAATATACCGCCACTTTTGTGGTAAGGGTGGAATGGCAGTGTAAGAGACTACCGCCTCACTGGTAACAGGGAGGGCACATGTAAACCCCATCCGAAGCAAGACCGAAACAAAGCTTTGACGTGGCCCGCCAGCTTTAGGTAGGTCGCTTGAGGCGTCTGGCAACAGGCGTCCTAGATAGATGATCACTCAACGACATAACCCGGCTTATCGTCCTGCGTATTTTAATAATCTAAAGCCTATTGGCGTTTCGTAAAATAACTTATTAGTAACGTGCGCCGCAAGGTGCACCATTAAAAATGCAACTGAGATATCTCAGTTGCATTTTATTATTTACCGGTAACTATCATTTGCTATTGTATATGATGCAGTCTACCGGTAGCTATTATTTGCTGTTGTATGTAATAAAGTCTACCGCCATCTCTATCTGCTCCTCGAAAGCCACATCAGGTGTACCGTCTCCCTTTTGCAGACCATAGCTTCCAAAATAAGAATGGCACCCGCCATCAATGACATACTCATATGTATCCTCCGGCAGGTTTGAGCGGTATTTGCGGTATTTGTCCATATCAAGCACACCATCCTCTGAGCCATACACACTAAAAACCCTCAGATCTGAATCCGACAGGTCAGCGGTCGAATATGCTGCAAAAAGATATAGTCCGTCAAACTCATCTACATGCTTTGACACATATTCCGCAGCCATGGCTCCGCCTAAAGAGTGGCCTCCCATGTACCATTCCTGTATGGATGGGTATATTTCCTTGTATTTTTCAATGATACCGTCTGCTGCATTCTGGTCCAATACTGCGAGGTTGCCCGGCATATGTACAAGTATGCACACGAAATTATTCTTTGCAAGCTCATGCATCAGCGGCGCATACGCCGTATACTGCACCCTGCCTCCCGGATAAAAAATCAATGCCTTTGTGGCTTTTTCCTTATCCTGCGGTGCAAAGGTTATCGTATAATTCTTAAGCTTTAAGTCGTACTGGGTGGCCTGTATACGCTTGTCCTTCTTTTCAATGGTAACCGCAACCTCTCTGTCTGAATCGATTGCAGCCTCCGCAATTGAATCTGCGCGATAATAATTTCCCACATAACAATTTACGGCAATACCGCCAATAGCCATGACTGCAATTGCCACAAGCAGTATTCTATACACAGCCGGAATGCGGGATTTTTTAGTTTTAAACATTAAAGCAGCTTCCTCCTACAAACTCACGAAGCAGTGAATTGTTTGGTATGCCGTCAGCCGGCATCGGAAGAAAGTAGTCTAAGAGCTTAAGCAGCCTCTTTGCCTCGAGATACTCCGGGCAGTCTCTTTCTATGCCAAAAAGCAACGGCTCCGCATACACCTTGAGTACCGCAAGCTCATACACAAGTGCAGAGTTGAACATCACATCAGCCTGTTCCTGGAAAGGAAAGATATTCTCCCTTTCACCCTTTCTGACAGACGGCCACATAGCGATGGTCTCCATGGCATTGGTACCTCGTGTACGCGCATCACGCACAATCCGGCGTATAAGTCTTTCATCTGTGGTGGAAAGAGGATTGTGCTCGTCAATATTGAGCTGTGTAAGCGCTGAAATATAGATTTTGAACTTGTGCTCAGGTGGGATAAGCTGTGAAAGCCTGTCATTTAGGCCGTGGATTCCTTCTATGACAAGTATATCATCAGCTCCCAGCGTCAGCTTTCTTCCGCGGTACTCTCTCTTTCCTGTCTTAAAATTGAAGAAAGGCATATCAACAGCCTCTCCTTTAAGAAGCCTGTTCATATCCTCATTGAACAGCTTTACATCAATAGATTCAAGGCACTCAAAATCAAAGCTTCCGTCCGGATGCTTCGGGCAAAACTCCCTGTCCACATAGTAGTCATCCAGACTTAACGGATGTGGCTTTCTGCCCTTTGCGATAAGCTGGATTGAGAGTCTGTTGGCAAACGATGTCTTGCCTGATGATGAAGGACCTGCTATCATGACAAATTTCTTTTTGTCATCCGAAGCAATCTGCGCTGCAAGATTTCCTATCTTCTGCTCCATCAGTGCCTCCTGAAGCAGCATGATTTCCTGTCCCCTGCCGGCTGCAATCGCATCATTTAGTGAGCCTATCGTGCCTATTCCAAGCATCTTGCTCCATTCCCTGGAATCATCCAGCGTGTGAAACAGCTTATTTGATGTCACAAGCGGCTCAACACTCCTGCTGTGAGCACCCGGAAAAAGAAGCACAAAGCCACTCTCATACGGCACTATATCAAAGTATTTGAGCATGCCTGTCGATGGTGCCATAAATCCGTAGAAATAATCCACCACACCATCCAGCTCATAGAGATTGACTCTGGAGCTTCTCCTGTAGTGCAATAGCCTCTCCTTATCATGCAGCCCTTTTTCCTTGAAAATCTGCTCCGCATACTGTGTTTTTGCACTGTGCTTGGTAATTGGGAGGTCTTTTTCCACAAATGAGTACATGCTGCATACTATCCTGTCGATATCATGCTCTGTCACGCTTTTCTCACTGTTTTCTCTGTTGCCTTGGTCTGTATCTTCATTATATTTTTCCTGTTGGCTGTCTGCACACTCTACTGCTTTCTCAAGCTGACAATAATAGCCTTCTCCGAGCGAATGCATCACATGAAGCTGTGTCATGCTGCCATATACATCGTATATAGCCCTCTGCAAAAGCAGCACAACACTTCTTCTGTATGTACGCCTGCCATCCCTGTCAGCTGTCGTCACAAAGCTAAGCTCACAGTCACTTTTTATTTTCTTATTCAGTTCACGAAGCCTGCCGTTTACAATTCCAAGGATTATGTCATCCTCATAATAATCCTTGAATCTGTCTGCTACGGCTTCTAAAGTATCACTTTCTGATGCTGTCACTGCCATGACCTGTCCATCCGGCAAGGTCACCTTCACACTATATTCCTGCATTTCTTATTGCCCCCATAGTCGAATATGCTGCCTCATTGTATGCCATCATCTCGTTTATCTGCTCGATTCTGTCCATGATGGAATCACTCATCTCCTGTGTCCTTAGCTGCTGCATGATGGCAGCCAGCTTGTGGTGTTCCCTGACAAGGAACTTCCGAAGCACCGGATTACCGTTTTTGATAAGTACAGGTCCGTACAAATCGCATACAGTAACCGTCGTCTCGTCCATATTGTCCCATGCGGAATTGTCCGCACACGGCACACACCTGAACATCGGATAGTATTTTCCGTCCTCCAAAATCATATCCTCATCAACTATCTTATAGCCTGTGTTCCTTACATATTCACGGACTTTGCTCACTTCCGACTGTGGCTGCAGAATCAGCTCCTTTGCCGACCTGCACACAGTCTCCCCTGCGGTTAAAATGTGAATAACAAGCTCTCCTCCCATTCCTGCTATGACAATAGAGTCAACCTCTCCGTCGTGTATCGCTTCAAGCCCATTGGAAAGCCTTGTGGTAATCTGCTCTGTCAGACCGTTTGCCCGTATATGCTCATTGGCGCGTTCAAGCGGTCCCTTATTTATATCAACAGCAATTGCTTTCGGTATTATATTACCCTGCACCAGGGCAATAGGCACATAGCCATGGTCGGTTCCCACATCACACAGCGTGTAGCCGGCCGTGACCATTGATGCCACTGCCTTCATTCTTCTGGATAGCCTAATCATCTTACTCTAAGTAGTCCTTTAGCTTTCTACTTCTGCTTGGATGACGAAGCTTTCTTAGCGCCTTTGCCTCAATCTGACGGATACGCTCACGAGTGACGTTGAACTCCTTACCTACCTCTTCAAGTGTTCTGGCTCTGCCGTCCTCTAAGCCAAAGCGGAGTGTGAGTACCTTCTGCTCTCTCTCTGTAAGAGTGCCAAGCACCTCCTCAAGCTGCTCCTTAAGGAGTGTGAATGCTGCCGCATCAGCAGGAACCGGTACATTATCATCCTTGATGAAATCACCAAGATGTGAATCCTCCTCCTCACCGATTGGAGTCTCAAGTGAAACAGGCTCCTGTGATATCTTGAGTATCTCACGCACACGCTCTACCGGCATGTTCATCTCCTTGGCAATTTCCTCCGGTGAAGGCTCTCTGCCAAGCTCCTGAAGGAGCTGTCTTGACACACGGATGAGCTTGTTGATTGTCTCAACCATATGCACAGGAATACGGATTGTTCTGGCCTGATCAGCTATGGCTCTTGTGATAGCCTGGCGAATCCACCATGTGGCATATGTAGAGAATTTGTAGCCCTTCTTGTAGTCGAACTTCTCAACTGCCTTGATAAGACCTAGGTTTCCCTCCTGAATCAGGTCAAGGAAAAGCATTCCTCTTCCCACATATCTCTTTGCGATGCTGACAACAAGACGCAGATTTGCTTCTGCAAGACGCTTTTTGGCATCTGCTCCCTTGTCCACATCCCTCTGCAGTGTCTTTATTTCTTCCTTTATCTCAGCCTTTTCCTCTTCCGATGCACCATCAAGGCGGCCCTTTAGTACATTAATCTTCTCGATTGCTACCGCTCCGTCCTCCATATTCTGGGCGAGCTCAATCTCCTCATCTGCTGAGAGAAGAGGTACCTTACCGATTTCCTTAAGATACATACGGACAGGATCCTCGACGCTGACTCCCTCCGGTACTGAGAGGTCAATCTTTTCAACCTCTACCTCATCCTCATCGTCGAGTATGATATCATCATCCACGTCATCATCATTGCTGATTTTAAGCACGTCTATGCCGTTTTGCTCGAGATAATCAATTACCATCTCAAACTTCTCCGGATCCAGATTTAAGTCCTTGAAAAAATCTGCAATTTCCTGATATTCGAGCATATTCTTTTTCTTTTTTCCAAGCTCAAGAATCTCAATAAGCTTCTGCTGGAATTTCAGTTTCTGCTCCTGCTCCTGTGCCATGTCTTTTTGTTCCTTTTTCTTTGCCATTTTATTTTCCTCTTTATTCTGGTATTTTTTGCAATTCTTCGAGTGCTCGCTTATCCTCAATAATCCTCATCATGCCCTCCATATCTGTAGGTGCCAGATGCTTTGAGCGATAGTCTATGCTGTTTTGCTTGATACGGACAACGGTTTCCCTGAGTGCGGTTGCCTTGTCATTTTTGCCCTCCACCTGATGGATTGTGGCATTGAAAAGCCCTGCCACCTCACGCTGTTCGTCCTCATCGGTAAACATGCTTACTATCCTGGCCGGATTTACTGTATGCGTAGTCTCGTACTGTGAAAAAACCTCATTAGCCACCTTGTGGTACAGCTCTTCGGTAAAGTCATCTGCACTGATACGCCCCTTTATCCTGTCAAAAAGTGAATTATCCTCTATGAGCCATGTGAGGAGAAGCTTCTGCGACTGCTTCATGCCATCCTCCTTTTTATTTTTCTCATTGATTCCACTTTTAAGCTTTGTCTGGGGCTTTACGATACCGCCCTTCATTGCCATACTGTTTACGAGCTTTCTTAAGTCGTCGTATGGTATGCTGTACTCTCTGGACACTGCCTGCGTATAGTTTGTCCGCTCAAGCTCCTCGGTAAAACCAAGCAGCTTCTTTGCGATTTCATTATAAAATGCGGTTTTTGACTCGGGATCGTCCATATCATAGCCTGCCTGCATGATCCGTATCTGAAACATAAAGCTGTTTTCAGCCTTTTTGATACGCTCCTCATACTCCTGTGCGCCAAGCGCCTTGATAAACTCATCCGGGTCCTTGTACGGCCGCATATTAATGACCTTTGTTGTGATGCCTACCTCCTTGAGTATCGGAATCGCACGCAGCGCTGCCTTTACCCCGGCGCCATCACTGTCATATGTCAGATACACCTCATTGGTGTATCTCTTTAATAGTGAGGCATGTCCGCTCGTGAGCGCCGTACCAAGCGACGCCACCGCATTGTCAAAGCCCGCCTGATGCAGTGCTATGACATCCATGTAGCCCTCACACAAAAGGAGCTGGTTTTTCCTCGTGCTCCTTGCTATATTAAGTCCGTAAAGATTACGGCTCTTATCAAATATCTTTGTCTCCGGAGAGTTTAAATACTTTGGCTCTCCGTCACCCATCACTCGGCCTCCAAAGCCTATGACACGGTTGTGCACATCCATAATCGGAAACATCGCACGATTCCAGAACTTATCGTGCCCGCCTCTGACCTCATCTATCGTCACAAGACCTGTCTCCTTAAGTATCTCATCATCATAGCCCTTGCTGCGCAGATACTTGTACAGATCATCACTGTACTGGTCCGAGTAACCAAGCCCGAACTTCTGCATTGTCTCATCGGACAGCTCTCTCTTTTTGAAATACTCATGTGCCTTCTGTCCTCTCGGTCCACGAAGCAGCATATAAAAATACTTTGCAGCCTCTTTATTTATCTCAAGCAGTTGTGTGCGCCTGTCTGCTTCTCTCCTTTGTGCTGATGTCATCTCCTGCTTGGGAAGCTCAATTCCCACACGGTCTGCAAGCTCCTGCATGGCCTCTGGGAAGGTGAAGTTCTCATACTGCATGAGAAATGTAAATACATTGCCTCCGGCTCCACAGCCGAAGCAATAGTACATCTGCTTATTCGGTGAGACGGAAAAGGATCCTGTCTTTTCGTTATGGAATGGGCATAATCCAAAATAGGTACTTCCCTTTTTCTGAAGATGCACGTAGCTTCCTATAACATCGACTATGTCATTTCGCGAGCGTACCTCCTCTATAAGCTCGTCAGAGTAGTACGGCATTTTATCATCCCCTTACTGTTCTTCTTTGTTGTCATTTGTGTCACCCGGCGAAAATCAATATCCATCTATTTCCCAGGCTACCGGTACGAAATACTCGTGGAACTTCGTGGTGGCATACTGGTCTGTCATGCCTGATATATAGTCGCATATGATGCGCCCCTTGTCATCACCCTGCCCTAGCATGACGAGATACTTCTGCGGCAGCTCCTCTATATGCTCCATATAATAGAAATAAAGCTGCTTGAGCATCGCCTTGGCCTTTTTCTCCTCGCTTTTTGCGACTGGATTGTTATAGAGGTTTGCGAACATAAATTTACGCAAATCCTGCATTGCCTGCGCGGACTCTTCTGACATGCATATATCGTCCTTTCCCATGCTGTTTGTGATGATATTGTGCACCATATGATTGAGCCTGGCCTTGGTGCTGTGTCCAAGCGTGTTTCTTATCTCAAGCGGTATATCATCCTCGCACAAAAGCTGTGCGCGGATTGCATCATCAAAGTCTGAATTTATGTAGGCTATCTTGTCTGAAAGCCTGACTATTTTGCCCTCTAAGGTGTGTGGCATGAGCGAGGTCTGGTGATTTAGCATACCATCTCTGACCTCCCAGGTCAGATTGAGTCCTGCTCCGTCCTTTTCGAGCTTCTCCACTATGCGCACACTCTGCTCATTATGCTTAAAGCCACCCTCGTATATCTCATTGAGGATACGCTCACCCGCATGTCCAAACGGTGTATGCCCCAGATCGTGTCCCAGCGCTATAGCCTCCACCAGATCCTCATTCAGTCTCAGTGCCTTGGCTATTGTCCTGGCATTCTGCGACACCTCAAGCGTATGCGACATACGTGTGCGGTAATGGTCGCCCTTTGGCGTAAGAAACACCTGTGTCTTATTTTTCAGACGCCTGAATGCCTTGCTATGCAGTATCCGGTCCCTGTCCCGCTGAAAAACAGGCCTGATATCGCACTGCGGCTCATCATAGTCCCTGCCTCTTGAGTTGATGCTCAGGCATGCGAACGGACTAAGTATTTCCTGCTCACGCTTTTCTATCTGCTCGCGAATAGTCATTTATCTGCCTCCTCGCTGTCACAGTCGTTATGTTCTGCTGCTATTCACACACAAATGTAACAAATAGCGTTACATTCCACTAATAGTGCTCTACACTAATTATGCTCTACACTAGTTATTATTCGACGTGATTTTTAAAAATCCTTTTTTTATTTCTTTTTACTTTAATTTTCTTTCGGCAAAAATTAAATGCTATATCAATTACCACCGAGCACATGGCGCAGCATCTGAAGCTGTCCGCCTGTGATTTCATTGTCGTAGCTGCCATAGTAAAATTTATCGTCTTTTGCCAGTATGCAGCCCACCCAGGTGCCCACATGACTGTCACTCTCTACGGCATCCTTCATGGATTTGTAGCCCTCTATTGTAAAATAGGCATCATAGCCCTTGAAGTCTGCCGGATTTATTTTCACTGCACCAAAGGTATCCTCAAGACTTTTTATGAAATCCTCATCGCACTCCGTATAGCCTGTGACATCCTTGCTGTAGCGCGACTCTGACTGCCACTCCTCATCCCACATGAGAAAAACGCTGCAGTCCTTCCAGGAATTGCTTTTTTCAACTACAGACAGCTTCTTGTATGAATTTGATGCGTTGCCGGCCATCTGTAAATATGTATCGTCACCGTTCTTATTCATATATAAGAGGTTTGATGCTGCAACCTCATAGTACCTGCTGCTATAGTCCTGATCCTTGTATACAATATAGCCAAGCGGACTGCCAGTCCCTGCATAGTCAAGCTCTATGGTTATCGGAATATACACCTGACTGTCATAAACCATAGGCCCAAGCCTGTCATCATTGGTAATGCAGCTTGCGACCCTTTCATACTCAGCCGGCTCGTTTGAAGGCGACATAAAATATGTATAGACAACAATAATTGCAATGACAACGACCGGCACAATCGCTATCACAGCTTTTAATGTTTTCCTTCGCACCCTGCGTCTGTGAATAAGCACCTGCCGGTCTGCATGCTCATCGCAATACCTGTATTTCACAAGTCTGTATACAATGAAAATCTCAAGCACAAGTAAAAGCACAACAAAGGACATCATGCAGCCTGCCTGCCACATTACCTTGTGATTGACAAATTTCTTATCTATAAATTTAAGCGGTATGAGTATTATCGTCAAAATAAGCGTATTTCCCAACACATACTGTCCATATATTTTCCTGCTTTTTATAACGATAAGCGGAAAAAACGAAGCAATCACTGTCAGCATGAGCACAATTGCAAAAAAATATCCCCATATCTCTGACAGTGTTGAGCCGTACAGTGCCTTGAAATACTGCGCCGGGCTAAGCTTTTTTATATTGCCCCAGCCTGAGTATTTTGAAATGAATAATACTACCGTGCCGACAAACCATGTCAGCATATAGATACCCATGTAGCATGCCATATTTTTCCTTGCAAAGCTGCCATATCTCATAACTGAATATGACACAAGCACCCCTGCAAGCACAGGAAATCCCCCCACTCTGCCAATCAAAAGAGTTACATACTCCATAACAGCAAAGGACAAAACAAACGCACATATTACATTAATATAAGATAGATTCAATCTCTTCACGCTGCAATCCCATCTCCATAATAATCAAATTCCTGTGACTGCTGTACCCCTCAGTGTGGCAGGCAACGGTTACAGACCATTAAAAGCCAAAAGGCTATAAAAAATATCTGCATAAAATAAAATAGGAAGCCGTTCACCGACTTCCCTGTTAATGCAGGAGATGGGACTTGAACCCACACGATATTGCTACCACAGGCACCTGAAGCCTGCGCGTCTGCCAATTCCGCCACTCCTGCGAACAAGCATTATTCTACCAAAAAGTTTAGAATAATGCAAGCATAAATTTAAAAAACCATACGAAATGTACGAAAAACTATAAATTTGTTACTACACCAGCTTTGATATATCTAAAACCAGTGCGTCAACCTCTTCCTGTTTTGTGGCCCAGCTGGTGCAAAAGCGCACTACAGTGCCCTCTTTCTCTCTTCCCATCTCTTCAAAATAGTACTTCTTGGCAAGCGTCTTCTTCTGCTCATCCGATAATATTACAAACTGCTGATTTGTAAAGCTCTCAACCCAAAACGGCACCTTCTTCTGTTCAAATGCCCCTTTAATCTGCATGGCAAGCTCATCTGCACGCTTTGTCTTTTCAAAATAATCGCCATTCTCAAGCATAGTGGCAAACTGTAAGCCCATCAGCCAGCCCTTTGCAAGCACTGCACCGTTTTGCTTCATATAGGCCTTAAAACGATACTTGATATCCTCAGCATTTATAACCAGTGCTTCGCCAAAGAGCGCACCGCACTTTGTGCCACCGATATAAAATACATCCGAAAGCGCAGCAAAATCACAGAGTGTAAGGTCATTTTTATCAGAGCCCAGTCCGTAGCCCATTCTCGCTCCATCCACAAACAGGTACATGCCGTATTTCTTGCAGACAGCACTGATATCGCAAAGCTCTCTTTTCGTATAAAGAGTACCCTGCTCCGTCGGAAATGAAATATAAACCATCTTTGGCTCCGTCAGATACTCCGGTCTTGCATTGTCATAATACTCTGCGGCACACGCCTCAATCTGCGCAGCACTGATTTTACCATCCGTGTTAGGGAGCGCAAGAATCTTATGCCCTGTATTCTCAATAGAAGCCGCCTCGTGGCAATTGATATGCCCCGTATCCGCTGCAATCACACTCTGCACCGGTGAAAGAGCCGCCGCAACCACAACATAATTGGCCTGTGTCGCACCCGGAATGAATTTAATCATGGAATCATCTCTGCCAATAAGCCCCTTAATAATCTGCTCAGCCTTATCGCACCACTCATCCTCACCATATCCCGGATAGCTGGTTGTATTTGTATCTGCCAGTGCCTTCAAAATGCAATCAAATGCACCGCGGTTGTAATCGTTATTAAATCTAATCATAAAAATCTTACCTTTCCTGTCTTATCATTCAATATAGAGCGCCTGCTCTGCAACGACCGAAGCGGAGCGGAGACCTTAGACCCATGGGGCGCCTGCCCCGCGATAACCGAAGCCACGCGGAAGATGGGTTGCAAGACGTCCGGGGGACGTCTGTTCTGCAACGACCGAAGCGGAGCGGAGACCGAGTGAGGTCCGGGGGACCTCATGCCACGAGCCGACCGAGCCGGAGGCGAGACCTTGAACCATGGGTTCAAGGCTCGCTTCGGCTTTGAATAATAAGACAGGGACCAAACGCTTTGCTTGGTCCCTGTCTTATTATTCAATGCGGAAGATGGGACTTGAACCCACACGATTGCAATAATCACAAGATCCTTAGTCTTGCTCGTCTGCCAGTTCCGACACTTCCGCATGTATTTTGTTTTCGTCGCTTGTCTCACGCGACTCGTATATAATATCAGATTGTTTTCAAAAATGCAAGCACTTTTTTCAAAAAAATCATATTTTTTTACAGACTCTTTTCATAGCACAAAAACGACTGCCCAAACAGGCTGCATTCACCCACTGTCTCAAATCCAAACACTGCATACGAGCGCAGAGCCTTCACATTGAGCTTGTTGACTAAAAAATGCACACTTTTGTACCCTCTCCTTGCGAGCTCTTCCATCCCAAATGCCAGCATTTGTCTGGCAATTTTTTGATTCTGAAAATCCGGATGAACCGCAAGTCTTGAAAGCTCAGCTCCGGGTGCCAGTCTGCTGCTCCAGCAATCAAGCTTCTCCACCTGCGGATCATCATCAATTGAAATCGCAGCGATAATCCTGTCCTCTTTGCTTCCGGCATCCGTATTAAGCTCCTGCCCATCAATCATTACAAACAAAGATTCTCTACCAAGATCAAACTCAATCTCCTTCATTCCCGGATAAGAATCGTCCCATGGACAATACTCCCTGCCGAGCTGTATCTTATACAATTTTAAAATTTCTTCTTTATTTTCTTCTGTAGCTGCTACTATTTTTCTCATTCTGTTTCTCATTTCCAACTAAATATAATGGACAAGGGGATTCAAGCTTGCAAGCTTGAAGTTTGTACTCTAATGAACATGAAACTACCTTCTTATAAATGAAAAATCATATACATTTCTGAACTTTTGCGTTACTCTCTGATTGTGTGTATAACAATTATAATACGATAACCATACCCATTGCTTCGTTTCTTTTTCTAATCGACAATCCTCCATTTGACAAAATTCCACAACCCCATTTGGTAGACTGTTAGAATTTAATACTTCTGTCAATGCTCTTGAAAATGTATTTTTACATTCTCTAATTTCTTGAATATGTTTTGTTTTTTTCATATTTTCTTCCGCAATTGCTACTTTTTTTAATCCAAATGGAATCCCAGATTGTTGATAATCCAACGTATATCCAAGGCGAATATAGTAAATGATACCATCTCGTTCAATAAAAGCACTTGATTTAGTCAAATTCGTTTTTTCATTGTTTTTTATATACCAAATAGTAATTGGGACAATTATAATCACTAAAACCATCCAATACACCCAATACACATCCGAAAAACATCCAAAAAAGAATAACAATCCCCATACAAGAATAATTACGCCAAACATCAAATTAGGATGTTTTTCATAAATCCTATGACTTTTTATATCTCTTTTCATATAAACAATTTCATTTATATCGTTGTTGATTTCCATATTTCATTTACCTCAAACCTAATCCATTAACTTCAAATTCGTCTCTCAGTATTACTGAAATTTATTGTTTAAAACTTCTAACAATAAAGTAAACCAGCCATTCTACCACTAATATGCCATAATAAAAGAATTCTACTGCATGTAATGTTATAAAAAACGGACAGATAATCTACTGCCCATTTCTATGCTCATTTAGCAACAATATATTCCATTTCTTCGTTTTTAGAAAGAATATCTAAAAGCCTGAACACTGGTCCTGTCGGATGAGTTCTACCACCTTCCCATGCTTCCACTGTTTTAATTGAAACTCCCATATATGAAGCAAATACACTTTGAGTCATCCCCGCCTTTGTCCTAATATCACGTATTTCTTTTCCACTATACTCTTTGACCGGCAAAATCATATATGTTTTTACGCTACCCGCTCCATATCCTTTCTCATAAGCTATAGCTTCCTCGAGTCCTTCTTTTAAATCCTCAAATAATAAACTCATAGAAATCCTCCTATTTTTAGCAGTTTCCTATCTCAACACTATCCTCCCTAATTTACATGATTGAATTTTCATAATCTTGTAATTCGTGATATATACCTTCTATGATGACACTACTTTCAACCACTCTATAAACCAATAAATATCTATGCTTTGCAAAACTTATTTATCATATTGCTTTTCTGCCAACTCTGAAAGTTCTACATTAAACTGCATACTTCTCCCTCATGCTCTTTGAAACTGCTCTTGCTGACTTCGTTGCTCCAGTGTCACTTTTTCTGATTGATGCGGAAAGTTCTTCTACTAACTCGTTCTCACTTAATCTTTTCAGTCCATTGATTTCTGACTTTTCAGATAATCTGTTAACAAGCATAATTACCATATTATAATCTTCTGCAGACAGGCTTTCTATCTTTGCTGTTAATTCTGCAATACCCATGTATATCAACTCCTTTCCCATTTCTCTTCCCTTTATTATATCTCGTACCTACTGCAAAATCCACTCCAATTTCTTCCAAAATTGACTTTCCTTACTTCATACTGCCCCCGTTTTTATTTCAGGTGTTCAAAAAGAACACTGTCTTGCAGGTTTGTATTTACTTCTTTATCACCAGTAACCCTGCACAATAAGATACCTGATTAAATTCCAATTCAGGAAATGCTTTCTTTAACTCATCTACCACAAAATAGATTTCATCCTCATCCCATCCATCCTTGTTTTCCTTATGACATTTTTCTAGATCTGATCTTGTTTGAAAGGCCACATCTCCAATCAGAATGCAACCACCCTCTTTTAATAATGTTTTTAATAATTGAATAAATTGAATTTTCGCATCATCTGTCAGGTGATGTAAGGAATACGTTGCAATAATAAAATCATATGTATGCTGTAAAAGCGATTCTACCAGCCCTTTGGAAAAATCGCCCTGATATAAATGTGCATTTGGCATTTTCTTTTGAGCTAATTCTATCATTCTTTCCGAAAAATCCTGCCCGTATATTTCACACTCTTTTTCATATAATTTTGTGGTGAGCGTTCCTGTGCCGAAGCCGATATCAAGAATCGTTGGGTTTTCTATTTCAAGAACCTTCTTATAAATCATTCCAAGTATTTCTTTATAACCGGCAAACGGATAACAATTCTCTTCATCCGAAATTCCAACTGTTTTGTCATATCCATCTGCCCACAAATCAAATCCTTTATTATCTAACATATACTTCTTCTGCCACTCAAAATGTGTTCAAATATACTCAAACACATCGAGAAATTAAAGTCCTTGCGGATACTTCTTACTGCTTCGATGTGTATGCTTTGGCGATTGTAAACAATACGCTACTCACAAGTTCG
>NZ_CDRTEH010000015.1:0-63193 GCF_977054825.1 Agathobacter sp.
CAAGTGCAAGCACCTCAGCAAGCACCAGTGCCTCAACCAGCGCAAGCACCTCAGCAAGCACAAGTGCATCGACAAGTGCAAGTACCTCAGCTAGTACAAGTGCTTCAACCAGCGCAAGTACATCAGCAAGCACCAGTGCTTCAACAAGCGCAAGCACATCAGCAAGTACAAGTGCCTCAATAAGCGCAAGCACATCGGCAAGTACGAGTGCCTCAACAAGTGCAAGTACCTCAGCAAGTACTAGCGCATCAACGAGTGCAAGTACATCGGCAAGCACAAGTGCCTCAACAAGCGCAAGTACATCGGCAAGCACGAGTGCATCGACAAGTGCAAGCACATCAGCAAGTACTAGCGCATCAACGAGTGCAAGTACATCGGCAAGCACAAGTGCCTCAACAAGCGCAAGTACATCAGCAAGCACAAGTGCCTCAACAAGCGCAAGTACATCAGCAAGTACGAGTGCCTCAACAAGTGCAAGCACATCGGCAAGCACGAGTGCATCGACAAGTGCAAGCACATCAGCAAGTACAAGTGCCTCAACAAGTGCAAGTACATCAGCAAGCACCAGTGCTTCAACAAGTGCAAGCACATCGGCAAGTACGAGTGCCTCAACAAGTGCAAGCACATCAGCAAGTACAAGTGCTTCAACAAGTGCAAGTACATCAGCAAGCACGAGTGCCTCAACAAGCGCAAGCACATCGGCAAGTACAAGTGCTTCAACAAGTGCAAGCACAAGTGCATCAACAAGCGCAAGCACATCAGCAAGTACAAGTGCATCAACAAGCGCAAGCACCTCGGCAAGCACGAGTGCCTCAACAAGTGCAAGTACATCAGCTAGCACAAGTGCCTCAACAAGTGCAAGCACCTCAGCAAGCACAAGTGCATCGACAAGTGCAAGTACCTCAGCTAGTACAAGTGCATCAACAAGCGCAAGCACTTCAGCAAGCACAAGTGCCTCAATAAGTGCAAGCACCTCAGCAAGCACAAGCGCATCAACAAGTGCAAGCACATCGGCAAGCACGAGTGCATCGACAAGTGCAAGCACCTCAGCAAGTACAAGTGCTTCGACAAGTGCAAGTACCTCAGCAAGTACAAGTGCTTCAACAAGTGCAAGCACATCGGCAAGTACAAGTGCTTCAACCAGCGCAAGCACATCGGCAAGTACTAGCGCCTCAACAAGTGCAAGCACCTCAGCAAGCACAAGTGCCTCAACAAGTGCAAGTACATCGGCCAGCACAAGCGCATCGACAAGCGCAAGCATAAGTGCAAGTACGAGTGCATCAACAAGCGCAAGCACCTCAGCAAGCACGAGTGCATCAACCAGCGCAAGTACATCGGCTAGCACAAGCGCATCGACCAGCGCAAGCATAAGTGCAAGTACGAGTGCATCTACAAGTGCAAGCACCTCAGCAAGCACGAGTGCATCAACCAGCGCAAGCACCAGTGCATCGACAAGCGCAAGTACATCGGCCAGCACAAGCGCATCAACAAGCGCAAGCACCTCAGCAAGTATAAGTGCCTCAACAAGTGCAAGTACATCAGCTAGTACAAGTGCTTCAACAAGTGCAAGTACATCAGCAAGTACTAGCGCATCGACAAGTGCAAGTACATCGGCAAGTACTAGCGCATCAACAAGTGCAAGTACATCAGCAAGTACCAGTGCTTCAACAAGCGCAAGCACATCAGCAAGTACCAGTGCTTCAACCAGCGCAAGCACATCAGCAAGTACCAGCGCATCAACAAGCGCAAGCACATCGGCTAGCACAAGCGCATCGACAAGCGCAAGCACATCGGCAAGTACGAGTGCCTCAACAAGCGCAAGCACCTCAGCTAGTACAAGCGCAAGTACCTCAGCAAGCACCAGCGCATCAACAAGCGCAAGTACATCAGCTAGTACGAGTGCTTCAACTAGCGCAAGCACCAGTGCCTCAACAAGTGCAAGTACATCGGCAAGCACGAGTGCATCGACAAGTGCAAGCACATCGGCAAGTACGAGTGCCTCAACAAGTGCAAGTACCTCAGCAAGTACAAGTGCTTCAACAAGTGCAAGCACATCAGCAAGTACAAGTGCTTCAACAAGTGCAAGCACATCAGCAAGTACGAGTGCTTCAACAAGCGCAAGCACCAGTGCCTCAACAAGTGCAAGCACATCAGCAAGTACGAGTGCTTCAACAAGCGCAAGCACATCAGCAAGTACAAGTGCCTCAACAAGTGCAAGTACATCAGCAAGTACAAGTGCCTCAACAAGTGCAAGTACATCGGCAAGCGCAAGCACATCGGCAAGTACTAGCGCATCAACGAGTGCAAGTACATCGGCAAGCACAAGTGCCTCAACAAGCGCAAGTACATCAGCAAGTACAAGTGCTTCGACAAGTGCAAGTACCTCAGCAAGTACAAGTGCTTCAACAAGCGCAAGTACCTCAGCAAGTGAGAGTGCATCAACGAGTGCAAGTGAGTCAGAGAGCACCTCAGCAAGTGAGAGTGCATCAACGAGTGCAAGTGAGTCGGAGAGCATTTCAGCAAGCGAGAGTGAATCAACCAGTGTAAGTGAGTCAGCAAGCACAAGTGAGTCACTCAGTACAAGCGAGAGCATCAGCACAAGCACGAGTCAGAGTCAGTCAACTGCAAATGTAGTACCGACACCGGCTCCAACTCCTGCACCGGCAGTAGATAATGCACCTGCACCGGCAGCAACTATTACACCGGCTGCTACACCTCTTGCAGCAGCTACACCGGTGGCTCCGGCAGCGCCAGTAGCACCTGCACCAGCAGCTCCGGCAGCTCCTGCGGCACCGAATACACCAATTCAGGATGCACAGGTTCCTCTTGCAGTAAATGAGGATGAAGATAATCTTCAGAACATCGAGGATGAGGATACACCTCTTGCAGCAGGCGGAACAGCCAAGGACGGTATCAAAACATGGTGGTGGTGGATTGCAGCAGCAGTTGCAGCTATCACAGGAAAGGGTGTTTATGATAATCGTAGAAGAAAACCGGAAAAGAGTGATGACTCTGAGGATAATTCTGATGAGAAATAAATAATCAATAGCAATACTAAGAATATTGTTTTATAATGTTAGTGACCATCTGTTATGGATGGTCACTAATACTATTCAAAGGAAGAGGAAATCATTGAAAGAGAAGAGACAAAAAGAACATGTATTATTGTATAAGATATTGTATTCTCTAATGATAATGCTTGTATATATGATTGGAAGAAATATCCCATTATATGGAATAGATCTGAAAGCATATGAGGATGTGAGTGTTGATGCACAATCTATTTTGCTTCAGGCATTATCAGGAGATATGAAAAACTGTTCATTGTTTATTCTGGGATTGTGGCCATATATGATTGCTTCAATACTTGCAGTGCTAATGGTAGCAATAATATCTTTAGACAGTTCCCGAAAGATATCTCCAAGAAAACTTAATATATGGACACTTTTTTTTATGATGGTAATTGCATTTATCCAGGCATATCAGAAGGTTCAGACATTCGTATATAAGGATATGGATGCGCAGATGCTGTTGATTACAAAGGTAATTGTGTTTATACAGCTTATAGCAGGTATGCTTATAGTAGTGTATATGTGTGATAGAACCACGAAATACGGTATTGGTGGTCGAATGAGTGTATTCATGATAAATATTGTGGATGGAATGATGAATATGTTTGCAGGACAGAAAGCAGACAGACTGATTTTGCCTGTAATTATCGGTGTTGTTGAGATTGCTATTATGGTTATAATAGAAACAACTGAAAAGAGAATAGCAGTACAGAGAGTTTCCATAAACAATATTTATGCAGATAAGAATTACTTGGCATATAAGTTAAATCCTGTGGGTGCAATGCCACTTATGTTCACCTCAGCGGTATTTATGCTGCCACAGTTTGTCTGTTCAGGCTTATATTATCTGTACCCGGATAATCAAAAACTTGCATGGCTTATTGATAATCTTAGGCTCACGGCTGTTTTTGGAATTATAGTATATTTGGCAATTATTGTATTACTTACTATTTTATTTTCTGTGATAATGCTCACACCGGGCAAGGAAGCCGAGAATCTGTTGAAATCAGGGGATTCTATTCTGGATATATATGCAGGCAAGCCGACTCGCAGATATCTTGTGGGTACGGTAATCAGATTTTCTATATACAGCTCGATAATTATATGTATATGTCAGGGAGTTCCGCTATTTCTTCAATTTGGAGGATATATTGATTCAACACTGGCTATGTTACCATGCTCTATAATGATGTCGACAGGCATTTGGATATCGTTATATAGAGAGGCTGAGGTTTATAGAAATATGGACAGATATCATCCATTTATATAGTATAAGGAGATTTTTAATGTTATATTTTGTACCGGCATGGTATAAGGAAAACTCATGGATTGAAAATGAACAGCAATGGTACATGAGGAGAATGAAATCGGAGTTTGACGAAACAATTAAACAGATTACACTATTTCACAGAAATGTGGATGTGAAGTACCGGATAGTTTTACTTGGTTATTCACCAAATTTCAGGCATTTCTCTCATAGACAGGGCATGTATCGTTCGCCGTACTGGTCTTGTTTTGATGCAATTGCACAGGTTAAGAGGACTAAGATGGCTGTGTTGTCATATCATGATATTAAGTGGCCGGAGGGCGTGGAGTTTGTATATTCACCATTCTCAATTGTTGCCTTGTATAATGGACAGAAATATGCTCAGGTTGAGTTTGGCGAGGATGGGAACCCTATAATTATAGATATGTACGAGGAAGGGCAGATTTGCCGAAGGAATTATTACGATGACAGAGGCTTTGTATCTTCAACGATTATATATGAAAACGGACAAATGAAATATCAGGATTACCTGATGGAAAACACTATTTGGAAGCTCAGAGTAAATGCATTAGATGGAAGTGTAATGGTCAATCCTTCTTATCCAATGTATGATACTAAAACAGGGGAAAAGCAATTTTGTAAGCTGTCATATGACTCACTTGATGAGGTGATACAGGAGGTATTATCTGATTTTGTTAATGAAACCGGGGCAAAGGATACTTTTTTCGTGGCAGTTCATAGCTTGCATATGAATGTTTTAGGTGATGTGCTCCGAGAAGGAAAGGTAGTTTATACTTTTTTTGAAGAAAGATATGATTATTCGAAAATTCATAGCATCAAAGGCTATCTGAAGTCCTCAGAATATATTATTACAGATTCAAAAAATACAACAAAAATTATAAAGGATAATTTGTCAGATTCGAGTCTGCGTATAATGGATATTCCGCCGTATGATACGCGTATGGATTTTGGTATAAGTCAGCAGTTAAAGGTTCAGAATATTTTGATTCCTATAGATGGTTTGGAAAAGGATGCATATAGAGCAATTATTCGCGAGGTGTCAGAGTATTTGTGTATTAACGATCTTGCAAGGGTACACATTTTTACAAGAAATGCACAGTGGGGACATGAAGATAATATTCGTAACGAGCTTGTCGGTATGCTTAGGGAATATGGACACGACATAAGATGGGTATGTAAAGCGGACTATATTGATGAGGACGAAGAAAAGGTTGAACAGAGATTTTTTATCGATGTGTGTGTGGATGAGAGAACCATCAGCAAATGTATCAATGAGCAAAGAATTATATTGGATTTGCGGGGAGTGGTTGATGTTTTCCTTTATATAACAGCGATAAGTAAAGGTGTTCCGCGTATTAGTTTTTCAGAGGATCAGTTCCTGCATGATGGCAAAAACGGTAGAATCATAGATGATTATAATCAGATAGGCAGAAGTCTGGCATTTTATCTGGATAGTCTGGAGAATTGGAATGCAGCTCTTGTTGCGTGTTATGAAGCAGGAAAGGACTATAAAACAGAAGTGTTACTTGATAAATGGCGAAAGGTGTTAGGTATAGTTGAATAGTATTCAGATTTTGTATATTGGAAATGAGGATTGGACAACCAAATATAGCATTCCCGATTTCGTTGAGTGGGAGAATTATGAAGACACAGGGATTTTTCCGCCGAAACAGGTAGATATCGTTATTTTAGACAGAGATATAAACTATAAGGAAAAACAGATACTGACTAAGATTACAAGAGCGTACAGTCTTTTTGCTACAGAGAATGTAAAGATGCAAAACAGTGTTATTCATGATTATTTTGAGGAGCGATCAGGTCTTTACCTCTATTCAGGGGATGTGCAGGTTTTTCTGGATCAGGAGGCAGCAAAGTATTACAGACAGCCATATGGTGAAAAGTTTAAGCCGGAGCATATATCTGTTAGTCAGTTTTTTAGAGGTTCAGTCAGATGTAAGGGTAACTATGACATGCTTTTAGAAGGAGATTTTGGAGACACATTTTCTCAGATAGTGTTCTGGAAATCAAATATTCCGGTGTTTGACAGACAGAATATTGATTTATACTTTGAACACAGAAGGACAGGTTCTGTAGAGGTAAAGCTGCATGTATATAAATTCTATAATGGTTCTGTCGGTGATATCCAAAGGGTATGGGAATTCAGCCAGGATGAATTAGACGGGATTGTCACTATTGACAATGACGAGCTTGAAGGCCCGGTGTTTGTTTCTGTTTTGGCAAAAGGACAGGGAACACTCGAGGTTATATCGTTGCATGATAGATATTCAAGGCAGAATATAGGTTATTTTCTTCCGGGTGGAGAGAGGATTATCTCATCACAGGGGGAAGAGATATTCACATATCTGGATAAAGGAGATTGTAAACCACCTCTTGCTATTTATTTTTCAGGATATCGTAAGCAGGAAGGCTTTGAGGGCTATAATATGATGAGAAAGCTTCGATGTCCTTTTATGCTTATTACTGATCCAAGACTTGAGGGCGGTGCTTTTTATATAGATAATGCTGATTTAGAGGAAAAGCTGTTTAATAATATTGAAAAAACGATTAATGAAATGAAGTTTAAGAAATCGGATGTTATTATTTCCGGAATGTCAATGGGTACTTTTGGTTCCCTTTATTTTGGTTCTAAATTGAGTCCTCATGCACTGATTTTAGCAAAGCCACTTACAGAGCTTGGAGTTGTTGCAGAAAATGAAAGGCTTCTTAGACCGGGAGTTTTTCCGACATCCCTTGATTTGTTATTGAAAAATTATGGTTCATTATCGAAAAAGAGTGTAGAAGAATTTGATAAAAGAATGTGGGAAAGATTTGATAAAGCAGACTGGTCTCATACTAAATTTATAGCTTCATATTTGTATGAGGATGATTATGATACAGATGGATATAAAAATATACTGGAACATTTGAAATCAGAAGGTGTAGAAGTATATGGAAAAGGTTCCCATGGACATCATAATGATAATCACGAGAGTGTTGTGGGATGGTTTTTGAGTCAATACAGGCTGATTCTTGAAGAAGATTTTAATCGAAAGTGATGTAGATATATGGTAAATGATACTTGGACAGTATATTGGGAAGAGTTTATGTCTGATTCATATGGGTATGGGTCAGAGGTGGAATTTAATAAAGACAAATCAGTAAGATATTCTAACAGGCTTATGCCACCGGGAACTGTGGTGCACAGATGGTATTCAAAGACGAATTATCAGATGCACAGGCTAGAACCAACATTGCCGCTTATTGATGGTGAGAGCACATATTTTATCGGGCTGAACATTGATTATAACAGTGTGGAAAGCGAGGCTCTGATTCTTCGTATCATATTTTACGACAGGTACGATAATGAGACGAAAAGCACTATTGTGAGAGATAATAAAGCATATTTTTTACCACCAATCACGACATACAGTTACTCAATAGAATTGATTAATGGTGGAAATGCGGATTTCACATTTAAGTCACTTATAATAAAAGAGGTTTCAAAGGAAGAGTTTGATGAAGACCAGAAGAGAATTGAAAAGCTTAAAAAGATTTCTAGCAAAGGTCAAAAAAAGCGAAGAAAAAATAAAAAATCTAAGTGATAATGAATTAAAACATCTTACAGTTGAGTTTAAGGACAGATACCAGAGTGGTGAATCACTGGATTCGTTATTGCCGGATGCATTTGCAGCTATTGTTGAAGCTGATGAAAGAGTTCTTGGAAAAAGACCATATGATGTTCAGATTCTTGCAGGAGCAGCCTTACACAAGGGATATCTTGCAGAGATGAATACTGGTGAAGGTAAAACTCTGGCGGCTACGATGCCTTTATATCTGAATGCCTTGACGGGTAAAAGCTGTATGCTTGTCACGACAAATGACTATCTTGCTTCACGTGATGGTGAGGAGATGGGTGAAGTATATTCTTTTATGGGACTGACATGCTCATATCCTGATGGCGATGATTCTAATACTAATAAGAGAACTGACGATGAACGCAAAAAATTTTATTCAGCGGACATCATATATACCACAAACGGTACACTTGGTTTTGACTATCTGTTTGATAATCTTGTTAAGAATAAGTCAGATAGGTTTTTGTGTGATTTTAATTATGTAATTATTGATGAGGCTGACTCGGTGCTTTTGGATGCAGCTATTATGCCGCTTGTTATATCAGGAGTTCCACGTGTGCAGTCAAATCTTTATAATCTATGTGATTTCTTTGTTACAACACTGGTTGAGGATATTGACTATATTGAAGAGGACAAGGCTGTCTGGCTTACTCCAAAGGGAGTTAAATTTGCAGAGAGCTTTTTTGGTATTCCTAACTTTTATGGCAAGGAATATTTTGAAATCAACAGGCATGTTACGCTGGCATTAAGGGCTCATAAATTGCTCGAAAATAAAAAAGATTATGTAATCAGCCCGGATGGAGAGGTAGAACTGTTTGACGGAGCAACAGGACGTCTCATGCACGGTGTAAAGCTGCGTGGCGGTCAGCATCAGGCTATAGAGGCAAAGGAAAAGGTAGAGATATCGCAGGAATACAGAACTGTGGCATCAGTTACCTTCCAGAATCTGTTTATGATGTTTGACAAGATGGCCGGCATGAGCGGTACACTCATGGATGCAAAGGATGAACTGTTTGAGGTATATCACAAGAGGGTTGTTAAAATACCGACAAACAAGCCAATGATTAGGAAAGACCATAAAGATAAATATTTCAGAAATGCAAGGGATCAGTTTCACACTGCAGCAAATGATGTTATTGAATTGCATAAAACAGGACAGCCTGTGCTCGTAGTTTTAAACTCTGTTACAGATACCGATTTGTTTTCGAGATTGATGATACAGTACAATATCCCGCACAACGTACTAAACGCCAGCAATGCTTTCTGGGAAGCACAGATTATCGCAGGCGCAGGCCAGTTGAATGCGGTCACGGTTGCTACAACTATGGCAGGAAGAGGAACCGATATAAAGCTTGGAGATGGAGTTAAGGAGCTTGGAGGTCTGGCTGTTATAGGTGTAGGAAGGATGGAAAACAGAAGGTCTGAAAGGCAGGCAAGAGGGCGTGCAGGCAGACAGGGTGACCCGGGCTTTAGCCAGTACTATGTGAGCCTCGAGGATGATATCGTGGGAGCAGAGGATGATGAAAAGCTTGAAAAGTATATTGATGGAAAGCGTTGGATAAGCAGGAGCCGGATAAGACGTATTGTAAATCAAAGTCAGCGATTAAATAATGAGATGGCAGAGATGAATCGTAAGAGATCTGTGCAGTATGATGTGGTCCTCCAGCGCCAGCGAGACCTAATCTACGCAACCAGAAAGAACCTGCTCGACGGTGCAAGCGTCGAGCAGGAGAAGATAGTAGGGATTGCAAAGGAGAATATCTCAGACTTCGTTAATCATTTTGACTGCATACAGAGTAATAAGAAGCATGGCAGGCGCCGTGGCAGAAAGAAAGATAACGATAAAAATAACAATACAGAGCAATACACATCCATACTAAACAGATACATCCTTGACAATATCTCCTACAAGCTGGACGCAGGGCTGACTTCGTCTGACATGGAAAGTGCTTCTACTGTTAGCGACTACCTGCTGCTTCGTGTATATCAGGGGCTTTCAAGGCAAAAGGAGCGCATAGGTGATGAGGAGGCTTACGAACAGTTTGTCCGTGAGGCGACTCTAAAGGCGGTGGATGATGGCTGGGTTGAGCTGATTGACTACCTTGAGCAGCTCAAGTATGCGGTAGCAGGAAGAGCATCCGCACAGAGAAATGTTATGTTTGAATACCAAAATGAGGCTTTTGAGTCGTTTTTGGATACAGAAAAAGCAGTAAAATGTAATATCATAAGGAATATTTTGCTTAGTGACGTGAAAATCGGCAAGGATGGCAGGCTGCAGGTCATTTACCCATAGAGGTAATTATTCAAAAGTATTGAGAAAAAGCTGATGCGTCATACTTGAATGTAAGCAGCAGACATTATAAAACTAATAGTTTGACAGATATGAGGAGAATCATATGGTATATAACTTCAATCTCGGAATAGGCTGGGCTTCAAGCGGCGTGGAGTACGCACAGAGCTACAGAGCGAATCTGCTCCGCAGGGCACACATTCCGGCAAGGTTTGTTTTCACAGATATGTTTCCAACTGAAAATATAGAGCACATGACAAGAAACATCGGCTTTTTGGATGAGGAAGTGATATGGCTGTACACATTTTTTACAGATGTGAGGACATCGCCTGTCACCTTCACTCTAAAGGAGCTTGAGGCTACGATGGCAGAGGAGGATTATACCTTTTCCAGAGAGGGCAGGACATGCAGGTATCAGTTTAAGGAGAGCGGCAGGTTCTACACCTGCTACATGGTCGATGATACAAGTGATCTCGTGCACAGAGTCGAGATTGTCTCAAACGGATGCCTGATCAGGAAGGATTTTTACACCTATTGCAGGACCTTCAGCGAGTACTATGCTCCGCTCGACGGCAAGGCGCATCTGTACGGCAGGACATTTTTCAATGAGGATGGCTCAGCATGCTACGAGGAGGTCATAGAGGATGACAGCACCTTTTACAGGATTGGGGCGCAGGTGCTTTACACCAAGGCTGACCTGGTCGGCTACATGGTAAAGAGGCTTAATCTCACGGCTGATGATGTGGTGATCATCGACAGGACGACAGGCATAGGCCAGGCAATCCTTGAAAACTGCGGACCGGCGCGCGTAGGCATAGTGGTGCATGCGGACCATTTCAGCGAGGGCGGCACGGATGATGATTACATACTGTGGAACAACTATTATGAGTATTCGTTTTCACAGACTGAGCACATAGATTTCTACATCACAGCGACTGATGCGCAGAATGAGCTTATGAGGCAGCAGTTCAAGAAGTACTGCGGAAAAGAGCCTCATGTGGTGACTATCCCGGTGGGCAGTCTGGATGTGCTTAAGTATCCTGATGAGCTAAGAAAGAGGCATTCTCTCATCACTGCGTCGCGTCTTGCAACTGAGAAGCACTGTGACTGGCTGGTGGAGGCTGTTGTAAAGGCAAAGGAAAGCGTGCCTGACATATCACTTGACATATATGGCAAGGGTGGCGATGAGGCAAAGCTTAAGGGGCTTATCGAAAGGCTAAGCTGTGCTGATTATGTGCATTTGATGGGACAGCAGAAATTAGATGATGTATACAAGCATTATGATGCGTATGTGGCGGCTTCACAGAGTGAGGGCTTCGGGCTCACACTCATGGAGGCCATAGGCTCAGGGCTTCCTATAGTGGGCTTTGATGTGAGGTATGGCAACCAGACCTTTATCGATGATGGGCAAAACGGCTACAAAATTCCAATCACCGATGAGATGGATCAGAAGGAGAAGATAAAGCTCCTTTCTGAGCGTATAGTGAGGATGTTTACAGAGGATGACCTGGATGCATTTTCAGCACATTCATATGAAAAGGCCAAAGAATATCTGACTAAGGAGGTGGTTCACAGATGGATAGAGCTGTTGAAGTAACACACATGGCAGATGGTATCACACTGCTCTTTGATACATTTTCGGGCGAGAGCAAGAATCTCCTTGAGTCATTTAAAAATGCCGGTGCAGCCTTTCATGCAGCAGCCATTGAGGATGACGGTTTTCTGCCGGATGATGTGATGAGCGTGTATGGATTTTTCTTAGGTGATTACAGGAAAGCTGACAGCTTACCGGGGAAGCCGCTGTATTTCAATCAGATACAGATTCCTGATTACTGGCGCATAGAGGGCGATAATTCATCTGCGAAGGTCATGGACCGCACCAGGGAGAGGGCGAGGATATTTTTCACGGAGCCTACGCACAGGAGGCAGGTCAAGATTGTTGACTGGCTCGATGATGCCGGTCAGGTCAGGCTTTCAGAGCATTATAACAGGTATGGCGCGATTTTCTGTCACACTATTTTTAATAAAAAGGGCCAGAAGGCACTCAGGAAGTTTTTTGATGTGACGGGCAGGGAGATGATAGTGGAGAACTTCGTCACCGGTGATATTCTCGTCAGATGGCAGGATAAGGACTGGATTTTCAGAAACAAGACAGACTTTATAGCGTTTTTTATCAGATGTGCAGGGCTGGAGGATACAGCGGTTTATTTCAACTCGCTGTCATATCCGTTTTTTGCATCACAGGCGCTTGCGCCAAACGGATTTCGCGACGCACTCTTCTGGCATGAGCCGGTGGGTGATGAGATACCCGGCAATATGCAGATTATACTGCATGACCAGGGAACGAGGGCAAAGCGCGTATTTGTATCGCGAAAGGACTCTTACGACAGGCTTATAGCACTAGGTGCTCCGGCGGATAAGGTGAAGCAGCTTGGATATATCTACAGCTTCGTCAGGGAAAATAAGCACAGGCCGCACATACTCGTATGTACCAATTCAGAGAATGTGGGTCATCTGACAGAGCTTGCGTCGCTCATGCCACAGATGCATTTTCATGTGGCAGCTATCACAGAGATGTCGTCGAAGCTCATGTCGGCAGGGCAGTATGACAATGTGTCACTCTACCCTAATGTGAAGATGTCCGTGCTGGATAATCTTTTTGAGAAGTGTGATTTCTACCTCGATATCAATTACGAGGGTGAAATAGTGGATGCGGTTCACAGGGCTTTCTTAAACAACATGCTTATAGTGGGCTATGAGGAGACCATGCACAACGCATATTACACCGCAGACACGAATACATTTAAGGAGAGCGAGTACGCTGATATGGCTGAGGCGCTCAACCTGACACTGGCTATGCCGCATCTTATTGATGAGGCGCTTGCCATGCAAAAAAAGGCTGCTGTAGCGGCTGATGCAACAGACTACATGGAAATACTCCATTTGTAGTGATACAGGGTTTATGAACAGAAAGGAGCTTAATATGAGTAAAAACACAAACAACAATCAGACAGTAGACGAGAAAAAGGGTAAAAGGACAGGGCTTACAATACTGGGCTATGTGCTTGTCATCGTGGCACTTCTTATAGTGCTTCCGGTTGTGCTTCCGCCGATATTTGGCTATCATACATATCTTTCGGGCACAGATCACACAGGAAATATCTCAAAGTACGGCAGCGTGGTATATTTAAAGACTATCGACGAGGCATCTTACAAGGATGGCAATATAGTAGCCATCGAATCAGCTGATTCATCAGGCAGAAGTGTTGATTCTTATTATGTAGATTCTAATGATTCTTCTGCAAAAGAGATTGCATTACGTGATGGAAATGGTGTATCATATAAGGTAGTTAAAGGGCAGGTTATCGCAAAGACTCCGTTTATAGGATACTTAAGCCAGCTGTGCTTTTCGGCAGTTGGAATTATTGTCACGGTAGTGATTTTTGCTGCAGGTGTAGCAATCATGATGTATGTAAACAAAATCAGCAAGGAAATCAACACCATGGTTGAACAGCAGACTGCATAGTGTGTCTGAATTCTAATCTGCGGCATTAGAGAACCTGACTATTATAAAGCAGACCTTATGTTTGCGGAATAGGATAAGTTATGGATAGATACAGCGTGAGTAGGACAAAGAGGTCATTGTTTTATTTAATGATGGCCTTTTTGATTGTTGGATTTATAATTGCCGAGTGCATATTACCGAGTGAGAGGAGCCAGTCCGTCAGTGATAAAAGTATCACCTACGAGGGCAGCTTTACATGGGAGAAGTCTGATGGTGAAAGGGAGACTATTGAAGTGCCCGGCAGGTATGATGTGAAGCCGGGGGATACGATGGTCATAACTACTGTCCTGCCTGATGATTTCGATGCAAGTGTCATGGCAATCAGAGCATCACTTCAGACAGTCAGATTTTATGTGGATGGCAGCCTGAGAGCAGAGTATGATACAAAGGACACGAGACCCTTCGGTAAGGATTCCGCGAGCAGATATGTTTTTTGCAACATGTCGGAGGATGATGCAGGCAAAGAGCTGCGCATTGAGCTGACGAGCCATGCATCCAACTATTCGGGCGTTGTAAATACAGTATACTGCGGAGATAAGAGCGATATATGGACAAATATCTTTCATAACAGCTCCAGAGAGACGGTTATAGCGTTTTTCATTCTTTTTGCAGCTATAGTGGCCATTATGTTCAGCATAGCACTCAGTATTGTATACAAGACACACTTTGACATGGAGTTTGTGGGCTGGTGTCTGCTTTTAGGAGCGGCGTGGATGCTCGGTGAGTCAAAGCTGCGTCAGATGCTGGTGCCGAATGCATCTGTTATGGCAGCCATGTGCTTTGTGGTTATTCTGCTTAGTCCTATTGCTGTTTCGATTTATATTGACAGCATACAGGGTGGGCGTTATACAAGAGTGTATACATGCATAGAGGCACTTGCGGCTGCGAATTTAATTGTCTGCACAGCTTTGCAGCTTTTTGGTGTGTGCGATTATATAGAGACTCTGCCGGCAGGACAGGGAATGCTTGCTGTCTGCTGCGCGGTCGTTATCACAACGTTTATCATTGATATAATTAAGCATAGGACATTGGGCTACAGACCTGAGATGGTTGCCATGATTATAGCGCTTGTTCTGGTGCTTATAGAGGCTGCTTCTGTGTACTTTGTTGTCACTATGTCAGGCTTCTTTATCGGAACAGGCCTTATTGTGATTTTGTTTGTCAATATAATAGTCACAATAAAAAGAATCAGCGAGATAGAATACAAGCGCCAGAAGGAAGAAAGTGACAGGCTTAGAAATCAGACAGAGAGAGTTTCCCTTCAGATGATGAAGACACTCGCTGCTACAATAGAAGCAAAGGATGATTATATGAGGGGGCACTCATACAGGGTGGCAGAGTACTCTGCTCTCATTGCAAAGCAGCTTGGCTGGAGTGAGCATGAGGTGGAGAATCTTAGAAATGCTGCATATCTGCATGATATCGGAAAGATTGGCGTGCCTGATACTATATTAAATAAGCCAACCAGGCTGACCGATGAAGAGTTTGCAGCCATAAAGAGCCATACTGTGATGGGCGCAGATATCTTAAAGGATATCACACTGTTAGACCATCTGGTGGATATTGCAAGGAATCATCATGAGCGCTACGATGGAAAGGGCTATCCTGACGGACTGGTGGGAGAGGAGATACCGCTTTCTGCCCGTATAGTGTGTGTGGCAGACAGCTATGATGCCATGAAATCGCGCAGGATTTACAGGAATGCACTGCCCGATGAAGAGATCCGAAGGGAGCTTTTGGATAACTGCGGCACGCAGTTTGACCCGCAGATATCGCGTATGTTTGTTGATATGCTTGACAATGGCATGGTTGTGATAGATGAAAATAATCCGGCAGCTAAGGGCTACCGTGATAATGCGGTTATCGAGTCAGTGGCAGACAAATTCATATCTGAGGTTATGAAGACCATGAGCAGTCAGGAAAAGGCAGACAGTGTTGATTATCTGACAGGACTTCACATGCGAAGCCGCGGACAGCAGATAATAGCAGCCCTGATGCAGGAGAATGATGGCTGCCTTGCCTTCATAGATATGGATAATCTCAAAAAAGTCAATGATGTGCATGGTCACAAGGCCGGTGACAGGGCACTTAAGCTTATAGGTAATCTCCTCGCAAAAGAGACTGAGAATGAGACCTTTGCAGCCTGCAGGCTTGGAGGTGATGAGTTCCTCATCTTTATGCCATATTCTGACAGGGCGATGGTGGAGAGTGTTATAAAGCGCATATTTGAGGGCTTCGAGAGTGCCAAGGAAGCGGACTGTGAGATAAAGGATGCTGCTCTTTCGGCAGGAATGTGCCTGACAACAAAGGGAGCCATGTTTGAAAGTGACTACACAAGGGCAGATAAGGCACTCTACTATGTGAAGCAGAACTGCAAGGGTACATATTTCTTCTATGAGCAGCTTTTAACTGACAATATGGAGAATACAAATCTGAGTGTGGATTTACGAAATGTGGCAAAGCATTTAAAGGAGAGTGGCAGCTACACAGGTGCGCTGGATTTAAACTACAGAGAGTTTGCGAGAATCTATGAGTTCATGAACAATGTAGGAGAGAGGCACAAGCACAACTGCTATCTGGTCATGGTGACTATGAACACTCTGCCGGAGCAGCTTGCAGATATCGAGGAAATTGAGAAGGCACTTGACTACATGGAGCAGTCTATCCGCAGCAAGATCAGAAAGGTGGATGTCTGCACGCGCTACAGCTCAATGCAGTATCTTATAATACTATTTGAGCCACAGGAAAATCAGATTCCGAATGTCATGGAGAGAATCTTTATGCATTACTATGAGCTCTGTGACAGAGAGGATTTCAAGCCGCAGTATGAGTATATCAAGATGACTGAGGCAAAATAAAATAGGGATTGTTAAATAATAGTCAATGTGGTATAGTTTTCTTCGAACGGTATTCGAAGGAAACTGTATCATGGAGGATGTGTTGTCACCTTATGACAGAGCATATCCGGCAGACACAAGTAGCCAAAAGCACATTGCTGCAGCAGATATGAAGCAGACAGCAAAGTGACAGGCGCGCACAGGATAAATCGACCGCTGCCATACGGCACATGGCGGAGATTATATCAGCTGCGATATAAGGAATGGTCTGACCGGCTTGGAAAGAAGGTGGTAGCATGAAAATAGGCATAATCGGCGCAGGCAGAGTGGGCTGTTCTATAGGTAAGTACCTAAGGACAAAGGACATAGAGCTTGCAGGCTATTATGACGTGGATTCTGCGGCGGCTAAGGAGGCTGCGGAGTTTACAAGGACAGAGAGCTTTGATTCGCTAAAGCAACTGGCGGATCAATCACAGATTATATTTATCACCACACCGGATTCATTTATTATACCGGTTTGGGAACAATTAAAAGAGCTTTCTCTAACGAATCAGATTATATGTCATTGCAGTGGCGCATTATCATCCGATTCATTTTCCGGAAGGGAGAGCATGAGCGTATCATGCTGTTCAATTCATCCAATGTTACCGTTCAGTAACAAATTTTCATCATATGAGCAATTAAATAAAGCATTTTTCACAGTGGAAGGGCAGGATGCTGCGGTTGAAGCAATATCCGGGCTGTTTTGTTCTATTGGAAATGAGGTATGCCGTATTGATGGCGCTAAAAAAGCAAAATACCATGCAGCGGCGAGCATTTTGAGCAATCAGGTGATTGCTGTACTTGACATGGGTTATTCTCTTTTGGAGGACTGCGGCTTTACAAGGGCTGAGGCTGTAAGGGCTACAGGCCGGCTTGTGATGCGCAATATCGAAAACGTACTCGAAGCAGGCTGTGACGGCGCACTGACCGGACCAATCGAGAGAAACGATATTGAAACAGTGAAAAAGCACATCGCATGTATGCAAAATGACGATAGCGATGATGTTATATTGTACAAAATGCTTGGCACAAAACTGGTAAATATTGCTGAAAAAAAGAATCCTGATAAGGATTACACTCAGATGATGGAATTGCTAAGAGGGTGACAATACCGTTAATATACAAGAAACGGATTGTTGCAGAAAGACAGAGGGATTGGACAATGAAAAATACAGTAGTAACTTTTAAACAGGCAAAGGAAAAGGGCGAGAAGCTCACGATGCTCACAGCATATGATTATTCGACAGCAAAGCTCATAGATGAGGCAGGAATCAATGCGATTTTAGTAGGAGATTCTCTTGGCATGGTGGTGCTTGGCTATGAGGATACACTTTCAGTGACTATGGAGGATATGATTCATCACAGCGCAGCTGTTTCAAGAGGCATAAAGGATACACTGCTCATCACAGATATGCCTTTTATGTCATATCAGACATCAGTTTATGATGCTGTGGTCAATGCAGGACGACTCGTGAAGGAAGGCCATGCGCAGGCAGTTAAGCTCGAGGGTGGCAAGGAGGTATGTCCACAGATAAAGGCTATCGTGGATGCGTCAATTCCGGTATGTGCACATTTAGGGCTTACACCACAGTCAGTAAACGCATTCGGCGGCTTCAAGGTGCAGGGCAAGGGTGAAGAGGCAGCACAGAAGCTCCTTGATGAGGCCCGTGCAGTCGAGGAGGCAGGAGCATTTGCAGTGGTGCTCGAGTGTGTGCCAAAGGCACTTGCCAAAAAAATCACAGAGAGCATAAGCATACCTACAATCGGTATCGGAGCAGGAGCAGACTGCGACGGCCAGGTGCTTGTATATCAGGATATGCTTGCAATGTATGCAAACATGAAGCCGAAATTTGTAAAGCAGTTCGCACAGGTCGGAAAAGAGATGAATGAGGCATTCACAGCCTACAAAAAGGCTGTTGAGGAGGGAAGCTTCCCGGGTGAGGAGCATACCTTTAAGATGGATGAGACAATAATTGACAAGCTGTATTAGTATCGAAAATAGATACTAAAAATAAAAGAATAAGGAGACATAAAATGTTAATATACGGACAAATCGAACAGGTGAGAGAAGCGGTAAAGGCATGGAAGAGAGAGGGCAAAAGCGTTGGCTTTGTACCTACAATGGGATACCTCCACGAGGGACATAAGAGCTTAATCGATGCGGCAAGACGCGAGAATGACAAGGTTGTAGTGAGTATTTTTGTAAATCCAATGCAGTTTGGCCCTACAGAGGATTTAGACAGCTATCCACGTGATTTAAACAGGGATGCAAAGCTTTGCGAGGATGCTGGAGTTGACATTATTTTCCATCCACAGCCTGAGGAGATGTATGCAGACGGCTTCTGCTCATATGTGGATATGAATGGCCTCACAACTGAGCTTTGTGGAAAAACAAGACCTATTCATTTCAGAGGTGTGCAGACAGTTGTATTGAAGCTGTTTCACATTGTGACACCTGACCGCGCATACTTTGGACAGAAGGATGCACAGCAGCTTGCGGTCATAAAGCGTATGGTAAAGGATTTAAATGTTGACACAGAAATCATCGGCTGCCCAATCATCCGTGAGGAGGACGGACTGGCAAAGAGCTCAAGAAACACGTATTTAAGTGAGGATGAAAGACAGGCGGCGCTTGTACTTAGCAGAAGCTTAAAAATCGGAAAGCAGCTCGTAGAGGCAGGCGAGAAGAGTGCAAAGGTGGTAAAGGATGCAATCACAGCAGAGATAAACAAGGAGCCGCTTGCAAGAATTGATTATGTAGATGTGGTTGATTTTGACACGATTACACAGGTTGATGAGATTAAGGGAACAACACTCGTGGCAATTGCTGTCTATATCGGAAAGACAAGGCTGATTGACAATTTTATCGCATAGTAGGATAGCAACAATTATTGAAAAGAGGTACAAACAATGAATTATACAATGCTTAAAGGCAAAATACACAGAGCGGTGGTCAAGCAGGCTGACTTAAATTACGTGGGAAGCATCACTGTAGATACAAAGCTGCTTGAGGCAGCAGGCATCTTGGAATATGAGATGGTTCAGATTGTCGATGTGGAAAACGGAAACAGATTCGAGACCTACACCATCGCCGGAGAGCCTGGCTCAGGCATGATATGCTTAAACGGCGCAGCCGCCAGACAGGTTGCAGTCGGTGACCATGTGATACTCATGTGCTATGCGCAGATGACACCTGAGGAAGCAAAGGAGCATCATCCAAAGGTAGTGTTTGTGGATGATGAAAACAAGATAGCGCGTGTGACGAATTATGAGAAGCACGGAAAGCTGACGGAGGATTTTATTTAACAATAGAAAAATCAAGCCTGCTGTAGTATAATAATGATATGAGTGCCAAAAGGTATTTTGCCCCTCATTTATGATTAATCGGGTAAAATAGTTACAAAATACCATGTATTTATGCGGGAGGTAAATATGTACACAGCAGACGAAAAGAGATATGACACAATGAGATATAACAGATGCGGCAGGAGCGGACTTAAGCTTCCTGTTGTATCGCTTGGTTTATGGCACAATTTCGGTGATTTTTCATCGTATGACAACATGAAGCAGATGTGCTTCACAGCCTTTGACCATGGCATCACTCACTTTGACCTGGCAAACAACTATGGCCCTGAATATGGCAGCGCAGAGAAGCACTTCGGGCTTATACTGAAGGAGCATCTGTCTGCATACCGCGATGAGCTCATCATCAGCTCAAAGGCAGGCTATGATATGTGGAAGGGACCATACGGCAACTGGGGCAGCCGCAAGTATCTGATTGCAAGCCTTGATCAGAGCCTTAAGAGAATGGGACTCGACTATGTGGATATCTTCTATCATCACAGAATGGACCCTGAGACACCGCTTGAGGAAACAATGGGAGCACTCGACCAGATAGTAAGGAGCGGTAAAGCACTCTATGTCGGACTGTCAAATTATGACGGCGAGACCATGAAGAGAGCCTGCGAGATTCTTACTGATTTGAAATGTCCGTTTATCATCAACCAGAACTCATACAATATCTTCAACCGTACAATAGAGCAAAACGGCTTGAAGCAGGCAGCCAGAGAGTGTCAAAAGGGCATCATCTCCTTCAGTCCGCTCGCACAGGGCATGCTCACAGACCGTTACATAAACGGCATCCCGGAGGATAGCCGTATAAAGACAGACGGCCGCTTTTTAAATCAGGAAAAGCTTGCTCCACACATCGAGCAGATTAAGAAGCTGAACGATATAGCCACAAAACGTGGTGAGACACTTGCACAGATGGCTCTTAAGTGGGTGGTAAAGGATGATGACGTGACAAGCGTGCTTGTCGGCGCTTCAAAGCCACAGCAGATTCTTGAAAACTTAAAGGTTATGGAGGGCACAGGCTTCTCTGAGGAAGAGCTTAGGATGATTGATGAGGTTGTGGGAGTGTAAAGGTGATTTCAGCAGGGAGTATAGCAGCAATTAATGCTATACTCCCTGCTATTATATTTTTGGTTGCAAGAATCCTGTTTATGCTATAAAATATTTATAACTGTATGCAGATATTTAATAATCACAATATCTGCCTGTATAATAAAATACGCATAAAGAGGACGAAAGAATGATCAACAAATTAGTAGACAAAATCAAGAAAACAAACGCACCTATCGTGGTAGGTCTTGACCCGATGCTTTCATATGTGCCTGAGCACATCACAAAGAAGGCATTTGACGAGCTTGGAGAGACACCGGCAGGTGCAGCGGAAGCTATCTGGCAGTACAACAAGGCTATTGTGGATGCTACATATGACCTGATTCCTGCAGTAAAGCCACAGATTGCCATGTATGAGCAGTTTGGTGTTGAGGGACTTAAGGCATTTCAGAAGACAGTGGATTACTGTCACGAGAAGGATCTCGTGGTTATCGGAGATGTAAAGCGTGGAGATATCGGCTCAACATCGGCTGCATACGCTACAGGACATCTCGGAAGGGTACAGATCGGCAGCAAGAGCTATTCTACCTTTGATGAGGATTTTGCCACTGTCAATCCATACCTTGGAACAGACGGCATCAAGCCATTCGTAGATGTATGCAAGGAGGAGAAGAAGGGTATCTTTATCCTTGTAAAGACATCTAATCCATCAAGCGGCGAGTTCCAGGATCGTATGATTGATGGTCGCCCATTATATGAGTGGGTAGGCGAGAAGGTTGCAGAGTGGGGAGCTGACTGCATGGGTGATTCATACAGCTATGTAGGTGCGGTTGTCGGAGCCACATACCCTGAGCAGGGTAAGATTCTTCGTAAGGTAATGCCAAAGAGCTTCATCCTTGTACCGGGCTACGGTGCACAGGGCGGTAAGGGTGCAGACCTTGTTCATTTCTTCAATGAGGACGGACTTGGTGCAATCGTCAACTCATCACGCGGTATCATCTGCGCATACAAGCAGGATAAGTACAAGGATATGGGCATCACAGCAGAGAATTTTGCAGATGCATCACGCAAGGCTGTCGAGGATATGATTGAGGATATCTCAGGAGCACTTGCAAATCGTTAATAAGTCATTCAGAAAGCTTAAATATATTAACAAACGAAACCAGGGAGATAAAATGGCAGAGAAATTTGAGGAGATTGCAGTTGTAGTTGACCAAAGCTCACTCGGCAATGGCATCTATGACCTCACACTTAAGACAGACAAAATTGCAAAGGCAGCAAGGGCGGGACAGTTTGTATCGGTTTACTCAAACGATAAGAGTAAGCTGCTTCCGCGTCCGATAAGCCTTTGTGGCATAAACAGAGATGAGGACACTATCCGTCTCGTGTACCGTGTGACAGGTGAAGGAACAGGAACAGAGGAGTTTTCAAAGCTTGTCATGGGCGACAAGGTAAGGCTTTTAGGACCTCTTGGAAACGGCTTTACAGTACAGCCGGGTAAGAAGGCCTTCCTTATCGGCGGAGGAATCGGAGTGCCGCCTATGCTGCAGCTTGCGAAGGATATAAATGCAGTATGCGATATGAACATAGTCATGGGCTACCGCGATGAGAATACCTTCCTGCTCGATGAGTTTAAGGAGCAGGCAGCTTCATTTGTAGCCACAGAGGACGGCAGTGTCGGCACAAAGGGCAATGTCATCGATGCGATAAAGGAGAATGCTCTTGAGGCAGATGTGATTTATGCATGTGGACCTATGCCTATGCTTCGTGCACTCAAGGCTTACGCTGCAGAGCATGATATGGACTGCTTTGTATCAATGGAGGAGCGCATGGCATGTGGAATCGGTGCATGCCTTGCCTGCGTATGCAAGACAAAGGACAAGGATGCCCACAGCAATGTAAACAACAAGCGTATATGCAAAGAGGGACCTGTTTTTGATGCGAAGGAGGTGGAGCTGTAATGAGCAATATGTCAGTAAAGGTGGCCGGCGTTGAGTGGAAAAATCCTGTTACAGTTGCATCCGGCACATTCGGCTCCGGTGCAGAGTACAGCGAGTTTGTTGATTTAAACAGACTTGGTGCAGTCACTACAAAGGGTGTTGCGAATAAGCCGTGGGAGGGAAATCCTACACCGAGAGTAGCAGAGGTGTACGGCGGCATGCTCAATGCAGTCGGACTTCAAAATCCCGGCATCGACCTTTTCTGCAAGAGGGATATTCCCTTTTTAAAGCAGTTTGATACAAGGATTGTGGTAAATGTCTGCGGTCATTCGCTTGACGAGTATCTTGATGTGGTAAAGCGTCTTGCGGATGAGCCTATTGATATGATGGAAATAAATATCTCATGCCCGAATGTTAAGGAGGGCGGAATTGCCTTCGGAACAGATCCAAAGGGTGTTGAGACTATCACAAGTGAGATAAAAAAATATGCAAAGCAGCCTGTTATCATGAAGCTTTCTCCAAATGTCACAAGCATTGCAGAGATAGCAAGGGCAGCAGAGGCAGGCGGAGCTGATGCGGTTTCACTCATCAACACTATTACAGGTATGAAGATTGATATAAACAGAAGAAGCTTTGTGTTAGCAAACAAGACAGGCGGCATGAGCGGTCCGGCAGTGCATCCGGTTGCAGTGCGCATGGTTTACGAGACAGCACATGCAGTCAATATACCGATTATCGGAATGGGCGGTATAACAAATGCTTCCGATGCTATAGAGATGATACTTGCCGGAGCTACGGCGGTTTCAGTCGGCACAGCAAACTTTGTGAATCCAAAGACCACAGAGCAGATAGTGGATGGCATCGCAGAGTACATGGACAAGTATGGAGTAAAGAATATTTCAGAGCTTGTCGGTGCGGTTGACAGATAGAGCATAAGGGATAGACGGAGGAGAAAATAATGATTCTGGCAGCAGAATACGTGCCTTCTATGTATGCCACAGTCTGGGCGCTTGTTCCACCTGTTGTGGCTATAGTTCTGGCACTTATCACAAAGGAGGTCTACAGCTCACTATTCGTCGGAATAGTGATCGGCGGACTGTTTTATGGAAATGCATTTCAGCCGGGGTTTTCGGCTGAGAGATCAGTGCTTCACATATTCGAGGACGGACTTGTCGGAGTGCTATCGGATTCGTACAATGTGGGAATACTGATATTTTTAGTCGTGCTCGGTGTCATGGTGAGCATGATGAACAAGGCAGGCGGCTCGGCGGCCTTTGGAGAATGGGCGAGTGAGCACATAAAGACAAGGATCGGTGCCCAGCTTGCAGCTATAATGCTTGGAGTGCTCATATTTATAGATGATTACTTCAACTGTCTGACAGTGGGAAGTGTGATGCGCCCTGTCACCGACAAGCATCAGGTTTCCAGAGCAAAGCTTGCATATCTGATAGATGCCACAGCAGCGCCTGTATGCATCATTGCACCTATATCATCGTGGGCAGCCGCAGTCACAGGCTTTGTAAAGGGAGAGGATGGCTTTTCTATTTTCATAAAGGCCATTCCGTACAATTACTATGCGCTATTTACCATTATCGCCATGGTGACACTTGTTGTTTTGCAGGTGGATTTCGGTCCTATGGCAAAGCATGAAGCCAATGCAAAAAAGGGCAATCTGTTTACCACAGGAGACAGGCCGTATGCAGAGTCAAAGCAGGATGTGATAAAGGGCAAGGGAAAGGTTATAGACCTTGTATTTCCTATACTGGTGCTCATAATAAGCTGCATCATCGGAATGATATACACAGGTGGCTTTTTTGACGGAACAGGCTTTGTCGATGCGTTTGCAGGCAGCGATGCTTCAATCGGTCTCATGCTTGGAAGCTTTTTTGCACTGATAATCACCATATGCTTTTACTCGATCAGAAGGGTATTAAGCTTTACGGATTGTTGTAATTCAATCCCTGAGGGCTTTAAGGCAATGGTACCTGCAATACTTATACTGACCTTTGCATGGACACTAAAGACCATGACAGAGAGCCTTGGCGCCAAGGAATTTGTCGCAGGCTTAGTGGGAGGCGTATCGGGACCACTCCTTGGACTGTTCCCGGCAATCATATTTCTGGTGGGAGCCTTCCTTGCCTTTGCAACAGGAACCTCATGGGGCACATTCGGCATACTCATACCGATAGTAGTAAACATCTTCTCAGGCACAAACCATACGATGATGATCATCTCAATCTCAGCGTGCATGGCAGGTGCAGTATGCGGAGACCACTGCTCACCGATATCCGATACCACCATCATGGCATCTGCCGGAGCCCAGTGCAACCACATGAACCATGTGTCCACACAGCTTCCGTACGCTGTGCTTGTGGCTGCCATATCATGCCTGACCTACATCATAGCAGGCTTTGTCAGAAATCCTGTAGTACCTTTTATCATAGGAGTGCTTATCCTGATTGGAACCTTTGTCGGAATCAAGTATATCACGAGAACCGATAAAGCAAATGAACAAGCGGAGTAGCCAAAAAAGAGTTCTATTTTTGCAGACATTTAGTCTGCGAAATATAGAACTCTTTTTTTATGGTAAGTTCTATACCGGACGGACGACTGCGCAGCATGGGAAGACACACCGATGGTGCACGGTCGATTTTTGACGAGCCGTGTATGAGTTATATGCGTCACAGACAAAAGGTGGCACGGAAAATACTCGTTCAAGCAACACAGCATAGAGAATGCTATAAAGGTAAAAAGCGCGTTTGATTTTCCGTGCCTTATAAACTCTGTCTGTGGCAGCATTTACTCATACTAGGCGAGGAGATATGAGACAGTGTGCCATCGGTGTGTCTTCCAATGCTGCGCAGTCGTCCATTGGCTATCAATAAAATTTATAGCCCGCTAACAAATATTAATAACCCTAATTACATTTACAAAAATATCAATTAGTGGTAACATATCAATAACTTAGAAATCATATTTGATTGGTAGGAAATCCTAATCATACAAACTAAGCACAAACTCATAACAAACTCATAACAAACTCAAAACAAACATTAACAAAAAAGAGGTAATATCAATGGCAAAAATTGCAAAGCAGCTCACAGAGCTGATAGGTCACACTCCGCTTCTGGAGCTGACCAATTATGAAAAGGCCCTTGGGCTTGAAGCAAAAATCATAGCAAAGCTGGAGTATTTCAATCCACTCGGAAGTGTCAAGGACAGGGTGGCGGCAGCTATGATAGAACAGGGCATAAAGGATGGAAAAATAAATCAGGACACAATAATCATAGAGCCGACAAGCGGCAATACCGGAATCGGACTTGCATTTGTGGCAGCCTCAAAGGGACTTCACCTGATACTTATCATGCCTGATACCATGAGTGTCGAGAGAAGAAAAATCGTCACAGTACTTGGTGCAGAGATAAAGCTTACACCGGGGCGTGAGGGCATGAAGGGTGCGATAGATGAGGCACAGAGACTTAAAGAGCATTACGGCAATGCCTTTATTCCGCAGCAGTTTGAGAATCAGGCTAATCCGGATATCCACAGAGCTACAACAGCTCAGGAAATCTGGGAGGATACAGATGGAAAGGTAGATATCTTTGTATCATCTGTCGGAACAGGCGGCACCTGTACAGGCACAGGGCTTGGATTAAGAGAGCATAATCCTGATGTAAAAATAGTGGCTGTTGAGCCAAAGAGCTCACCGGTGCTCTCAGGCGGAAGACCGGGACCACACAAGATACAGGGAATCGGAGCGGGCTTTATTCCAAAGGTCATGCGCATGGATATAGTGGATGAGGTGATTCCGGTGGAGAATGAGGCAGCCTTTGACAAGGCAAGAGAGGTTGCAAAGAGCGACGGACTTCTCGTCGGCATATCCTCAGGAGCAGCAATATATGCGGCAACAGAGCTTGCAAAGAGACCTGAGAACAAAGGAAAGAATATCGTGGTGCTGCTTCCGGATACAGGCGAGAGATACCTGTCCACACAGCTTTTTACAGTAAACTAATGGTATATAAGACAGCCGACGGCATAAGCTGCTGTGCCGGAAGCTGTAATATGAAAAATGAGAAATATACATGAGAAATATACATAAATACACGGCAGCCATGCTGTCAGCGGTGATGGTGGTGTCGCTTTTTCTGACAGGCTGCTCAGGTAAGAAGGATGATGGCACAGTCACCATAACGAATGTGTCATATGATCCGACACGAGAGTTTTACGAAAAATACAACAAAATATTCGAGTCTTACTATGAGAGCGAGCATGGCAAAAAGATAAATGTGATTCAGTCACATGGCGGCTCGGGAGCGCAGGCGCGTTCGGTTGTGGAGGGCTGTAATGCAGATGTTGTCACACTGGCACTCGAGCATGACATAGACCTTATACAAAATACCGGCTTAATTGACAAGGGCTGGATAGATGAGTTTCCTGACAGCTCGGCACCATACACATCAACCATCGTTTTTCTTGTAAGAAAGGGCAATCCAAAGCACATAAGTGACTGGGATGACCTGGTGAAAAAGAATGTGGATGTGATCACACCGGATCCAAAGAGCAGTGGCGGAGCCTGCTGGAATTTCCTTGCGGCGCTAAGCTATGCGAAGACAAACTATGACAGCCAAAAGGAACAGAAATCGTTTATGAAGAAGCTGTATGAAAATGTCACAATTATGGACTCAGGTGCGAGAGGCTCAACAACCACATTTGTGGAAAACGGTCAGGGAGATGTGCTCATAGCGTGGGAAAACGAGGCACTTACGACCATGGATTCATATCCGGGCAAGTATGAGATAGTAAACCCGTCAGTCAGCATTTTAGCGCAGCCATCAGTTGCCATTGTGGATGATAATGCAAAGAGCAATGGAACAGAAGAGGCGAGTAAAGAGTACTTACAGTATCTTTACAGCGATGAGGCACAGAGGCTGATTGGAGAGAGTGGCTACAGACCAACCAATCAGGACATATTAAATCAGTTTTCCGACAAGTTTGATTTGAATATCAGGCTTTGGAGCATAGATGATTACGGCGGATGGGATGAAGCCTACAAGACATATTTTGATGATGGAGCAATGTTCGATGAAATTTACGGCAACTGATAAAACAGCAAAAAAGAAAACTAAATCAAAGAACATAAAGACCAGAGTTATACCGGGCTACCATCTTTCACTTGGGATAGTGGTCACGATGCTTTCAGTCATCGTACTCATTCCGTTAGCATCAGTGCTTGTGTATTCGCTAAAGATATCACCCGGAGATTTTGTGGCACTTATCATGAAGGAGAATGTGAGGAATGCCTTTATCACAAGCATCACCTCGTCATTTATCGCAGCGATTATAAATGTGGTATTTGGAATCATCGTCGCATGGACACTTGTGAAGTACGATTTCCCCGGAAAATGGCTGCTTGACGGACTCATAGAGCTTCCGTTTGCACTGCCGACAGCGGTTGCGGGCATCACGCTCTCAAAGCTGTACTCGGGCACAGGCTTTTTTGGAAATGGCTTAAGTAAGCTTGGAATAGATGTGGCTTACACACAGGCAGGAATAGTTGTGGCACTGGTTTTTGTAGGTATTCCCTTCGTGATCAGAGCAGTTCAGCCGGTACTGGAAAAGATGGATAATACATATGAGGAGGCAGCATATATGCTTGGTGCCACACCCTCTAAGACCTTTTTTAAGGTAATACTTCCGGAGCTTCGCCCGGCACTTTTAACAGGCTTTGGTCTTGCCTTTGCAAGAGGCATAGGAGAGTACGGAAGCGTTATCTACATATCAGGCAACAGCGCAAGGCACAGGACACAGGTGGTATCCTACGTCATCATGCAGAAGCTTAGCTATATAGATTACGCCGGCGCGACTGCCATAGCACTTGTGATGCTTATTATATCATTTTTACTGCTGTTATTTGTAAACATAGTGCAGGTTAAACAGTCACAGCGCACAAATTTGTTGTAGAGCGCTGCATATAAATTGAATGAGATGAACACAAACAGGAAAGGAGCACAATACGATGACCGAACAGGTAAAGCTTGAAAGAAGAAAAAAGATTACAAAGATAATACTCATCACGGTAACAGTGCTCTTCATATTTGTCATGCTTGTTGTTCCGCTTTTTTCTGTGATGGCAAGCGCTTTAAAGGAGGGGCTTGGATTCTATCTGAAAGCAATCTCCACAAGCTATGTGCTTTCGGCGCTAAAGGTGACTCTGATAGCAACAGTCTTTTCGGTAGCTGTAAATACCTTCTTTGGAATATGGACAGCATGGCTGTTGACCCGCTTTTCGTTTAAAGGAAAGCAGGTGCTTGCAACACTCATTGATATACCGTTTTCGATTTCTCCGGTCATCGTGGGACTTGCATATCTTATGACCTTTGGACGGCTCGGATGGTTTTATCCGGTTATCAGATGGTTCAATGAGCTCTTCGGTACGAATGTGAGAATCACCTTCGCGATACCCGGAGTTGTGCTTGCCACTATATTTGTCACATTTCCTTATGTGTCAAGGGAAATCATCCCGGTGCTCAATGCAGAGGGAAAGGACGAGGAAGAGGCCGCAGCGCTGATGGGAGCATCCGGTTTTACGATATTTCGGAAAATAACACTTCCTCAGATGAAGTGGAGTCTGATCTATGGAATCATACTCTGTACGGCGAGAGCCCTCGGTGAGTTCGGCGCGGTAAATGCGCTCTCAAAGACAAGAGGTGAGACATTTACACTGCCGCTTGAGATTGATGCCTTGTATATGTCGGGCACAGACAGCTCGATAACATCGGCATTTGCTGTATCGTCGATATTGTTGATCATTGCATTGATCATTCTTTTTGCAAGAAATATAGTTGAGCACAAATTTAAGAAATTACACTGAGATTAATGGGAAAAGCAGGAGGGAGATAACGTATATGTACGTTGAGATGAAAAATATATACAAAAAATACGGAGACTTCCTGGCATCCGACAATGTGAGCTTTGGAGTGGAAAAGGGAAAGCTTGTGGCGCTGCTTGGTCCGTCCGGCAGTGGTAAGACAACACTTCTTCGTATGATAGCAGGACTTGAAACACCGAATTCCGGTGACATATATATAGATGGAAAGCGTGTGAACGATATTCCGGCCTCAAAGAGAGGCATAGGCTTCGTGTTTCAGAACTACGCGCTGTTTCGATATATGACAATATACGATAATGTGGCATTTGGACTTGAGCTTCAGAAGATGCCGAAAAAGCTTATAAAGGAGCGTGTCACCAAGCTTCTTGAGATGACAGGCTTATCGGGGCTTGAAAAGAGATATCCAAATCAGCTTTCCGGAGGACAGCGTCAGAGAGTGGCATTTGCAAGAGCGCTGGCACCGAATCCTCAGGTGCTTTTGCTGGATGAGCCCTTTGCAGCGATAGACGCAAAGGTGCGCGGTGAGCTTCGTACCTGGCTGAAGGAGCTTGTTGAAAAGCTTGGAATCACAAGCATTTTCGTCACACACGACCAGGATGAGGCTGTTGAGGTGGCAGATGAAATCATTATCACAAACCACGGCACGATAGAGCAGATGGGCACACCTCTTGAGATATACAAGTCGCCTGATACACCTTTTGTGGCGCAGTTTATAGGACATACCACAGTCGTTGAAAACTATGACAGGCTTAAGGGCTTTGACAGGATAGAAAATGCCGACAAGGCGGTAATCAGGCCTGAGTTTATCAAGATATCAAAGAGTGGCAATCTGGACCGCTATCAGTCAGCGGCAGAGGAGGGCATCGTTACAGATGTGGTTTTCAGAGGAAACAGGATGGATATCACGGTCAGCATAAACGGCATTGAGGTAGTCGGTGAGCGCTCGCTGGAAAAGGATTTGATATCGGTCGGAGAGAAGGTACATGTGCTGATTTACAGGCTGTATATATTTGATGATGAGAAGACATATCTGATGGAAAACAGCGAGATGCAGGAGCAGGATGTATTCTACATCTGATATTCATATGTTGAAGCAAAAAGAGGAAGCAGAGGGAGATACATGAAGATAGAAAACAAAAAAATCCTACACACGGATATCCTCATAATCGGAGGAGGCACGGCGGGCTGTTATGCAGCACTCACCATCCGTGAGAAATCGGATTATTCGATTATAATTGCAGAGAAGGCCAACATAAAGCGAAGCGGATGTCTTGCAGCAGGTGTCAATGCGATAAATGCATACATCGTAAAGGGCAGAAAGCCTGAGGACTATGTGGACTACGCTAAAAAGGATGCTGACGGCATAGTAAGGGAGGACTTACTCATGACTATGTCAGAGGGCTTAAACCGTGTGACGGACAAGATGGAAAAGCTTGGACTTGTCATATTAAAGGATGAAAACGGTGAGTATGTAGCCAGAGGAAACCGCAATATCAAGATAAACGGCGAGAACATGAAGCCGCTTTTGGCAGAAGCGGTTTCAAAGCTTACGGACTGTACGGTGATAAACAGAATCAATATCACGGACTACATAGTTGAGGACAACACGATAAAGGGTGCATACGGATTTTCAATCGAGGATGCGACAGCCTATGAAATCAGAGCCAGGAAGGTGCTCTGTGCAACAGGCGGAGCAGCCGGTCTGTACAGACCAAACAATCCGGGCTTTTCAAGGCACAAGATGTGGTATCCGCCATTTAACACAGGCGCCGGATATGCGATGGGCATAAGAAGCGGAGCAGAGATGACCACCTTTGAGATGAGATTTATCGCACTCAGATGCAAGGACACCATCGCACCGACAGGAACAATTGCGCAGGGAGTCGGAGCAAAGCAGGTCAATTCGCTTGGAGAGGTTTACGAGACAAAATACGGCCTCACCACATCAGAGCGTGTATACGGAACGGTCATGGAAAATCTGGAGGGAAGAGGCCCTTGCTACTTAAGGACAGAGGGTATCTCTCCACAGCAGGATGAGTCATTGAGAAAGGCATATCTCAACATGGCACCGAGCCAGACACTCAAGTGGGTGGAGTCTGGTAAGAATCCAAGTGAGCAGAACGTGGAGATAGAGGGCACCGAACCGTATATCGTAGGTGGCCACACAGCGAGCGGCTACTGGGTAAATACCGAGCGTGAGACTACCATTCACGGACTCTATGCCGCAGGAGATGTGGCAGGAGGATGTCCGCAGAAATATGTTACAGGAGCCATGGTAGAGGGTGAAATCGCCGCGATAGATATGATATCAAAGCTTGATGCAGATACCTCTGTTAGCAGTTCTGACACGGCAGCATTTGATGAGAAAAAGGCACTTGAAGCAAAAGCTTCAGAGTACGACCATTTCCTTACTGAAAGGTCTCAGATGTTTACAACAGAGGCTATCGAGGAAGCCATGCAGAAGGTCATGGACAACTACGCAGGCGGCATTTCCACACATTACCAGTTCAACGGCAGGCAGCTTGCGCTGGCAAAGGAAAAGATAAATCATCTGATAGAGCTGACCGGTGATTTATATGCATCGGATATGCATGAGCTTATGTTCATATATGAGCTTAAGGAGAGACTTACGGTATGTCTTTCGGTCATAGCACATCTTGGTGCGAGAAAGGAAACCAGATGGCACAGCTTTGCCGAGAATCTGGATTATCCAAACAAGAGTGATGACTGGATGAAATACGTCAATTCCAAATACGAAAACGGGCAGCTTCACATGATTTACAGAGAGCTTGTCGGAAGGGAGGCGCGTTATGAGCATAATGATTGATAAAGCAAAGTGTAAGGGCTGTGGCATGTGCACAAGCGTATGTCCGGGAAGCCTGATATATCAGGACTCAGAGAAAAAAGCCTTTATCAAATATCCTAAGGACTGCTGGGGCTGTGCCTCATGCATCAAGGAATGTCATTTTGGCGCTATTGCTCTTTATCTTGGAGCAGACATAGGAGGCATGGGAAGTCTCATGACAGTAAAAAGCACACCGGACACGCTGACCTGGGATATCAAAAAGCGCGACGGAAGCAAGGAAGAGATTCTTATCAACAAGAAGGAATCCAATAAATATTAAAGAAAAGGATGGTAACAGACATGGGTGAATTATCACATCTTGACGAACTCGAAGCAGAGGCAATATACATAATACGAGAAGTAGCCGCAGAGTGCGAGAAGCCGGTTATGTTGTACTCAATTGGAAAGGACAGCTCGGTAATGCTTCATCTTGCAATGAAGGCATTTTATCCGGAGAAGCCGCCATTTCCGTTTTTACATGTAAATACAACCTGGAAATTCCGTGAGATGATAGAATTCAGAGATCGTATCGCCAAGGAAAAGGGCATCGAGATGCTTGAATATATAAATCAGGATGGCGTAAAGCAGGGCATCAATCCGTTTGACCACGGCTCAGCATACACAGATATCATGAAGACACAGGCGCTCAAGCAGGCGCTCGACAAATACGGCTTTACGGCAGCGTTTGGAGGCGGTCGAAGAGACGAGGAGAAATCAAGAGCCAAGGAGAGAATCTTCTCCTTCAGAAATGAAAGCCACGCATGGGATCCAAAGAACCAGCGCCCTGAGATGTGGAAGCTCTACAACTCAAGAATCAAAAAGGGCCAGGAGGTGCGAGTTTTCCCACTGTCAAACTGGACAGAGAAGGATATCTGGCAGTATATAAAGAGAGAGAATATCGAGATTCCTTCACTTTACTTTGCCAAGGAAAGACCTGTCGTATACAGAGACGGCAACATCATCATGGTAGATGACGACAGAATGAAGCTTCGTCCGGGTGAGGAAATCCAGATGAAGAGTGTGCGTTTCAGAACACTCGGCTGCTACCCGCTGACAGGTGGTGTGGAGTCGACAGCAGATACACTTGATGAGATTATTGATGAGACACTCAGTGCTGTTTCCTCAGAGAGAACCACCCGTGTCATTGACAACGAGGCGGCAGGCAGCATGGAAAGAAGAAAGAGGGAGGGATATTTCTAAAATGAGCGGATTACTTAAATTTATTACATGCGGAAGCGTGGACGACGGAAAATCAACTCTGATCGGACATATATTATACGATTCAAAGCTGCTCTATGCAGATCAGGAAAAGGCATTGGAGCTCGACAGTAAGGTCGGCAGCCGTGGCGGTGCCATCGACTACTCACTCCTCCTTGACGGACTGATGGCAGAAAGAGAGCAGGGCATCACAATCGATGTAGCTTATCGTTACTTTACAACAGATAAGAGAAGCTTTATCGTGGCAGATACACCGGGCCATGAGGAGTACACAAGAAACATGGCTGTAGGTGCATCCTTTGCAGACCTTGCGGTAATTTTAATAGATGCAAAGCAGGGCGTATTGGTTCAGACAAGAAGACACGCAAGAATCTGTGCACTTATGGGAATCAATTACTTTGTATTTGCAGTAAACAAGATGGATCTTGTAGGCTACGACGAGAAGCGTTTCGATGAAATCACAAAGCAGATTGTCGAGCTTACAAAGGAGCTTGAGCTCAAAAATGTAGTAATCATTCCTGTTTCTGCAACAGAGGGTGACAACGTAACAACAAAGTCAGAGAATATCCCATGGTACAAGGGACCGGCTCTTTTATCATACCTCGAGGATGTAGACATAAAGGATGAGAACGAGGAAGAGGGCTTTTTCATGCCTGTACAGAGAGTCTGCCGTCCTGACCACACCTTCCGTGGTTTCCAGGGCCAGATAGAGGCAGGAGAGGTAAAGGTGGGCGATGAAATCACCACACTGCCAAGCAATGAGACAGCCCATGTAAAGAGCATCCATGTGGGTGATAAGCTAAGCGATAGTGCATTTACAGGCCAGCCGGTTACAATCCAGCTCGACAGAGAGGTGGACGTATCAAGAGGCTGCGTGCTCACAATCGGTTCAGGAGCAAAGGTTGCTTCATCCATTACAGCTACAATACTCTGGATGGATGATGATGAGCTCTTCAAGGGAAAGAACTTCTTCTTCAAGCTTGGTACCAAGTCAATACCGGGTATCGTGACAGACATAGAGCACACCATCGATGTAAACACAGGCGAGGAAAAGCCTGCCGACAAGCTCAAAAAGAACGAGATAGCAGTCGTAAGGATCGCATTCTCCGACAAGATAGTCTGCGATAAGTTCAAAAACCACAAGACACTCGGTGAGTTTATCTTAATCGACCGTGTGACAGATATGACATCTGCCTGCGGTGTAGTCGAAGAGGTACACACAGAGGAAAGCGGTCTCTACGAGGGCAGAGTAGACAGAAATGTCAGAGCCGCAATCAAGGGCCAGAAGGCAATCACCGCCGTATTCGTAGACGGAGTGGATGGTGTAAACCGCGGCTTTGTGGAGGATGTAGAGAAAGCCTTGAATATAGACGGACGCCATACATATCTCTACGCACCAAAGGAGGGTGAGGACTTCGTCAACGTAGTCAAGCACCTAAGCCATGCCGGAATACTCGTGCTTTTACTCATCAGCCAAAAGCAGGAGAAGGAGCTTGCAGCCGATAAGGTTGAGTTCACAAAGGACTGGAACAAAAACGGCAGCGATGTGGACAAGGTTGCGGAGTTCATCAAGAAGCAGTCGGTATATGACGGCGTGATCGTAAACACAAGTGAGTATATCTAATAAAAACATATAAGCAGATGAACAGCATCCCATATTTATTTAATATGAAGGGATGCTGTTTTTGTACCTAATTTCCACGTTGAAAAGCACGCCCCAATGTGGTAAAATTGACAGAGATAATTTAAAGAAAACCACACAGGAGGATTAATATACAATGGAAAGCTACAAGAGCGAATTTATAGACTTTATGGTAGAGAGTGACGTGCTGAAATTCGGAGATTTCACATTAAAGAGCGGCCGTAAATCACCGTTTTTCATGAATGCGGGAGCATATGTGACAGGCTCACAGCTTAAGAGACTCGGAGAGTACTACGCAAAGGCCATCCATGCAAACTACGGTGATGACTTTGATGTATTATTCGGACCTGCATACAAGGGAATTCCGCTTGCAGTGGTAACAGCCATCGCATACCATGAGCTCTATGGCAAAGAGGTGCGCTACTGCTCAGACAGAAAAGAAGCAAAGGATCACGGTGCAGACAAGGGAGGCTTCCTTGGAAGCAAGCTTAAGGATGGCGACAGAGTGGTCATGATAGAGGATGTTACCACATCAGGCAAATCAATGGAGGAGACAGTACCAAAGGTAAGAGAGGCTGCTGATGTTACAATCGTAGGTCTTATGGTGAGCCTTAACAGAATGGAAGTCGGACAGGGCGGCAAGGTGAGCGCTCTCGATGAGATTCATGAGAAGTATGGCTTTGAGGGCAAGGCTATCGTCACAATGGCAGAGGTCACAGAGTATCTCTACAACAGAGAGCATGATGGCAGAGTAGTCATCGACGATACAATCAAGGCAGCGATAGACGAGTACTATAAGCAGTACGGCTGCAAATAGGAGAATACAAATTGCTTGGCAGAAGAAAGCGTAACAGGTATAAGTTTACGGAAAAGAAGCAATCTAAGAAGGGGATAGCTGCACTTGTTGTGGCTATCCTCATAGAGATTGTATATATAGTTTTTTTAAATGCGGCATTCAGAGGAGATGGCAATCTGTCTATGTACTACGGCAGTGCCGGTATACTGATGCTTGGCATATCTTTGGCAGATTTCGGATTTGCCATCAGAAGCCTCTTTGATGAGGAATCATTCATGACGTTTCCACGACTGGCAGTATTTTTTTCACTCATAGCGCTAATCAGCTGGGGAGGGACATATGCTGCAGGTTTTATTATATGAAAATAGAAAGAATATAGGAATATATGAGTTATAAAGAGATTTATGAGCTCTCCAATGAGCTTTACGCAGAGCGATTAGAGCTTGTGGAGGAGCGGATAGAGCAGATCGTCAGAGAGCCTGCGATAGAGCCGGCTTTTGCAGATTATTTCAGAAGTGTTGCACAGTGCATCAACACTATTAAAAACCATAGTGCAGATAAAGAATTTAACGATTTATTCTATTCACAGTTTGATAAAGAAAATTACGAGAAAAGCTATGCCAACCCGGCATATGCCGTAAAGGTGCTCGGCGATGAGTATGGTCAGCTTTTATCGGCTGTATATGCAAAAATTGCCGGAAGCATCACGCATATCTTTCAGGGTGATATAAAGTATCTCTGCATCTATGCAGAGCTTATTGTAGAGCTTTACAATTATTTTGAGAATGCTGATGAGCTGAGTCCTGATGAGATAAGGGGCTGCATATACTCGTTCATGCATGATTATGAGGAGCTTTTTGCAGAGGATGACAACGGAGCACTCCTTGATCCTGCATATGATTACTATACAGAGCTTGTAAATGAGGCAGATCTGTCAAATGATGATTATCTGTATGCCTACGGACTGTATGTAGGAGAGAATGAGCGCGCCGGCAGAGCACACCTGGCTTCATTCTCAGATGAGGAGATACAGGCCATGGCAGATACCTACACAGAAGGATACCGCATTGGCTTTATTACCTGCAACAAGGATATCTCAAAAAAATCGGTGGTTCAGGTGCTTTATCCGCTTGGCTTTGAGCGCATGATCAGGGTGGCTTTAAAGAATTTCGAGAAAATGGGCATGAAGCCTGCCATGAGGCCGTTTTCCACATCGGTCAACAAGCAGTTTGACTATGACCACAAGGAGGATATGGCTCTGTGGCTTGACAAGGCATATGTGGAGTACCGCCTTGAGTGCATGCACAATGCACTTGAGAGAATGAAGGATGTAGCGTGCAAATGTGGAGGGCCTGCTGTCATAGAGATATTTGGCGAGGAGCCGTTTGCTCCGGTTTCAAAGAAGGAGGCTGCGCACTTTAACGATGAGCAGCAGAAGCTTGTAGTCCATATGACAAGTGTGCGCTCACAGTATATGAACAGCTATATCCACAGCGAGGACAGAAGCTTTACGATTATTGCCTATCCGTGTGCTGCAATCGGACCTGACTATAAGGAGATTTTTACGGAAACTGTAAAAATAAATACGCTTGATTATGCACTTTACAGGGATATGCAGCAGAAAATCATAGATGTGCTCGATACGGCAGACAGAGTGCATATCGTCGGTACAAACGGCAACAGGACAGATTTGTATGTCAAGATTCATGAGCTTAAGGAGCCTTCAAAGGAGACTGCCTTTGAAAACTGTGTGGCTGATGTGAATATCCCTGTCGGAGAGGTGTTTACTTCGCCGGTGTTAGAGGGTACAAACGGAAAGCTGCATGTCAGTCAGGTATATCTCAATGAGCTCAACTTCCTTAATCTGGAAATTGACTTTAAGGATGGCATGATTGATAAATATACATGTACCAATTTTGATGATGAGAAAGAAAATAGAAAGTATATATCAGACAATGTGCTTTTCCATCATGATACACTGCCTATGGGCGAGTTTGCCATAGGCACCAATACAACGGCCTACCGTATGGCGAGAGTATACGATATCGCGGCAAAGATGCCTATTCTTATAGCAGAGAAGACAGGACCGCACTTTGCGGTGGGTGATACCTGCTACACATATGATGAGGACAATATGACATACAACCCTGACGGAAAGGCAATCATTGCCAGGGACAATTCAGTTTCCATCCGCAGAAAAGAGGATATATCAAAGGCATATTTCAACTGTCATACGGATATCACAATACCATATGATGAGCTTGGAGCTATCATTGTTGTTCGACACGATGGCTCAACCTGTGATATAATAAGAGATGGCAGATTTGTGCTTGAGGGCATAGAAGAGTTAAATAAACCGCTCGATACGCTTGATGCAGAAAGTAAATGATTTTTAGACATATAAGGAGGATAAAATGGCAAAAGTTGGAATAGTTATGGGCAGTGACTCGGATTTAAAGGTGATGAGCAAAGCAGCAGATATGCTTGAGGAGCTTGGTATAGAGTATGAGCTTACAATCATCTCGGCACACCGTGAGCCTGATGAGCTTATTGAGTGGACCAGAGGCGCTGAGGAAAGAGATGTAAAGGTAATTATAGCGGGAGCCGGAATGGCAGCAGCACTTCCGGGCATGTGTGCAGCACTTTTTGCCCTTCCTGTTATCGGAGTACCGCTTTCAGGAAAGAATCTGGATGGAATGGATGCAGTGTTCTCTATCATGCAGATGCCACCCGGAGTGCCTGTTGCCACAGTAGCCATTGACGGTGCAAAAAATGCAGCGATCCTTGCAGCAAAGATACTCGCAGCAGGTGATGAGGCAATCCTTGAGAAGATCAAAAAGTATACAGCCGATATGAAGGCTCAGGTTGTAGCAAAGGATGCGAAACTGAAACAGATTGGATATAAGCAGTATCTTGCTGAGAAATAGATTGGATTGTCATCTATAGGAGGGTTTTTATGAGTATATTGCAAAAGGCAGACAAGAGTCTGGATGAGGCAGTAGCCTTATTTGGGGAGAATAAGCTATTTTTGGCAGAGAAGAAAGCACAGGAGACAGCCGGTCTTTATAAGAGCTGTGGCGCATATGAGCAGATGGCAAAGACTGTCAATTTTATGGGAGTCATATATGCATCCATTGGAGATGTAAGCATGTCAATTGACTGCTATTTGGAGGCTATGGATGTAGCTGTGGAGCAGGGCTCAACAGAGATAATCATGCTTGTAAACAATAATATCGGCTCGCTCTACATGGAGCTTGGATTGTATGAAAAGGCTATCAGATATTTCAACGAAGCACTGGAGCTGTGCAAGCCGCCACTGCACGGAGAGAGGGAAAGCTATTATCAGCAGCTTCTCATGCTTCATCTGAATCTGTGCATATCATATACAGGAATTAACGAGTTTGAAAAGGCTGAAAAGCATCTTACGGACGCGATACTCTTTAATGAGATAGCGGGCAGTACAAAAAACAGATTTCTGATAGACATGTCACAGGCACATCTGCTATGGAAGATGGGAAATGAGGATGAGGTCAGGGATCATGTGGACGAGCTGGTTGAGGGTGCGATAAACAATATCAATTCAGCGGACTATGTGCTTGAGATACTAAGCCTTTGCAATTTATTCATGCATATGGGCGAGTTCGATGCATGGAAAAAGGTAATTGTGGAGTATGAAAGATTTGCTGTAGAAACAGAAAATATCTTTTTCCAGAAAACCTGTGTCAAGATGTGGATGAAATATGAGAGCGCCATGGGTGATACAGAAGCATACAACAAGCTTTGTGTATATTACGCAAATCTCCACTCTATGCAGGTGAAGGAGCAGATAAAGCGTCTGGGCGATACAATCGATCTAAAGCTTCAGCTTCAGGAGACTGAGTATGAGCGCCGTAAGGCAGTCAGACTCAACTACACGGATATGCTTACCGGCATGGGCAATAAGTTCAAGATGCGAAATGATTTTGAAAAGCTCGTGAGCGAAAACCAGGATTCCGCCGGTACAGGAATCACATTTGGAGTAGTGGATATCGACTTCTTCAAGTCATTTAACAGAAACAGTGGCAGGGTTACAGGCGATGCAGTGCTAAAGGAAGTGTCAACCATAATAAATGAGAGCATCAAAGATAAGGGCATGGGCTATCATTTCTATGGCGATGAATTCTACATAATCCTGAAGGAAACAGATGAGGCTATTATTAAAAATTTAGCCGAGCATATAAGACTGGAGCTTGCCAAAAAACAGATACTTCATGAGAGCTCCAAGGTGGATGAATATCTGACTGTATCACAGGCATATGTTATTGCCCCGGATGTAAAGGTGCCGGATGAGTTCTCGAAGCTGTTTAAGGCGGTGGATGAGGTGCTCAATGACGTGAAGGAAAAGGGCAGAAATGCATATAAGATAGTCTGATGCCTTAAGCATAAAAGATAAAACTAAAAAGACACGCAGCCGTAAATCGGTGCGTGTCTTTTTTTAGACTCCGGCGATAACAATATCGGTGCCGGCCTTCTCATATATATCTGCTGTCTCAGGGGAGATACCTGAGTCGGTGATTACCATATTTATGTCATCAAGCGATGCATAGCTTGATATGGATGTGGTATCAAACTTGGTGTGGTCCACGAGAGCCACTGTTTTGGCAGAGGCCTTGATGCACATGCGCTTCAAATCAGCCTCGTATATACTGAAATCAGTCAGTCCGTCCTCCACTGAAAAGCCTCTGGCAGACACGAATGCGATATCTGTGTGTATCTTTTTGAGCAAATCAGCGCCAAGCAGTCCCTCTATGGATGCAGATGCACTGGTTACGATACCGCCTGTCAGGATGACTGTGACACCCGGGGTATCCTTTAGCTCTAAAGCCAGATTGATACCATTGGTGATGACGGTCAGCTCCGTAAAGCCTGAAAGCTTCATGCCAAGGGTGTAGGCTGTGGAGCTGGCATCGAGGAAGATGCACATATGGTCGCTCACGAGCTTTATCGCCTCATTTGCAATCTCCTCCTTGGCATCCTTGTTTTCCAGAGCGCGGTCATGGAACAGATAGGCTCTCGAGGTCAAATCGGTCATGTCATGGGTTTTGTCCTTGTAGATAGCACCGCCGTGGGTCTTTGTCAGAAGCTTTTCCTTGTCCATCTGGTTTAAATCGGTTCTTATAGTCGTGGTCGATACACCAAGCAGCTCGCTGAGCTCATTGGTGGTGGCCTTTCTGTTTTCTTTTAAATAATCGAGAATCTTTTGTTGTCTTTCTAATTGCAGCATAGATTTTCCTCTTTCTTTTTGATTTCTGTTGTATTTTTACGTACATATTTTTATCACAGAGCATTACATAAATATATAATAACTCAAATTAGTAAATAAAGCCAGTATTTTCAATTTTTTATGTTTGCTTTTGTTTGGTGGTATTTAATTATATTTATTTACATTTATTTTTACTTTTATTTGCTTTTACTATTGCATTTTTTCTTTTGAAGTGTTATATTTATATCAGCAAATAAAAGTAAACGCAAATTATATAAGACGGAGGTATTATTAAATGAAATTTTTCGTAGACACAGCAAATGTCGAGGACATTAAGAAAGCAAACGATATGGGAGTCATCTGTGGAGTTACAACAAACCCTTCACTCATCGCAAAAGAGGGCAGAGATTTCAACGAGGTAATTAAAGAAATCCCATCTATCGTTGACGGACCGATAAGCGGAGAGGTAAAAGCTACAACAGTTGATGCAGAGGGCATGATAAAAGAGGGCCGCGAAATCGCAGCTATCCATCCAAACATGGTAGTTAAGATTCCTATGACAGTTGAGGGTCTTAAGGCTGTCAAGGTACTTTCTGCTGAGGGCATCAAGACAAACGTTACACTTATTTTCTCTGCAAATCAGGCAATTCTCGCTGCAAATGCAGGAGCTACATATGTTTCACCTTTCCTTGGCAGACTTGATGATATCAGCCAGCCGGGTATTGAGCTGATCAGACAGATTTCAGAGATTTTTGATATCTATGGATATGATACAGAGATTATCGCAGCTTCAGTCAGAAACCCGATTCATGTCACAGACTGTGCACTTGCAGGAGCTGATATCGCAACAATTCCTTACAAGGTTATCGAGCAGATGACAAAGCACCCGCTTACAGATCAGGGAATCGAGAAGTTCCAGGCTGATTACAGAGCTGTATTTGGGGATTAGTAGGTTGCTTTACAAATAGCCGTACCAGACGTATATAATCGGTGGTATACGTGTATATTAATATCATTTATGCATTACGTAATATATATTTATATGGTACAATATAAAAAAACAAGGGAGAAGGAACTATGTTAGCAGTAAAAAATTACAAATTCTGGTTCTGCACCGGCTCACAGGACCTGTACGGAGACGAGTGCCTTGCAAATGTTGCAGCACATTCAAAGGAGATTGTAGCCAAATTAAATGGGTCAGGAAAGCTTCCGTTTGAGGTAGTCTGGAAGCCGACACTTATCACAAATGAGCTCATCAGAAAGACCTTCAACGAGGCCAATACAGATGATGAGTGTGCCGGCGTTATAGTATGGTGCCATACATTCTCACCTGCAAAGTCATGGATTTTAGGACTCAAGGAGCTCAGAAAGCCGTTACTTCATTTACATACACAGTACAATGAGGAGATTCCATATGATTCAATTGATATGGACTTCATGAATGAGAATCAGGCAGCTCACGGTGACAGAGAGTGGGGACACATTGTCACACGTATGGGTATCGAGAGAAAGGTCGTTGTAGGACACTGGTCAGATCCTGTGGTACAGGAAAAGATTGCAGCATGGCAGCGTGTAGCAGTCGGTGTGGTAGAGAGCAGCCACATCCGTGTAATGCGTGTAGCTGACAACATGAGAAATGTTGCAGTTACAGAGGGCGACAAGGTAGAGGCTCAGATAAAGTTTGGCTGGGAAGTGGATGCTTACCCTGTAAATGAAATCGCAGAGTCTGTTGCTGCAGTTTCGCAGTCAGACACAAACGCTTTAGTTGATGAGTACTATGACAAATACGATATCCTGCTTGAGGGCAGAGATCCTGAGGAGTTCAAGAAGCATGTAGCGGTACAGGCACAGATTGAGCTTGGATTTGAGAGATTCCTTGAGGAGAAAAATTATCAGGCAATCGTAACACACTTTGGTGATCTTGGCGCATTAAAGCAGCTTCCGGGACTTGCAATCCAGCGTCTCATGGAAAAGGGCTACGGCTTTGGAGCAGAGGGCGACTGGAAGGTTGCAGCAATGGTCCGCCTCATGAAGATCATGACAGCAGGAATGAAGGATGCCAAGGGTACATCAATGCTCGAGGACTACACCTACAATCTCATGAAGGGCAAAGAGGGAATACTCGAGGCTCATATGCTTGAGATTTGTCCGTCAATTGCAGACGGTCCTATCAGCATCAAGTGCCAGCCTCTTACAATGGGTGACAGAGAGGATCCGGCAAGACTTGTATTTACATCAAAGGAGGGCACCGGTATTGCCACATCACTTGTTGATCTGGGTGACCGTTTCCGTCTCATTATCAATACAGTTGACTGCAAGAAGACAGAGAAGCCTATGCCAAAGCTTCCTGTAGCAACAAACTTCTGGACACCACAGCCTGACCTTTACACAGGTGCAGAGGCATGGATACTTGCAGGAGGAGCACATCATACAGCGTTCACATATGACCTTACTGCTGAGCAGATGGGCGAGTGGGCAGCCATGATGGGTATTGAGGCTGTATTTATCGACAATGATACAACCATCAGAAACTTCAAGAAGGATCTTATGCTTGGAAATATTTTCTACAAGTAGAATATAGTTACACTTAATAATTGAAATCCCGGGTTGTCTGTCACACTAAGATGTGTACGGACAACCCGGGATTTGGCGTTTGTCGGTTGTGAATGATACAAAAATACAGTTACTTTTCTTGTATTTATAACTGTTTAATGTTACTATAACTTTATCAGAAAGCAGGCAGAAGGAGTGCGTATATTATGGCATTAAACATTCCGGTAGGAATCTCAAATTTCACAGAAATACGACAGAATAATTATTATTATGTTGATAAAACCAACCTGATATATGAGCTTTTACAGTCACCGGGGACGGAGGTTACTATGATTACCAGACCGCGCAGGTTTGGAAAGACACTGGCTATGAGTATGCTTGAGAGTTTTTTTGATGTAAGAAAAGCTTCGAAGGTGTTATTTGAGGGTCTTGATATTATGTCACATCAGAGTCTGTGTGGTGAATGGATGAATAAATGGCCTGTGATTTTTGTATCATTCCGTCAGGTGGATGGTCTGGATTTTGACAGTGCATGTGCTATGCTTTCTTCCGTTATCGCAGAGCTTTTTAATGAGCATTTGTATCTGCTTGATGATGATAAGATTACTGAATACCAGAAAAAGACATTTAGAAATATTGCTGCGGGAGAGGCAACGCAGACAGAGCTTAAGAACAGCTTACGGCTTCTTACAACGCTCATGAATTTGTATTATGGCAGACAGGTTATTTTGCTTATTGATGAGTATGATGTGCCTATTGCAAAGGCAAATGCAGGTGGTTATTACAGACAGATGCTTGATATGATGAAGGGGCTTATGCAGGTATTGAAGGATAATTGCGCCTTAAAATTCGCGGTTGTAACAGGCTGTCTTAAGATTGCAAAAGAAAGTATTTTTACGGGAACGAATAATTTTGTTTCGGATTCTGTTGCAGACTCACGACTTACAGAGTATTTTGGGTTTGTTCAGAGTGAGGTGGATGAGATATTAAAGGCTGCTGATATTTTAAATCAGTCGGAAAATATAAGAAAATGGTATGATGGATATCATTTTGGAGATGTGGATGTCTATTGTCCGTGGGATGTGATGAATTACGTGCTTGATTTACAGCGCAAGCCTGATGCAAAACCACTTAGCTATTGGAGAAATACAAGTGATAATGCAATTATCAGATCATTTATCGACTATGCAGGAAGCAGCATTACTCAAAAGCTTGAGACACTTCTTTCAGGAGGATATATCGTGCAGCAGGTTGATGAAAATCTGACATATGACTATCTTCATTCATCGGAAGAGAACCTGTGGAGCATTTTGTACCTGACCGGATATTTGACAAGTGTCCGGGCTGACGAGCTGGAAAATCCATTGCCGGACAGGTTTACTGCACTTAAAATACCAAACGAGGAAATCAGAGAAATTTATGAGACAACTGTCATCAGATGGTTTGATGAGAGTGCACCAAAATGGAACAGAAGCGCATTGTTTGATGCTGTCTGGAGCGGTAATACAAAGGCGCTTCAGGACGAATTAAACAGGCTCTTACGCAGAACCATCAGTTATCATGATTACAAAGAGGATTTTTACCATGCATTTCTAGCAGGAATTTTTGCCGGAGCAGGCTATATGGTGGAGTCAAATAAGGAGTATGGCGATGGCAGAAGTGATGTGGTGGTGAAGGACCAGATACATGGCAGGGTAGCAGTGTTTGAAGCAAAATACACAAGACAGCTTGAAAAGCTTGAGTATGAGTGTGATGAAGCTTTAAAGCAGATAGAGAATCAGATGTATGCAAAGCAGCTTGAAGAGGATTATGATGAGGTGCTCTGCTATGGAATCGCTTTCTTTAAGAAGCGGTGTATGGTGAAAGCATGAAATATTTATTGGTGTTAAGGAGCAGGTGAGATGAATATAAATAGTATAAAAAAACTATCCGGAAATATTATTTCGCTTGCTCTTTTTTATTTTATCTTTCTGTGCAGCGAGTATATGTTTGATAACAGAATGGCTGTATTTACTGATTCAAACGGTGTGGTTATGGCACAGAGCTTTATTTTAGGCAGCAGCGTGCCGGGGTTTTTGTCATATTATTTTATTGACAGAATATGTGACAAAAAGAGCTTTAATAAAAAAATAATACCATGCATTTCAGGGGCACTCTCCTTGATATGTATGATAGGCATATATCTGACAGGAAGCTATGCAGGAGAGCTGCTTTTTGGAATTATTTTGTTTATTGTGCTAGGCTATTTTGGAAGCCTGATTCATACACAGGCGGCTCTTGCGGTGAAGCATCTTGATGATGGTTTAAATGGGATTACACAGCTGGCAGGAATATCATACGGAATTGGAATTTTGCTGCAGCTTGTGCACAATAACCTGATAGCGGATGGTGTGTGTCAGGTGATTTTTCTTGCGGCGGCTATGATTATTATGACAGTATTCTGTGCCGGGAGCTTATGTGAGGCATGTGGATATACATGCTCTGATGTTGTATTTTCTGTGGAAAATACGGATACAGGGAGTGCAGATAAGGGCTATGGGTATGCGCCTAAAAAGCTTGGAATAATCCTTATATTGATTGTGTTTGTCATGACATTTGTGTTTGCAACACTTGATAATGCGGTTACACTGGTTCATGCTGCAGGAAGTGTGGATATCGGGCAGTGGCCCAGAATCATTCTGGCATACAGCGGTATTGTTGCCGGATTTTTATATAGTACGGATGATAATAGGATGATGGACTTTATCATGTATATAGTGCTTTTGCTTTCCACAACATGTCTGATTGTGATTAGCTGTGGAGGCCCTTTTATGATAGGGCTTATCATTTTTTATCTCTCAGCAGGATTTTTCTCAGTCTATTTTGCTTCAAGATTTATGATATTTGCATGTCATACTGATAAGCCGGCGCTTTGGGCCGGGATTGGCAGAGCCGTGAACAATACAGCAGCTGTAGTGGTGGCAGGAGTATCACTTTATATCATGAGAGCACCGCAGTATGTTACCATGATTATCGGGGTGCTATTGTTTGCGGTGACCAGTGTGATTGTATTTGTTTATCATGAACAGCTGCGCAGGGGTGATACAGAAATATATTCATCTGTTGAATCGCATAATACGGAAAATGTGTATAGGAAGAAACCGGCAGAGGACAAAGCTGATATAACAGTCCATGAGGCTGCTAAAATGACAGATGATGAATTGCTTGAGCTGTTTGTGCAGGAATTTAATCTCACACCGCGTGAGGGCGAAGTGCTTGCTTATCTTTTGCATTCTGATGAAAGTATGCAGGAGGTGGCAAAGCAGCTGGCAGTTTCGCGCGCAGCCCTCTACAGACATATTGCAAATATGAACGAAAAAACCAAGACCAAGGCGCGCATGGGACTGGTACAGTTCTATTACAGCTGGACGCGTGAAAAACAGTGATTTTATGGGACTTTTGACATTTTGAGACGAATGTCAACTGTCCTTTTTTTGTGTGTAATGGTACAATTCTCCTATCGTAATAACTTGTAAAACGCATAAATGACATGCACTTAGAGTGTCATCATATAGTATGCGTGGAAGGGAGAAGAGGCAGTATGAATAAAATCAAAAGAATAATGGCTGTTATGCTTGCGCTTGTTATGGTGCTTGCGATTGCACCGGCACAGAGCGCATGGGCAGAGGGGGAGCAGCATGAGAATCAGCAGCCGGGTGAGGGCAGACCGGGTGAACCACAGCCGGGAGAGCAGCCGGGAAGGCCGCCACAGGGAGCAACACAAACAATACAGCTTCGTGTGGAGGGCGATGCGGCAGACACTGATACACTGGCAGCACTTGTAATGGTAAGTCTTGATAATGGGGCAAATTATAAGTCGTTGAAGGGGCTTGCGTCAGATGCAAATTCAAAGGTACAAAAGAAGGGAAGCTCATATGAGTTTGATTCAGCTGTTACAAGCATCATGGCATATCTGACAGATGAAGCACGCAGCTATATGCTCCAGACACCTGTGCAGATAGGAAAGAGTAATGCAGTGAAAATCAATGCTGGTCAGACCTTTATCCAGATAGATAAGGTACGCCACACAGTAACGTGGGCATATGATGCAAAGAGATATGGTGAGGATGCATATCTGGAGCATGGTACGGCGAAAATCATCAAAGTAGGTGACAAGACAGATTTCACAGACTGGGATATGTATGGAAGTAATCCGGGTAATAAGGATGGTGGAAATCTGGTAGTAGAACCGGGGCAGCAGGTGACTGTTGAGCTTGTTCCGGATTATGGCTATCAGCTTGACAGTGTATCCCTTAATGGAAATACTCTTGTACCGCAGGATAAAAAATCTACATTTACTTTCACAATGCCACAGACAAATGTGCATTTCAAGGGGGCCTTTGTAAAGGCTGATGATATTGCCGAGGTTAGATCTGATAAAATAGGAGATGTTGAGATTGCAGATGGAGAAAACGCGGCAAACTCAGGTAATCTGAAAATAGATGTATCAGACAGCAAGTCAGATACTGCAGAGGCCAATAATATGGTTGATACTACAGATGGAGTAAAGAAAGAGGTTGTTGCCAATCTGGATATTTCCCTTCAAAATATAGTAAGCAAGGGAACAAATATGAAGGAAATCAGCGCTGATAATTACTGGGTAAATGATATAACTGAATTTGAGAAACCAATCAGACTTGATGTTGCTATCAAAGGTTTTGATAAAAGCAGTGAGTATTCAGTTGTCAGGGAGCACAATGGAAGCTATGATGTGCTTGATGCAACAGTTTCAGACGGCAAAATCTCATTTGAGACAAATAAGTTCTCAACATATGTCATAGTAAAGAAAACAATAGACGAAGAAGCTATGAATACAAGGGTTGAGGCTTATTGGAAGTCAATTGAAGAATACTGGGCACCAACAGAGCTGTTTTGGAATTCAGTCACCGACTGCTTTGGCGATGAAGAATTGGGAAAGACAGGTGCGGTCACCACATATCTGGAGACAAAGAGCACTGATGAAAAGACTGTAAATAATTTGTATTTGGCAGCAAAAGCAGCTACTGACAAAGCAGGTGAGGCATATGATGCCGTAACACCGGACAAATTGGCAGCAAATGCTGAAAATGTTAAAAAAGCGTATGAAGCAGTAAAAAAACTTCCTATAGATAAGCAGCTGGCAGAGGATATAGAATCAAGCTATAAAGAATCAGCAGGAAGTGTAGAACAGCTGAAAGGTGAGATTGCCGGTGCTATGGAGGATGTAAAGGCAGTTCTGCTAAGCCCGTCATTCATACTTTATGCTAATATGTCTGATGTCTATGGCAAACAGCTTGACAGTTTTGACAAGGCACTCAGTGCTTTCCGTGGAGATGAAGAAAAAAACATCTCAGGCTCACGCAGGAATTATTATGAGGCGATTAAAAATCAGACAAATATTATTACAGCCTATGACACAGCTGTATCAGACAGAAATGCGATAGTTGAGTCATATGCAGATTTGGCAAAGACTTACGAGCTTTTGAAAAAGTATTATAATGCATTTTCAAAGGAGGAGAAGGAAAAAGAAGGTGTGACTGATGAGTATAATGGTTATACCGGATGCTATAATGAAGCAAGAGATATTATTGCAGAGCTTGAGTCTATAGATAAGCCGCAGCTTGATGCCAAAACAGCTGCGATTCTTGAAACGATTACAGGTCTGACAGATAAAGAGATTGATGCTATTTATAGTGGCATGAACACGTCAATCACCAAAAAGGTTGAGGCGTTTACACCAAATGATGCAGACAAAAAGCTTATTGATACAGCAAAAAATGAGTATACAGTAGGCGCTTACCTTGATATCACAATGATGCTAAATATCAAGGATGCAGACAGTAAGGCGATTATTGAGAAGAATATCACAAAGCTGTCAAAACCAGTGGATATCTTATATAAACTCTCTGATGATCTTTTGAATAAAGACAATACAAAAGTAAGAAGCTATGTGATTATCCGCGTACATGATGGCGTTGCTGATATCATTACTCCGCAGTTCAATGAAGCAGATGGCACATTGACTTTTGCTACGGATCGTTTTTCAACATATGCAGTAGCATATAAGGACAAGTCTGATTCAAAGAATGCAGCAAAAGATGTTAAAAAATCAAATGAGTCAAAGAAAACAGAGAAGGCAAAGTCAGCAAAAACAAGCGATAATATGCAGGCTGACCTGATGCTTATTGTGTTTATTATCGGAGCAGCAGCTATAGTTGTTTCATTAAGAAGAAAACGTAGTTAATAAAAACAGTGGAACCATTTACTTAAACAATGGTTCCACTGTTGTTTTTACGCATATATTCAATGATTGCAGCTACTATACTCTCTGCATTATCAAATTGTTTTTGAGCTTCTTCTTTCGATGCAATAAAAAAATCATCATAATCACTTTGCTCTCTTTTTTGTTTTGTTCCAATGCCCTCTCCGCAAATCCAGCCCAAAAGCTGGAAAAATTCTGGAAAAAAGTAGCTGAAACCGTTGAAATCCACAAAACAGCTCCCAAAACCCAGCGAAACAGCCGGAAAAATCTCCAACAAAGTAGCTGAAACTGCTGAAATCCACAAAACAACTCCCCAAACCCAGCGAAACAGCCGGAAAAAATCCGGAAAAAAGTAGCTGAAACTGCTGAAATCCACAAAACAACTCCCCAAACCCAGTGAAACAGCCGGAAAAATCTCCAAAAAAGGTAGCTGAAACCGCTGAAATCCACAAAACAGCTCCCCAACCTAGCCCAAAATCCGGAAAAGACCAGGGAAAAAGTAGCTGAAATCACTAAAAACCCCAAAACAGCTCAAAAAATATCCGGTTTCTATCACTCATATTATCACTTCCTAATTCTTATAAAACAATTGTAGCTATTCATTTTCGTACCATATTTTCTGATAAATATATCTTAACATCAAACCCTATTAAATACCAGAAACAGTTGCATCCTCTTATATATGCAGCTTCCGAAACTGCGCCGGTGTCATCCCGGTAAGTTTCTTGAACATGACGATAAAATGGCTGGCATCTGAGTATCCCACATCAGATGCTATATCCTGCACCTTACGTCTGCTGTTTATAAGCAGTAATTCCTTGGCTTTATTGATGCGATAGTTGGTCAGGTACTCATACACCGAGCAGTTCATAAACTCCGTAAAAACACGCGATAGATATTGCTGCGATACAAATACACCATCGGCAAGCTCCTTAGCACTGATATCGTCCATGTAGCGTTCTTCTATAGCATCTATAACAGGCTTTATAAAACGCACATAGCTTTGGTCATCACTGTCGTGTGTGTGGTTAGACTGGTCCGAGAGCAAAAGCATGATGCCATAACAGTCGAGCGAGAGCATCTGCGTATCACTGGAGCGTTCCTTGAAATCTTCTACAGCCTTGTTAATTGCTTCCGACACCTCAATTCCCTTATTCTCATCAATCAGCCGATATTCCTTTTCATCAAACATTTCCCTGAAGGCTGCCGCCATTGTCCCTGTAAAAGTGGCAAACTCTGTTTTCCAGGGCAGGGTATTGCCGGAGGTCATGTTTTTATTGTGATAGGAGTGTGGCACATTTGGCGCAATAAGAATCCCCTGTCCCTTTTGCAGTTCAATCGTATGACTGTTTGACAAAACATTGTCTGAAACAGCCTGATTCCTACTGTATACCGTCACCTCACCCACGCCCTCCTTTGTCTGTAAATAATGGTACAGCGGATATCCTTCCGGGCGCGTCACGCTTTCCTGCTCCCAGTCGTTACCGACAGAGTCGAATTGAAACGGTTCTCTTGCGAAATTGCTTCCAAAATAAATAGGCATGATTTCTCCTTTTAAAAACAGTTTAGTTTCAGAATGTTATATAATTTGGTTTATGATGTTATACTATTTTCCGTAAATCTATTATATGATTAGTGCATAAGGAAACACACTTATAGTTTAAGAATATCATAATATTGGGGTTAATACCATAACGGAGGTAAAAAATGCAGTCAAAATTCAAAAGAATCCTTTTTGGAGGAGATTACAATCCAAACCAGTGGCCTAAGGAGGTCTGGGAGCAGGACATGGCATACTTTAAGGATGCCCATATCAACAGTGCCACAATCAACGTTTTTTCATGGGCTAAAATACAGCCTTCTGAGAATGAGTATAATTTCACAGAGCTCGACGAGATAGTTGATATGCTCTCAAAAGAAAACTATGACATCGTCATGGCAACATCCACAGCGGCACTTCCTGCATGGATGGTCAAGAAATATCCTGAGACGATGAGCACCGACTACGAGGGACGCCGGCATAAATTTGGAGCCAGACACAATTTCTGTCCGAACTCCCTGGTATATCAGAAGTACGCAAAGGCTCTTGCGACAGAGCTCGCAAAACGCTATAGCGGCAATAAAAATATTTCTGTATGGCACATCAATAACGAGTACGGCGGATACTGCTACTGTGACAACTGCCAGAAGCAGTTTCGTGTATGGCTAAAGGATAAGTACAAGACTCTTGATGCCGTAAATGATGCCTGGAACACAGAGTTCTGGGGACACACCTTCTATGACTGGGATGAGATAGTCGTACCTAACGAGCTCAGCGAGGAGGCATGGGGTGGCACGACAAGCTTTGCCGGAATATCAACAGATTACAGACGTTTTTACTCTGACAGCATGCTGAACTGCTATAAGCTGGAGCGCGATGCAGTGAAAGCTATCATTCCTGATGCACTTGTCACAACCAACCTGATGGGTACCTTCAAGGGACTTGACTATTTCAAGTGGGCTAAGGAGATGGATATCGTTTCGTGGGATAATTACCCTGCATACGACACGCCATGGAGCATGGTTGCGATGACTCACGACCTGATGCGCAGTCTTAAGGATGAGCCTTTCATGCTCATGGAGCAGACTCCAAGCCAGCAGAACTGGCAGCACTACAATTCATTGAAGCGTCCGGGACAGATGCGTGCACAGAGCTATCAGACCATAGCCCACGGTGCAGACACTATCCAGTTCTTCCAGCTCAGACGAAGCAAGGGTGGCTGCGAGAAATTCCACGGTGCTGTAATAGCACATGTCGGAACAAACGACACAAGAGTATTCAGAGAAACCGCACAGCTTGGAAGGGAGCTTGAAAGCTTCGGCACAAGGACACTTGGCACACGCAATAAGTCAGATGTGGGAATCATCTTTGACTGGGACAATTACTGGGCACTTGAGTACACAAGCGGACCTACCAGGGACCTTAAATATGTTGACCAGATTCACCGCTATTATGAGTATTTTTATAATAAAAATATCTCTGTAGATATGATTCCGGTTGATGGTGATTTTTCAAAGTATAAAGTGATTGCCGCACCAGTTCTCTACATGGTAAAGGAAGGCATGAAGGAAAAGCTTGAGCAGTTTGTGAAAAACGGCGGTACTCTCATTACAACATTTATGAGTGGTATTGTGGACCAGTCTGACAACGTGCATCTGGGCGGATATCCGGGACCTCTTCGCGAGATGGCAGGTGTCTGGGTTGAGGAGATTGACGCTCTCGCACCTGAGCAGTCAAACACTGTAAGCTTTTCTGATGGAAAAGAATATAAATGCAATCTGCTGTGCGACCTGATGCACCCGGAAGGAGCAGAGGTTCTCGCTACATATGAAAGCGATTTCTATGCAGGAATGCCTGCTGTCACAAAGAACAGCTACGGAAAAGGCCATGTATACTATGTTGCCACACAGCTTGAAGCAGCCGGACTTGCAAGGGTGCTTGATGAAGCCACAGATGAAGTGTCTGTATCAGGTGTCATTGCTGAAGAGACAGGTCTTGAAATCACATGCCGCGAGAGCGAAAATACACGCTTTTACTTTGTGATGAATTTCACTGATGAAAAGCAGACTCTCCCTGCAAGCCTTGCAGGAAAGGTTGACCTGATCACCGGAGAAACAGCTAAAGAGGGCGATGTGATGAATAAGTGGGATGTGAAGATACTTCAGGAAGCGCTATAAGAGAACCTTAATTATGTAAATTAAAGTATATAGTAAAGCCAGAGATAAAAGTGAATATAGAAGTTTTTTCTGACGGAAGTGAGCTATGGGACGATATAGCATCCGGGAAAAATAAGGATGGAGCCGGTAAATTGCAGATTTATATGTAAGATAAGCTTCTCTCATGTTACTCTGCGTGATGGTACGGTTTTACAGATCAGTGAAGACCGGCAAAAAAAAGATCATGGAAATATAAATAACAGGCTATATTTTAGAGCTGTTTTTGGGTTTTTAGTGATTTCAGCTACTTTTTTCCGGAATTTTTCCAACTTTTGGGCTAGGTTGGGGTGCTGTTTTAGAAGTTTTATGGATTACAGCTACCCAAGGCCTGTCTGCTATCAACCTATGGCTATTGTACATTGTGCTAATTTAGTGTGGGGAATATTATGCTAAAGAATAAAAATGATGGTTCATACTGGATTTGCGGAGAGGGCAAAGGCTCAGCGCTTTACTGGGACATGGCAGTTTAAATTTCCGTAAGCTGCTCAAATATTTAGGCAGCCTGGAAAAGTGCGCCTTAAATCATAGCATATTTTAATAAAAATTATGTTGCAACAGGTATATTTGATCGTGAAATAGGAAGAAATCTTGCAAGACTAAAGCAAAAAAGAGAGCAAAGTGATTATGATGATTTTTTTATTGCATCGAAAGAAGAAGCTCAAAAACAATTTGATAATGCAGAGAGTATAGTAGCTGTAATCATTGAATATATGCGTAAAAATAACAGTGGAACCATTATTTAAGTAAATGGTTCCACTGTTGTTTTTGTATATATAACATTATCTACAATCTGAGCACTTGATAATTCAAGTGCTCAAATTGACTATTTTTTTAAATCTTTGATTAGAGGAGATAGATATGTCAATTGGTTAGAACTTAGACATTTCAAATCTTCAATAATGTTATTTAATTGTTCAGGCGAATTATTATCAATGTCAAAAAAATCTCTTGGAGATATTTGGAAATAGTCGCAAATATAAAAGAAAACTGACATAGATGGCAAAGCTTTTCCACTCTCTATATTGTTTATATATCCGGGATTCTGTCCAAGAGATAAACTCATGTCCCTAGCTGATACACCTTTGGTGGTTCGTAATTGTGTTAAGCGTTCTGCAAATTGGATGTCATACATATAATTTCCTCACTTTTTATGTATTTTATCCTATATTTGATAAAATATAGAGGATATAAAGCGTTATTTGAATTGAAATAACGGAAATAATATGATATTATTGAAAATATAGAAGATTAAAAGCGATGACATGTCGTAGAAAAGGAGAATGTGATGAAAAAAACAATTGGATGGATTATTTGTGCTATTGATTTGATAGTGGGATTTAGTTTATTTATTGCAGCTCAGGTAGAAATATCGACAAATAGCAGATATACATTTCATAAGCCATTTACAAATTATGAATTGCAAGTGATTTCATTTAAATGGGTAGGAATATTACTCATAGTATGTGGTATTTTTGAGCTTGTGGTTAAATTAATTCAAAAGAATTATACAAATAAGCATATGCAGGGTAGTGTTATTGGTACTGTAAATAAGACTGGTAATATATGCCCTGAATGTGCATTACCGATTACAGTGGATACAATAAAATGTCCCCGTTGTGGATGTTTAATAAAAAATAATAATGTTACAAATTATCAAGTGAATGGCATTGGGTCTATGGAGAAAAAGCGTTTTTGCAGTAATTGTGGAAATGCTGTAGATATAGAACAAAAATTTTGTGAAGTATGTGGTAATAAGTTGAGGTAAGAGAATGAGCAGAACAATAATTGAAGTGCCTATGAAAACGCATAATGTAGATTTGGTTTTAAGTATTATTGATAAAATTGCAAGATCATACGGCTTTGATCCCAAAACAATTGATGGTGAAACTGTATGGGGAAAAGGTGATGGTGTGGTTGTAAAAATGCAGTTTATAAGTGCAGCTTTTACAGATCATTCTGTTTTATTAAGTGGATGGACAAGAGATGTAGTTACAGGCGAGTCAGATCTTGAAGGGTTTGCGGCAATTATACCTAAAAGGAAAATGAAAAAAATGATTTCTGATATACAGCAGACTATTATACAAAACCAAATTTAATATAGGAGGAAGACAAATGTTTTGTAAATATTGTGGAAATGAAATTGCAGATAATTCTAAATTTTGTCCTAAGTGTGGAAATGAAATACATCCTATCCGTAAGATGTCAAACGATAATGCTGTGCAACAGCAGAAAGTTGTGGATAATAACGAGAAAAAAATAGAAGATGTAGTCATTGTTAATACACGGCACAAATCTGTTGCTAAGGTCGTTTTACCTGTGATTTTAGTAATAATTATTTGTGGTGTTTTTATTGTTACAAAGGTAATCTCTACTAAAAACAATAATAATAATGCGGTAAATAATGCGGATAATAAAGACTATTTTGTTGCTGAAGATAAAGATAACACTTTAAAGAATGATGATCAAAAAGATGATGAGGCAAAAAGTGATAGCAATAAAATTGTTGAAGATATGGATAGAGGGTATACAAGTGAGACTACAGCAGATGATGTGGTAAATAATGAGAAAAGTGTTTCAAAAGAGCCTGATTTTATAAGGTACTGGCCGATAGGAGACGAAGTATTTAATGAAGAAAAACAAATATATGAATTAAAAAATATAGGCGTAGATAAAAGTAGGATTGCATTTATATATTACAAAGATGCTGAGATAAATGGTATAACAGCACATTATGGAATGTCGATTTCGTTTGATGGAGAGAGTCAAAAAATTTATGAAATTCATTATTATTTAACAGATGATGAATTTCATAAATTTGAGAAAAAATACGGAGTTCCAGATAGTCAAGATGAAGAAACAAAAATATTGAGATGGGATAGTGATACATCCCAACAAATAATGGCATGCTACTATGACGATTTTGGTACAGTATATGAATTCCGGGAAATGGAAAAAAGTGGAAAAGGATATATAGTCAGCTTGCTGTTTACTTAAAATAGGGTAAATAATATGGGAACGATTAAAAAAATTTTATCAACTTTGTTTACAATTGTAGGATGTATATTTGGAATAATAATTGCTTTTATTGCAAGTGTGATAGGTGGCTGGGTGTTAAGAGCTATAATATGGGTAATATGTATCGGAATAAATTTTTGGTATGACTCATCAGTTGTGGATTGGATTTCAAATCATGATACCATTATGCTAATTATCTGTTCAATTTTCGCCTTTATTTTAATATTGGCAGAAATGTTAAGCGTGCAGGATAAGAAAATAGATTATCAGGATAGAGAGTATTATGAAAAATCAAAACAAAATATAAGTGCCAATAAAAAAACTTACGTTGATGCTTCAGGTGCATTTAGACATTTTGGAGACGATTTTATAGACTGTAAGGGGAATTGGTGCAAATGGGGATCTGGTTTTTATGATTATGATGGAAATTATATTAGATGGGGCGAGACATATAAAGATAGCAGTGGATCTTATCGAAAGTTTGGAGATGATTTTGTAGATGGAGAGGGAAGCTGGGTAAGATTATAGAAGAAAAAATAAAATATTTTAACCTCTTCTTGCGCTGGGGCAACAAGGCGTTTTCCAGTTCGTATCGTGATAATTCAAGTAGATTTATATGGCAGGAGGGGCATAACATATGGATTGGGTTTTTCGTAATGGCTATTATTAAGATGTAATGAGTAAAAACAACAGTGGAACCATTATTTAAGTAAATGGTTCCACTGTTGTTTTTGTATATATAACATCATCTACAACCCGTATTCCATATCTATCAAGGTCAACCCTGCCGTCTATGACCTCAATGCCATCCGCTCTTAGCCGTTTAGCCTGTTCATCGGCTCCGCCGAAGGCAAAAGCCCCTGACAGCTCACCCTTTGCATTTACCACCCTGTAGCATGGAATTTCATCAGGATTGGGATTCTTGTGCAGGGCATTGCCGACAGCCCGGCACATTTTTTTATTGCCTGCAAGCTCAGCAACCTGTGCGTATGTGGCAACACAGCCCTTTGGAATCCTTTTTACAGCCTCATATATGAGCCGGGTCGGATTATAGGTGACAAGGTCATAGCTGTCTGAAATCATGTTTTTTATAGCGTCATCAGGTATGCTGCCATCGAGAATGATGGTATTCCAGTTGTCCTTGTTTTGGTGCCAGCCGGGGATGACCGATGGAAAGGCATCTCTCCAGAAGTCTCGCCATGCAGGAGATACCTTGACATTTAAGTTGATAAAACCATTGCGCTCGTAGGTCCACAGGAAAACCTTTTTGCTGTTCTTTACGCGGATGAGCTGCCAGTTTGGGTCGTGGAATGGGGCCTCCTGATATGTATTTGGAAAAGATAAACCGTAGTCTAATGCTTCTTGTCGCGTTTTCATAGCTTTTGCCTGCTTTCTTCATAGATATATAGTAATCACTGCATATCAGTAACATAAAATAGATGCAGGGCACTTGAAAATACAAATGCCCTGGTGTATAATCTACTTAGAAAGGTTATCGGATGTGTTATCCGATTGCCCTCAGTTGAGACTATGAAATAGCATCAGACTTTGGTAGAGTGGGATGCTATTTCTTTTTGTCGTTATGGTTATCTATGTAAGATAGAGCCGCAAAAACAACTAATAAAAGCGTAAGCACTTCTAACGTGTTCATTGGCATCATCCCTCTTTCGTAATACTAGAGGGCATAAAACATCAGAAAATCACATCCTGCTTTCTTTTCAATTATACAATTACAGTATAACATAGAAGGAACAAATGTTCAATTCCGAAATGACAATTTATTGACTTAATTCAACGTATAGTCTCTCTATCTCTCCATCTTCCTTAGAATTAACAAACACCAATGTATCATCCGATTTTATCATGAGAATAGGAGAGTATCCGTCGAATACATACAGGCTGCATTTTCCAAGGGTGCGTCCTTCGTATCTGCCGATATCGTAGCTGTCGGTAGAGGCTCCGTTTGTACGCAGGAAACTGTCATCCGGCAGCTCGCCCAGAAGCTTAAGCTCTGTGATGTCATTTACATCAATCTCGCTTGTATAGCCACCGGCAGAAATGGTAAGTATACCGTTATCTGTAAGCGTGATCTCTTCCTTTAAATTGATGAGCGGTAAAATGGCACAAAGTGCAAAAATAATGCATCCGATTATGACAGCAGCGGTGACACCGGAGAATATCCATGCACCTTTTTTTGCAAAATTTAAGCTGTAATTGCCGGACTGCATGCGGTTATCCACGAACAGATGTGTGTCATTTGGATTGTAGTAATATCCGCTTTTCCAGTATTCGTCATCATCCACATAGATAGGATGTAAATCTGAGTCAAGCAGCTCTTTTTTCCGGGCTTCCGCCATAAAAAGAGGGACAATAAGGCAAAAGACAGATATGAGCTGAATAGATATATACACATAGAAATATGTATTTGAAAAAGTACCACTGATATATGTGGATAGTGCAGCAAATATCCAGGCGATACTGTTTAAAAAGCTCATGAGAAGCAGCGCAGTTCCTTTGTATTTTTTCATGGTAGTGCTTATGATCTGATTGAGCTTTGAATCCTCGCTGTATACCTTTCGTTCACTGTGATTGACAAAAATGTGAAAAGGCAGTGCGACAGCGTTTATGGAAAGCGAGCATATGAAAAATGTATACATAAATATCTTATAGTGAGGATCACCGTTTACAAGGTATGGGATAAATGCAGCTATATCGACTATCAGCAGTACGACATGCCATTTGAAGCTAAGTGGTGAGCTTCCTGCGTCAGCCGAAACGCGGGTGTCGATGTAGACTTTCTGACGTTGTGACTCAATGAGCCAGCCGTTTTGCATTTTAAGTGCATACAGTTTCTTGTGGTATTTGTTCTGCAAGAAACCGATAAGAACGCAGTATTCAAAAAGCCATGCCATATACAAAATTGTAAAAATCCCAAGGTTTGCAAAAGTAATAAAGGCTATTGCTGTGCATAAAAGGGCATTTATTATCTGAAAATGTTTCAGAGTTTTTTTTGCTGAGGCAACAAGATCTGTGACATCAGAATTATTTTTGTGTTCGGTCGGGATATGCACACCGAGGTACATTCCGTTGGCATACCTGTAGGCAGGGGATAGAGCGAACTGGAAAATAAGTATTAGAAACAGATCAGTAACAAAAAATATAGTAAACATCATAATTCCCATAAAAACATCTCTCCTTTATACTGCGCATGGACTCATTTCGGAGTAGAACTTATCACACATTGATAAAAATTCCTCACGGCTCATTCCGGTTAGACAAGCCTCAGCACTTAAAAGCTCAAGCTCTGATTCCAGCTTTTCAGTGAAGTCGGTATCATCTGCGATGGATTCCGACACAAAAGCGCCGAGCCGTCTGTCTGTACGGATAAATCCCTCATTTTTCAAAATCTGATAGGCTTTATTGACCGTCATTGTGTTTACACCGGCATCGCTTGCAAGCTGGCGCACGGTTGGAAGCTTTTCGCCGGTCTTTAGCTCGCCTTTGCCTATTCCCTTTACAATCTGGTTTCTAAGCTGTACATATATCGGGGTACTGCTTGACATGTCGAGTTCTATTATCATGTGAACCTCCTTAATCCTACCGTTTATATGTCATAGCCTGTTTGAAATGCATCAATATTTATGAGCAGGCTGTAACCTGATAAAAATTTTTAAGTGATATAATTGTATTGCTTGTATTATATATAGTAATACAGAAAAAACATTCTGTCAACGGATGTTTTAGCATCAATTATATTGACATTTTGAATATTCCAATTATGATTAAAGAGTTATAAGATATCATAACGTATCACAACGTAAAAGAAAAATACGACAGGAGTATAAATTCATGACATTTGATTACAAAAAGACGACATACGCCTGCTTCACAGGCTACATAGTCCAGGCAATAGTAAATAGCTTTGTACCGCTTTTGTTTGTGACATTTCAGAAAAGCTACCATATTCCGATTGAGCAGATTACACTGCTTATTACTGTAAATTTTATGATACAGCTATTGGTTGATATGCTTTCCGCAGGTTTTATTGACAGGATAGGATACAGAGCCTCTGTGATAATAGCACATATCTGTGCAGCACTTGGACTGGCGCTTCTTACAGCTCTACCGGGGCTGTGTGCAAATCATTTTGTGGGAATACTTATTGCGGTATGCATTTATGCTGTCGGAGGTGGGCTTATAGAGGTGCTCATCAGTCCGATAATAGAGGCCTGTCCCACAGACAACAAGGAGGCTGCGATGAGTCTTTTACATTCGTTTTATTGCTGGGGATGTACGGGAGTTGTGCTTATATCTACGCTCTTTTTTACGATATTTGGGATAGCGCATTGGAAGGTGCTTACGCTTTTTTGGACAATTATTCCGATAGGAAACATGATACTTTTCACAAAGGTTCCGATATACAGCCTCACGGATGAGGGTGATAAGGGAATGAGCATAAAGGAGCTTTTTAGGGAAAAAATATTTTGGGTACTGATGTTGATGATGGTGTGCTCAGGTGCATCTGAGCAGGCGGTGAGCCAGTGGGCATCCACATTTGCAGAGGAAGGGCTTGGAATTGCAAAGACAATGGGAGATCTGGTTGGACCGATGACATTTTCGATACTCATGGGTCTTTCAAGGCTGATTTATGGCAAATACGGTGACAGAATTGATTTGGATAAATTCATGAAAGGAAGCTGTGTGCTTTGTATAGCGTCATATCTGTGTATTTCAATTATACCTATACCGATTGTGGAGCTGATCGGCTGCGGCATCTGTGGCTTCTCCGTAGGTATCATGTGGCCGGGGACCTTCAGTAAGGCATCTGTAGCTTTGAAAAGAGGAGGAACGCTTCTGTTTGCCATGCTGGCGCTTGCAGGAGATCTGGGCTGTTCGTCAGGTCCGACACTGGTAGGCTTTGTGTCAGGTGCGGCAGGCGATATGAGGCTTGGAATACTTGCGGGAATTGTGGCACCTGTGCTTTTACTTGCAGGAATATATAGATATAAAGAGATAAGAGATAGAGTACAATAGATACATATGGCATCAGGGAGGCGTCAAATGAAACAGGAATACATTACAATCATATCAAAACGCATAAACTTGTAAGTCTCATAAAATTTTTTCATTCTATAAAGACCTCTTCGGTTAAATCCCTTAATACCAGGAAATGTCTCCTGTATTTCTCTTGAAATCTCGTCTATATATGCATCGCCATACGAAGCGTGTTCCGTTTCCTTACTTAAGAACTCACCTACTTTCCAATACATTTTGATGAGTTCCTCATTTACTTTTTTTAATGCATTTTGTCTAGATTCCTCAATTATATGGATTAATCCAGCTGCCGACATCAAATCATTACCCATACAAATATTCCACCTTTCGAATTGTGACACCAGTGGTGTCACAATGTCATTTTTACCATTTTAGCGAGAAATTATAAACTTTTTTAAATCACTATATTTAATTATATCAAGATTCTCCACTCCTCTCAATTACTTTTTCCGGTAGTTTTTCCTTTTTTATCATTTGAAATATCCAGATAAATCATAGGATGCCTGTGCCTTTACACATGGCGGCAAATTTCACGCAGATGATGTGTTCTCATCAGCCCTGCTTTTGTATATAAACCCTGAGATTAGCATAACAAGGGGCAACAGTGTGCCTGATGATTTTAAAAGAAGTAATAAAAGTCGTGCATTTTTTAGTGCTGTAAAAATAATTGTCGCGTAAACACGTTCTGCAATCTCCGTCATAATAAAAAGGGGCTGTAAAAAAACTCCCCTAGAAAAAAATCGCCCAGACCGTGAGGTCTGAGCGATTTTTTGGTATAATTAATTATGCTACTAACTAACAACACCAATGGTAATTATACTATGCGTCAGCTG